>CAWVJY010000001.1:0-98791 GCA_963929915.1 Bacillota bacterium
AATTCTGCTTTTTTTTTTCTTCTTCTGCTGCAATTTGTTCAGCATAACGCTCTTTATCTGCCTGGTAAGCATTTAAAGTTTTTTGTTGAGCAAAAAAAGTATAAACAACATAAATAGCAATTGCTATTATAAAAACTCTTTTTAAGATTGATTTTAAATTTTTGTTTTTCATATGTATCTTCATTCCTTATCAATTACTTCTATGATTATAACACACTATATTTATTTTTTCTACATTTTTCATAAAATTCCTTCTTTTTCTTTTAAATTTGTTTGTTTTTTCTTATCTTTTTTGTTTATTTTTGTCATTTTTTGTTTTTTTGTAAATTTTATTTCCTTTATCTTTTACTAAATTAAAAATAAATATAATTGGTTTTATCATAAATTTTTTTATTATATTTTCTAGTAAATGAAGTGGATAAGAAATGATTTTTTTTATCCATTTAATAATAAAAACACTAGATTTAATAATAAATTTACTAATGGTTATCATATATAAGACAACACCTAAAATAATTCCAGCAAAAACATAACTTCTAATTTCTCCATGATTAAATTGAAAAATGGAAAATAAAATAATAGCTCCAGTTAGAATCCAAAATAGGATATCTTGTAGATAAGTAACAAAATCTGCTGTCTTAAAACTTTTTCGTAAAATTCTAAAAATATCAAATAAAATACCAATAATAATACCAGTAATTGTAAATATTAGTAAACAAAATAGTTGACTATATACTTCTTCCATGCTTTCACCTACTTAAATATTTTGTTTAAAAATCCTCCACTTTTTTCCATGGTATCTTTTTCACTATATGCAAGTTGATAAATCTCTCCGTCAATAGTTACTTCTGAACTATCTAAACTCAATTTGTTAATTCTAATGTTTTCTCCTTTTACGGTTAGAAGTCCTAATTCTGTTTCTAAAATAACAATTTGATCATCAAAACTTAAAACATCTAGCACTCCTGTAATATTTAGTTTTTCCCTATTTTCTAACACAATATTTTGAATCACATTAGTCATATTATTTGTCATTGTTTTTCTCTCATCAATTGGCATTTGTACCACTCCTTTAAAAAATAAGTCTATTTAAGTATATTCAGGTCTTGTCTATTTTAGAACAAGTTATGCAATGAAAATAAAAAGAAAAGAAGATTTTTTCTTTAAAAAATCTTCTCACCAAAATAATTTAATTAAAATAATTCAACTAAAATATTTTCTAAATAATTTCACTAGAATATTTAATTAATAATACTTCCTCTTCCCTCTTCAAAAGTTGATTTTACAATAATTTTAACTTGATATTTCTTAGCAATATGAACACATCTAGTATGTAGTACTTTTGCTCCTTTTTCCGCCATTTCTATCATTTTATCATATGATATATGTTCCAACTTTTGAGCATTTAAATTTTTGTTTGGATCCTCATTATAAACACCATCAGTATCAGTAAAAATGTAACATTCTTTTACTCGTAAAGCAGCTGCTACAGCTACTGCCGTAGTATCAGAACCATCTCTTCCCAAAGTAGTAATATTTTTTTGCTCATCAATTCCTTGAAATCCTGTTATAACTACAATTTGATTATTTTCTAGTTCATCTAGAATTCTACTTGGATAAATTCCTGTAATTTTTGCTTCTGCATATTCAGAATTTGTTTTAATACCCGCCTGCCATCCTGTTAATGAAATAGCTCTATACCCCATTTCTTGCAACAAAATAGTAAATTTCGCAGCAGAAATTTGTTCCCCTACAGATATTAGCATATCCAATTCTCTTTTATTTGGACATAGGCTTAACTCTTTTGCTTCTCCTATCAAATCATCAGTTGTTTTTCCTTGAGCAGATACAATCACCACTACTCTACCATTTTTTGCTTTTTCTAAAAAAGAAATTGTTTTTTTAGCTACCAATTTCATTTTTTCATTATCAGCTAAAGAACTTCCACCAAATTTAATTACATTAATATGCATAAAAATCACAAATCCTTACATAAAAATACCAGTTAAATTAATATTTAAGACTACTAATTAACTGGTATATTTTATGTGTTTTTTTAGTGTTTTGTTACAATTTTGTCAATGTGGACGGAGATTTTTGAGAAATAATTAATTCAATAAAGCAGTAGAATTGTCTTTTGAGATTTTTAAGGCCTTGCGTGGGCGACCATTGTGACAGCTGTACGAGGCATTTATGCCGAAGTTACAGATGTCCAAAAGGGGAAAGGTTTTAAAAATTGAAAAAGACAATTCTACAGCTTTTAAATAATAATATCAACGTTGACCATTATTTAAAGTTGTCAAAATTCTCCGTCCCCATTGACACCCATTGACAAATTATATTTTAAATAGCTATTAATGAATTCATTTAAGTCTCCATCCATTACAGCTTGCACATTTCCGACCTCGTAACCTGTTCGGTGATCTTTTACTAAAGTATAGGGGCAAAATACATAAGAACGTATTTGGCTTCCCCATGCGATATCCATTTGAACCCCTTTTAGTTCTTCAATAGTGTCTTTTTGTTCTTTTTCTTTTAAGTTTAATAATTTGGATTTTAACATTTTCATTGCAGTTTCTCTATTTTGTATTTGAGAACGTTCTGATTGGCAAGCAACTACAATATTAGTTGGTATATGAGTAATTCTAACAGCAGATGAAGTTTTATTAATATGTTGTCCTCCTGCTCCAGATGCACGGTAAGTGTCAATTCTTAAGTCATCTGGATTAATATCTATTTGTACATCATCTGTAATTTCTGGTAATACTTCAACTGAAGCAAATGAGGTATGTCTCCTTCCTCCTGCATCAAATGGAGAAATTCTAACTAAACGGTGAACTCCCATTTCTCCTTTTAAATAACCATATGCATAGTTTCCTTCTACCATAAATGTAACACTTTTAATGCCTGCTTCTTCCCCTTCTAAATAGTCTAATTCCTTTACTTCATATCCATTGGCATTTGCCCATCTAGTATACATACGGTAGAGCATTTCAGCCCAATCTTGTGCCTCTGTTCCACCTGCTCCTGGGTGAATGGTTAAAATAGCATTATTATTATCATATTTGCCAGATAATAGAGTAGTAATTTCTAATTTTTCTATTTCTTTTTCCACAATAAAAGTAGATTTTAAAACTTCTTTTGCCATTTCTTCTTCTGGTTCTGCCTGTAAAAGTTCTGTCATTTCTAGCAAGTTTGTTAATTCTGTTTCTATTTTCTGATAATTTTCAATTTTACTTTTTAATTGATTTATCTGTTTTAGAACTTTAGAACTATTGTCAGCATCATTCCAGAATTCATTTGCCATTGTTTGCTCTTCTAATTTTTTTAATTCTTGCCTTAAGTTAGATATGTCAAAGAGAATCACCTATTTGTTGTAATTTTTCTTTTAATTGTTCTAGTTTTCTAGTGTTTTCTTCTAATTCAATCACAAAATCACACTCCTTTTATTTCTTTACTATACAATAAGTTTAAATACTAAACTGTTCATATGTTTGTAAAGCTATTTTTTTTATAAAATCTTCACGTAAACTCTTCACAATTCAAGCTAGTTTTTTAACACCTTTTTATAAATTATTCTTTTTATAAAAATAAGTAAATAACTAATAACTGCTAAAACCACAATCATAATAAGTTGATCAGTTGTTGGCATTGACAATTTTAAAATATTCTTAAATAAAAAGGCTGCTACATAAAACCCTACTGCTGTTGTTGTAAATAAAAATACATGAAGTTTGTTAAATGGCATACAAGCCTCTTGTACTGCCAATATACTTACAAATCCGATTAATAAATACATCATAGTGGTTAAATTGTCTTGAGGTATTCCCATATGATTACCTACAAAAGTTAAGAATATAATATTAAGCATAATAACAATAGCAAATGGTAATGCATTGATTAAAGCTGTATTTAAGAATTTTCCTTTTATTTCTTTTTCATTTCTTTCAAAAGAAATAAAGAAAGAAGTATATGCTTCAATTGCCAAATCGATTAATGTAATTTGAATTGGTATAAATGGAAAAGCTGTATTTGTTAATATACAAAATACGGATAAAAGCATAGAATATATTGTTTTAATAAAGAATATTCTTGCTACATTTGTTATATTATTAACAACTCTTCTTCCTTCCATTAATACATCTTTTAATACACTAAAATCTGAATTTAAAAGTACAATTTGAGAAACTTGTTTTGCACTATCTGTAGCATCTGGAAGAGTGATGCTACAATCTGCTTCTCTTAATGCAATAACATCATTTACGCCATCACCTGTCATTGCTACTTTATGCCCTTTATCTTGTAATGCCTTTACAATAATACTCTTTTGATGTGGTAACACTCTTGCAAAAATACTATATTGATCTATTAAATCAAAAATTTCTGCATCATCTTTTATGCTAGATAAGTCTATGTAAGATTCATAGTTTTCGAGTCCTGCTGTTTTAGCTATATTAGATACTGTAAGAGGATTATCTCCTGAAATAATTTTAACATTTACACCTTGTTTTTTGAAATATCCTAGCATTTCTTTTGCATTTTTCCTTAATGGATCTTCTAAAATAATACTTGCTACAATTTCTAGCTCTGGTAATTCTGGTGTGGCTATTGTTTTATTCGTATATGCTATTGTTAGAACTCGTTTACCTGCTCTTTGTAATTCTATGATTTTTTCTGGCATTTTTGTGGATGTTTCTTTAAATAATTTTTCTGGTGCTCCCATTACTATGGAACCAATTGATTCAAAAGATATAGAACTCCATTTTCTTTCTGATGAAAAAGGAATTTTTTCTGCCACTTTATATTGTACTTCTCCTTTAAAATAATCTTTCATGGCTCTAAAGGTGGAGTTATTATCTTCCATTCCATTTACAAATGCTACCATCATTTCTTGGAAAGTTTTAGGTAGAACTTTTTCATTATAGAGTTCTACTTCTGATACATTCATTTTTCCTGTTGTAATAGTTCCAGTTTTATCTAAGCATATGGTATCAATATGAGCTAAAGATTCGATACTATATAACTCTTGTACCAATACTTGCTTTTTGGCTAGTTTAATAACACCTGACTCTAAAGAAATTGTAATTAATAATACTAATCCTTTAGGAAGCATGCCAAGTAATGCTGCTGCTGTGCCAATAACTGCTTGTGTAATATCTGTTTGTCTTGTATAGTAAGCTTGTACAAACAAAATAATACCAAATGGAATAATAACAAAACTAGTAAATCTTGTAACCTTTTTCATAGAAAGAATAAGTTCTGAATTATTTGATTTTTGTTTTTTAGCTGAACTAATAATTTTGTTTGCAAAATTATCTTCTCCTACTTTTTCTATAACAGCATAACATTTACCACTAGCAACATAACTTCCAGAAAACAGCTTATCATTCTCTTTTTTTACAATTAAATCTGACTCTCCAGTAAGTAGTGCCTCATTTGCTTCTATTTCTCCTGAAATTACATAAGCATCAGAAGGAATTTGATCTCCTTGTTGTAAAACAATCGTATCTCCTAACACGATTTCTTCTACATCTATTTTTTCTTCCACACCATTACGTATTACCGTTGTTTTGGATGCACTTAAAATAGATAGCTTCTTTACTAAATTTTTTCCATGTATTTCTTGGATAATTCCAATAAGCACATTGATGGCAATAATTAAGAAGAAAAATACATTTGTATATGCTTTTACACAAATAAGGGCAATTGCTATGATTAAATTGTATAAGTTAAATAATGTAAATACATTATCATAAATAATTTTCCAATTTGATTTTAAATTATCTTTTGGAAGTTTATTTACATTGCCTTTTTGAATTTGCTCTTCTACCTCTTGGGTTGATAATCCTTTTATTTTATCCATTGTTTCTTTCCTTTCGTTATTTCATTAAAATTTCAACCTTTATTTCTGGATGTACTAGTTTAGAAAATTGTATTGCATCTTCTTTCGTCCCTACTATACTTCCATAATGCATAGGCACAGCTGCTTTAGGTTGAATTTGATTAATTAACTCAGCTGCTTCTTTATAGTTCATGGTATAAGTGCCACCAACTGGCACAAATGCTACATCACATTTTACTTTTTGATTTTCTTTTGTTATGTCTGTATCTCCTGCAATATAGTAGGTGTTTCCTTCTAAATTAACGATATACCCTACCCATCCATTTGCTTTTGGATGAAATTGCTTATTGGTATTATAAGCAGGGATTGTTGTAAATTTAATATCTTTGACTATATAACTTTCATTTGGTTTTACTGTAATAATACTTTCTTTTTTAAAGCCTTTTTTTAATAATTTTACTAGTAAATCTTCTGGTGCTACAATCATTGTACCTATTTTTTCTACCTTGTCTATATCTTCTTCTGAATAATGGTCATAATGGTCATGTGTGATAAATATAATATCTGCATCATAAGAATTTTTATCTATTTTAAATGGATCAAAATAGATAATTGACCCTTTACTAAATTTAATACTACTATGACATAAAACTTCTATATTTTCTAACAATTTAGGTTCTCCCTTCAATATTTTATAATTCTTTAATAAGCATACTGCAATCATATCATAAAAAAGAGTAATTATCAATGTAATTACTCTTTTTTTAAAGTTATTTAATTATTTCTTCCATGGCAGTTCTTATACTTTTTACCCGAACCACATGGGCAAGGATCATTTCTTCCAACCTTTGGAGCAGTATTTACTACGGTATGGTTTCCTCCAGATTTTCTTGGTGCATTTCCTTCTAGATTTTTAAGAGTGGTATCTTCTAGCCCTTCACCAGTAATTTTTACAGAAGTTGTTCTTTGCATATTTGTTTCTCTTTTTCTAGCATTCATTAGGAATTTAACTACATCTGTTTTAATATCTAAAATCATTTGGTCAAACATATCTGCACCTTCAATTCTATATTGAACAACTGGATCTTTTTGACCATAAGCACGAAGACCAATACCATCTTTTAGTTCATCCATTGCGTCAATATGATTCATCCATCTTTCATCTACAATTCTTAATAGTACAATTCTTTCTAGTTCTCTCATGTTACTTTCGCCAATGGTTTGTTCTTTTTCTTCATAAATTTTATGTGCTTTTTCTTTTAGCTCTGTAATAACATCATCTATTCTAATTCTATCTTTTTCAAGAGAATCTAAATGGAAAATACCGAAATTTACTAGAATATCTTGCAACATGGCTTCTTTATTGAAGTTATCCATATCTGCTAAATATTCGTTTGCTGTTTCTTCTATTAAAGAATCTATCATATGACCAATATATTCTTTTAGGTTTTCGCCATTTAATACTTTTCTTCTTTCATCATAAATAATGCCTCTTTGTACATTCATAACATCATCATATTCTAGTACATTTTTACGAATGCTAAAGTTTCTACTTTCCACTTTTCTTTGGGCAGATTCAACAGCATTAGAAAGAATTTTAGCTTCTATTGGCATATCTTCGTCTGCACCTAGGGTATTATATACTTTAGTAATCATGTCTCCACCAAAGATTTTCATTAAGTCATCATCAAGTCCAATATAAAATCTAGATTGTCCTGGATCTCCTTGACGACCACTACGTCCACGAAGCTGATTATCAATTCTTCTAGATTCGTGTCTTTCTGTACCTATAATTTTTAATCCGCCAGCTTCAATTACCTTTTGCTTTTCTTCTTTAATTTCTTTATCAAATTTATCTTGTAATTCTTTAAATTTCTTTCTTGCTGCTAAGATTTCTTGATCATCTGTTTCATTAAAAGCTGTTGCTTGTTCTATTTGAGCTTCTGTATACCTTTGCTTTCTCATTTCTTGTTTTGCTAAATATTCACTGTTACCGCCAAGCATAATATCAGTACCACGACCTGCCATATTAGTAGCAATGGTAACTGCTCCATATTTACCCGCTTGTGCAATAATTTCAGCTTCTTTTTCATGGAATTTAGCATTTAACACCTCATGCTTAATCCCCTCTTTTTTAAGCATATTACTTAATTTTTCAGACTTTTCAATAGAAACTGTACCAACTAATACTGGTTGTCCTTTTTCATGGCATTCTTTAATATCTGCAATAACTGCTCTAAATTTACCTGCTTCATTTTTATAAATGACATCATGTAAATCTTCACGAATCATTGGTTTATTGGTTGGAATTTCTATAACATCCAATTTATAAATTTCTTGGAATTCGGCCTCTTCTGTCATAGCAGTACCAGTCATACCAGAAAGTTTAGAATACATTCTAAAATAATTTTGGAAGGTAATAGTAGCTAATGTTTTAGATTCATCTGCAATTTTTACATGCTCTTTTGCTTCAATTGCTTGATGAAGCCCATTGTTATATCTTCTTCCATACATAATTCTTCCTGTAAATTCATCAACAATTAAAACCTCTCCATCTTTTACAATATAGTCAATATCTTTTTTCATAACGCCATGAGCACGAAGAGCTTGATTTACATTATGAACCAACTCAGAATTTTCAATATCATTGAAATTTTCTAAGCCAAATTCTTGTTCTGCTTTTCTAATTCCTTTTTGTGTTAAAGAAGCAGATTTTGCTTTTAAATCTACAATATAGTCATAATTTTCATTGTCTTCTGCTTGTTCTTCATTTTTAACATCTTCTTCTACTAGTACTTTTGGAGTTAATTTTCTTACAAAATTATCCGCCTTTTTATATAAGTCTGAAGATTGTGTTCCACGTCCAGAAATAATTAATGGAGTACGAGCTTCATCAATTAAAATACTATCAATCTCGTCCACTATAGCATAATTTAATTCTCTTTGTACTAATTGTTCTTTATAAATTACCATATTATCTCTTAGATAATCAAAACCAAATTCATTATTAGTACCATAAGTAACATCACAGTTGTAAGCTGCTCTTTTTTCTTCTGGTTCCATTCCGGCAATTACTAAACCAACTGTTAGTCCTAAGAATTTATATACTTTTCCCATCCATTCACTATCTCTTTTAGCTAAGTAATCGTTAACAGTAATAACATGAACACCTTTTCCAGTAAGTGCATTTAAATAAACAGGAAGTGTAGCTACTAAAGTTTTACCTTCACCAGTTTTCATTTCAGCAATTCTACCTTGATGTAAAACAATACCGCCTATTAATTGTACATCAAAATGTCTCATTCCTAATACTCTTTTAGATGCCTCTCTTACAACAGCAAAAGCCTCTGGTAAAATATCATCTAAAGTTTTACCATCTGCTAATTGTTCTTTCAATTCCACTGTCTTATGCCTTAATTGTTCATCTGTTAATTTTTGTATTTCTGGCTCTAAACTATTAATTTTTTCAACAGTTGGCCTTAATCTTTTTACCTCTTTTTGACTATATGTCTTAAATAATCCCATGTGTTTTTCATCCTTCCTTCATTTTGTAAAATCTTATCTATGATACTATATCACTTTTGCTAAAAAATCGCAACAAAAAAAGCAAAAGTTATTAATTCTATTTAGAATTAACCACTTTTGTTTCCAGAAGAATATATTAAACTAGTTTCTTCAAGTAATAATCATATTTTACTTAAATTCTTCATATGTTTTTATTAAGTTTAATTTAAAGGTGGTAAATATGTTTATATTAAATTTTAAGGTAAATGGTAATAAATTAGGAAAAATTTTTTTAGGAATACTATTGGTTATCATTTTAATTATTACATTTATTGTTTGTTATCGTATTTTAGGCAATCAGTTCTTCAAAACCAATGACAAACTAAAACAAAATGATGTTCAAGAATTAACAGTTACTAATTATACCAATGTTTTAAAAACAGTTCATGACGATATAGATACCTATGTAGGACAAAAAATTAAATTTTCTGGATATGTATTTCGTATGTTAGATTTTAATCAAAACCAATTTGTATTAGCAAGAGATATGATTATTTCTTCTGACTTTCAAACTGTAGTAGTTGGCTTTTTAAGTGAATATGAGGAAATTAAACAATATGAAGATAATACTTGGATTGAAATTGTAGGAGAAATTACAAAAGGAAATTATCATGGTGATATGCCTATTTTAAAAATAGAACAAATTCAAAAAATAGAAAAGCCTCAAGACGAATTTGTTTACCCACCAGATGACTCCTTTGTAACTACTTCTACTGTTTTATAATGAAAACTCATTTTCATTGGAGTCTATTCTAAAACATATAATGCATAATTAAAGTATTAGAATTGTCTTTTTCAATTTTTAAAACCTTTCCCCTTTTGGACATCTGTAACGAGGCATAAATGCCTCGTTACAGATGTCACAATGGTCACCCACGCAAGGCTTAAAAATTTCAAAAGACAATTCTAATACTTTTTTAAATAATTTTAGTTTAATTTTAGAACAGACTCCAATGCTATCTCTCAAAAATAGATTTAAACACTCCTTTGTCAATAAAGGTAGCAAAGATATTTTTTAGTATAATTAGTATAATTGGTCCTATGAACATACCAATAATACCCATAAATTTAAATCCAGTATACATTGCAATTAAGGTAAATATAGGATGAATTCCAATATTTCCGGCTTACAATTCTAGGTTCTAATAATTGTCTTACTACTGACATAATTGCCCACAATACTAAAATAGCAATAGCAAGTGAAATGTCCCCTGTGCAAGCTGATAAAATAGCCCATGGTATCATAAATGTACCTGCCCCAAAAATAGGAAGTAAATCTACAAAACCAATAATTAAAGCCATTAATAATGGATATGGAATGTTAAATCCTGCAAAGTTTAAAATATATAATCCAATTAAACAAATAACAAATGAAATAAATACTAAAGTTACCTCTGCTTTTAAATATCCACCCAATGTTTTTACAAGTTCTTTTAAATGAACCCCTATTTTTTTTACCCAAATTTTTGGCATATGATGTTCTAGCTGATCTATCATATATACTTTATCAACACAAATAAAATATAAAGATAATAATGTAACAACTGCATATACACCAATTGTTGGAACAGAAGTTAAAAAGTTAATGGCTCCTGTTAATGCATTTTTTGCCCATTCTGATAAAGTTCCTAAAAACTCCATAGCAGAACTTTGAATAGCGCTCATAATATTATCCGGAATTTGTAATCTTTCAAAATCAATTTTAGAAATAATATCTTGTATTAATGCAGATCCTTTTTCAATATACTCGTTTAAACTTGTTAATAAATTAGATGCTTCTGAAACTAAGGTAATACCTGCCCATACTAATAATCCCACAATAATGATAATAGCAATTACAAATACAATAATAGAACTCGTTTTGCGTTTTAATTTTGTTTTTCTCATGATAAAGCGAATACAAGGTTCTAATAACAAAGAAAGAATAAAAGCAATTAAAAAAGGCATATAAAAAAAGGCTAACTTAAACCCTAAAAATACACCTAATATTGTTACAGCTAAAACAATAATATTTTTAAGTACTTTTCCCCAATAGTTCATATCAATAACCATATGTAGTTTTTCTCCTTTTCAAAGTTTTCATGTTAGGTACATTATAAATAGTTTTATATGGATTGTCAATTTAAAATTTATATATAGATATAAATTGCATTGAACTTTTCGCTTGGCTGATTATACAAATTTAAATTAATGTAGTAAATGCAAAAAATATAACAAAACTATTACATCTTTTGCATTACTACGTAAGTTCTAGTAAAAACTTATTTAACCAACAAAATCTATTAGACTTCTGATTTGTATTAAAGATTATTCAGCGTTTTTGTCATCACATCCACAAATATTATTTAAAGTATCAGTTACACCCTTATTGTTAATTTGCTCATTAGCTGCTAAATCTCCTAATGTTAATATTCCTACTATTTTATTATTATCTACAATTGGTATTCTTTTAACTTGATTTTGTGACATAATGCGTTCTGCTTCTGTAACATCTGCTTCTGGTGTACAACATTGCACTTTACAAGTCATAATTTCACTTACTGGTGTTGTTTTAACATCTTTATCACATGCAATACATCTTAAAATAATATCACGGTCTGTTACTAATCCTACTACATTTTGAGCATTATCACAAACTGGAACACAACCCACATGATTATTACACATAATAGTTGCACAATCTTTTATTGTGTTTTCGGGTTTTACCCAAGATACATTATGAGACATACAATCTTTGACTTTCATAATCTTACCTACCTTTCCAACTTTTTGAAAATAATTTTTTATTACTTTTTGGATTTTATATCATCCCTATTCGTTCTTTATTTTTAAAAAGTTATCATTATTATTGTAAACGAAAAATTCAAAGATATGCATGTTATTTTTGCATATCTTTGAAAATATTATATTAAAAAGTTATTTCACAAGAAGGTAAATTTTTCTTTTTTATTTAAAAAACTTTATTTTTTAAAATTTTTAGAAAGCTAAATAATCATTATAGTTTTTTTGCATAGAATCTTGTATATCTGTTCTAGGTCTCATTGGTGGTCTTCCTCCTGGAAATGGTGGTCTTGTTGGTGGACGTGGTGGCATTCCAGGACCGCCTGGGAATGGAGGACGTGGTGGCCTATGTGGTCTATTTCCTCCAAATAATCGATTTAAAATTAAAATTTTAATTAAATCTCGCAAAGTAAAATTGGATATTCTACTTTCCCTTGGCATTGCGTTTACTTGCATTGCTGCACTTGCTTTTTCTACTCTACTTTCTCTACTCTCTCTAACATCTTTATTTTCTCTTTCAGAAATTTGCCTATTTTCTGCTCTAACTTCACTTCGTCTTTCTGGTCTTACTTCACTTCTATTTTCTGATTTTATTGGAGTTCTAGTTTCACTTCTTGCCTCTATTTTTCTGTTACTTGGTTCATTATCTTCTTTTTTTGTATCAATTCTCACATTTACAACAGTACTTGTATCTTCTATTGCATTATATACTTCATCTGTCATTTTTTCAATTAATTCCCCAGTAAGAGGTTGTGAATTCATTTCACACACCTTACACACCATTGGATACACTAAATGATAAATTTCTGGATAAAATCCCCTTATTTCTTCTTCTGATAAATTGGAAACATATTCATTTTGATAATATGTATCTTCATAATTTTGACTATTTCTATAATCATATGATTCATAGATATCAGGAGAATTCATTGGATATCCTAGCACACTTCTCATATAATCTTCATAAGTTTGATAATTCATATGATACCTCCTTTTTTATTTAATGTATCATATGAAATTTATGTCTAAAAAGTTACAACATTTCAAAGATACTAGGCAAATTTAAGACCTCCTTCTTTAGCATACTTATAAAATAAATCACAATTATTTTTAACAACTTGCTTAAAAAATTCGATTTCTTCTTTGGTATAATTTCCTTCCCAAACAGTTATTTCATAAGTTGGTAATTTTATTCTGACAGAGTCAAAACCATTATGAGTAGGTCTTTCAAAATGAACATCAATACATTCTTGATTATTATCAATGTATATATTAGAGAATACAACCTCTGTACCATCAGAATATTTTACATATGGATACATCATAATTTATACACTCCTTTACATAAAGAACATTATATAATTATATATATTATAGCATTATCATACAAAAAATACTATAATTCTTTTACTAATTTCTTAAATTGATTTCCCCTATCCTCAAAATTTTTAAACATATCAAAACTTGCACTAGCAGGAGAAAATAAAACAATATCTTGCATAGTAGCAACTTCATAGGCTTTATTTACTGCTTCTTTTAAATTAGAACAATGATAAATTGGAATTTCTTTTTTCTGGTTTTCCAATTCTTTTCTTACAGCTTCTTCAATTTTTGGAGCAGTGGCCCCCATTAAAATTAAATTACTTACATGTTCTACAATTGGCTTAGCAACAGGAGTATAATCCAGATGTTTGTCATAGCCCACCTGCAATTAGAACAATTCTTTCATCAAAAGCATTAAGACCTGCAATAGTTCTACTTGGAGAACTGCCTATAGAATCGTTATACCATTTTACCCCATTAATTTCTCTTACAAACTCTAGGCGGTGTTCTACCCCTTGAAATTTCTTAATAGCACTTATTTGTACTTCTGGATCTACCAAACTAGAAGTAGCAGCAATAGCAGTACAAATATTTTCGTAATTATGTACTCCTCTTAATAACACATCTTTTACATTTAAAATATGTCTTCTTACATTGTCCTTGCAAGATTTAATAACACCATTGTCGTAAATAACTCCATCTGCTAGCTTTTGAGTTTTGCTAAAATAAATTACCTTACCTTTAGCTTCATTTTTAAACTCTCTTGTAATCTCATTATCATAATTAATTACTAAAATATCATCTTTATTTTGATAGCTAAAAATATTTTTCTTGGCATTAATATATTCCTCATAAGATTTATGAATGTCTAAATGGTTAGGAGAAATATTGGTAATTACTGCAATATGTGGGCTAACTTGCATATCCATTAATTGAAAACTACTAAGCTCCAGAATAACAAAAATCTTCTGGCGACATTTCCTTTACTTTAGTGAATAAAGGAGTACCTAAATTGCCACCCAAATAGCAATGATATCCACCCTCTTTTAAAATTTGATAAATTAAATTGGTAGTTGTAGTTTTTCCATCACTACCAGTAATACCAATAACTAGTACCAGGACAAGTTTGCATTACCATCTCTATCTCAGAAGTTAAAACAGCACCCTTTTGTACCTCTGCTACAATTTCTGGAGTATCTGGTCTGCAACTTGGGGAACGAAAAATAATGGAAAAAACCTTGCAAATGGCTTAAATTGTCCTCTCCTGTATATAAAGTAAAACCATATTTATCTAATTTTTTCTATGATATCTGCTTCTAATTTTTCAATAGGTCTTTTATCAAAAACACAAACTTTTTGCACCTAAACTATAAAAATAGTCAATTAAAGGAATATTGCTAACTCCCAAGCCAATAATAGCAACCTTTTTACCTCTAATATAATCTTCAAACTCTTGTAATTTTTATTTTGATATTCCAAGTTTCTTCTCCTTTCAGCCATTGGGGACGTTCCTTTTGGCTGATTTTCAGCCAATTGGGACACTCCTTAAAACTAACTTTTTCATTGAGTGTCATTGGGGACGGAGATTTTTGACAACTTTTTATCATTTTTATTTATTAAAAAATTTTCAAAGCTCTTCAATAACTCTTCAAAAATTCTTCAAAAATCTCAACGCTCAATAACTATATTTATATTATTTTTAGCATTTATATTATTTTATATATTTTAATACTGCATTAGTAGAATCTTCCACAGTTTTGCAATTGGTAACATCTACCACAATAGTCTTTTCATATTTCTTATAATACCCTGCTTTTTCTTGTAGTTCATCTCTTTTTTGAATATTTTGTTTTAATTCTTCTAAATCTATCTTTTGATGATATTTTATGCTTTTTCTACGAATACGTTCTTCTAAAGAAGCTGTAATTAAAAAGTGATAATCCAAGTCTGGATAAATCTCCATTAAGGCCCTACCAGATACAATGACATTAAACTTTTGTTTAAATTCATCAATTAAACTTCTGCCAAAAAGATATAAGTTTTGGTTATTGGCAATCGTTCCGAGTTCAGAAACAGCAATAGAAGAGTTAGTAGATTGTAAATCTTCTTCTTCCATTTTTTTGCCATCTACATAAATAACAGTATTTCTATCTTCTATCGCAATTTGTACTTTTAGTTTTTCCATAATTTGTTTAATATCCATTGCTTTAATTTGCTGTTTTAAAGTTTCTAAATTTAATCCAGATTGCATTAAACTATATACAATAGCTCTATACAAGCTACCTCCATCTAATAAAATACTATTTGGAATTTTATTTAATAATTCCTTACAGATAGCTGTTTTTCCTGCTCCCACATATCCTTCTATTCCAATTACCATATTCATAACTTAATCTATCCCTTTCTTAGTAAAACTTTAATCTTGGATAATTATATATGAATTATTATAAAAAAACAAGAGGTACCTTTTTATCCAGTATCTCTTGTAATATTTTTGACTTATTATTATTTTATTCATGTAATTCACTATTAACATTTCCATGTGTACTACAATAATAATGTTGGCTTGATTTTCCATGTGAACAGTTAATTGATTGTGTAATAGTTGTTGGACAACTTACATAAGTAGAATGTGAACCTCCCAATTCATATGCTGCTCCTAAAGCATGAGAATGTGAACACACTTTTCCAGAAACATATCTAGTATATCCACATCTGTCACACGTCCACCAACCTGTGTAATATGCTGCACCTGCTCCATAGTGGCCTCCACAAAAGCTACATACATAGTCACTTGATGCATATCCAGCAAGGTCAGATCCTGTAGTTCCTTTTGTAGAAGTACAACCATCATAATATCCGCCTGTTCCATTACATGTAGGACATGTTACAGTTTGTGTAAATGGTCCTGTACATAAGCTAGCTTTGCAATAAGTTTTTACTGTATTTTTTGATGAAGTAGTTGTAACTATTCCATCTGTTACTGTAACATAATAATAATATGAAGTGTACATATTAAGTCCAGTTGCTTGTAAGCTTACTTTTGTATTTGCATTTGCAGTTTGCTTTGCCTTTTCACTATAACTTCCATTTTCTGATGTACTAGTATACAATGTATATGTTAAATTATTATTATCTGCATCTGTTGCCTGAGCATCTATTGTAATAGAATTTTCTGTTTTAGAATTAAAGTTAACAGCACTTATTACTGGTGCAGCATTTGGTATTGTTACTGTTACTGCCTGTGATATAGTTTCCGTTTTTCTTCCTGCCTTGTCTACTGTTAGTACATGTAAATAATAAGTTCCTTCTGTTGTTGCTGTTAAATCTATCGTTTGTCCATTATTACTAAATTTATTTGGATAGCTACTTTCATTTGTGCCTATTGAATTTGCATTTGTATTATATACCCATCTACAATTTCCAATATCTACTCCGCTTTCATTATCTATATGAGTTACCGTTGCTGTAATAGTTTCCACTGTTGTACTGGTTGTTCCACTTAATTCTATTTGTGCTTGTTGTGGCTCTTCTTCATCTAAAATATTAATGCTACTATATCCACTTTGATTTGTTCCATCTGTCACTACTGCAAATACCGTACCTCCATGTTTTAGTCCCGTGATTGTTCCTTCATAATCTTGCCATTGTCCTTCTGTTGTGTCTATTTGATATTGTATGGTTACCCCTGTTTTGGTTGTTTCTAATTCTATGCTTGCTGTTCCATCATTCCATATTGTTTCCCCTTTTTGAGTAACTGTTCCTGTTAATTCTCCTGTTGTTACATTAATTTCTTTTTTTGAAGTTCCATTGTTATCTTTTATTACTACTTTTATGTTATATACCACTTTTTGTTCTAATCCTGTAAAATCCGCTGTTAAATCTGTTACTCCTTCTTTTAATACTTTATAACTACTTTCTGCTTCTCCATCTTTTTTATAGTAATAGCTTAAGCTTACTTCTCCTTCTGACCTTGCAATTTCTACTTCTATATGAATACTATTACTTTCGCTTGTTGAAGTTATTTCTCCTATCTTGGGTGGTAAACTATCTTCTTTTACTACATCTCCTATTACTATACTTCCATCTGGCATTACTATTATTTCTACTACATATCCTTCATTTGTGGTTACTTGGTAGACATCATTTTCTCCTTCTTTTTCTGGGCCTGCTACGTCTTCTTCTGGATTATCTATAATATCTGCTTCTACCATTTTATTCCATAAGTCATCTACTGTTACTCCTGGTTTTGTTAGCCTTTCTATACTCCAATCTGCTATTACATTATTTATTCTATCTTTTAATGCCCCTATTTCATGTTCTATTTTTGCTTGGTTAGCTACATTAAAAATCCCACCATTGCTAAATAACAGGTTTATAGTTATTCCTGCTAAAATTAGTAAAACTACTATGGTTACTACTAAGGCTATTAACGTTATACCTATCTCTTTTTTCCATTTTTCTTGTGTTCTTTTCATTATTTTTTCCTCCTAAGTTATTTCATCATATGTTTATTTTACCATTCTAATCTTATTCTGACAATTGTTTTTTCTATTTTCAATATTAAATTTTTGTTACAATTCTGTTACAAAATAATTACATAATATTCTTAAAAATTTAAATGAAAAAGTAAATAATAAAAAATAGTAAAGTTAATAACAAATTATTATATTGTCTATTTTATATAACTTTTTGTATATTTTTTCAATTTTTGTTCAAAATAGTGATATAAAGAAATGGAGGTGCTTGAGATTATGTCAGAAAATCAAAATAAGCAAAATAATAAAAATAGCAAAAAGAATAACAACAATAAAAATAATAACAAAAATGAAAGAAACAATAACAATGATTGCAAATAGTTTGTTTTGTGCTAAGATGTGTAAATAGTACAAAACAACAAGAGGTACAAAATTAAGTGGGCATTCTGTATTAAAATCTTTTTAATAAAGTTTTATAATAATTTTTATGCAGATTTTCATAGGATTGCTATATAGTTTTTATATTTTTATAGAATTATTATATAAACTTTATTCCCTTTCTTTTTTGTTTTTTCTTAACTTTTGTTTTCCTTAAGAGTGCCCATTTAGTTTTGTACCTCTTGCTATCTATTTTTACTTAAGCCATTTTTATTAACTCTATAACATATTTATTAAAAAATTTGATAAATCTACTTCTTTTTAAAATTTATTTTTCCAAATATTTTTTCAAGAATTTTCCCGTATAGCTTTGTTCATTTTTTACAATTTGTTCTGGTGAACCTACTGCTATAATTTGTCCACCTTTTTCTCCACCTTCTGGTCCTAAGTCGATAATATAGTCTGCTGTTTTGATTAAATCTAAATTATGCTCAATTACTACAATGCTGTTTCCGGTGTCTACTAGTCTTTGCAAAATGTCTACTAATTTATGAACATCTGCAATATGTAAGCCAGTGGTTGGTTCGTCTAAAATGTACAATGTTTTTCCTGTTGCTTTTTTAGAAAGTTCTGTAGCCAATTTTACACGTTGTGCTTCCCCACCAGATAATGTAGTAGAAGGTTGTCCTAACTTTATATAGCCAAGCCCTACATCTGCTAAGGTTTGAATTTTATTTTTGATTCTTGGCACATTTTTGAAGAACTCTAAAGCTTCTTCTACTGTCATATCTAAAACATCACTAATATTTTTACCTTTATATTTTACTTCTAAAGTTTCTCTGTTATAACGTTTTCCTTTACATACTTCGCAAGGCACATAGATATCTGGTAAAAAGTGCATTTCTATTTTATGAACGCCATCTCCAGAACAAGCTTCACATCTACCACCAGTTACATTAAAACTAAATCTACCTTTGTCATAGCCACGCATTTTAGCTTCTTGTGTACTTGCAAAAATATCACGAATAATATCAAATACTCCCGTATAAGTAGCAGGATTCGAACGAGGAGTTCTACCAATTGGAGATTGGTCGATATTAATAATTTTATCAATATTTTCTAAGCCTTTTATTTCTTTATATTTTCCTGGTCTTTCGTTAGAGCCATAAATTTCTTTTGCAACAGCTTTATATAGAATTTCATCTACTAAAGTACTTTTTCCAGAACCAGAAACACCTGTAACACAAATGAATTGACCTAATGGAAATTTAACATTAATATTTTTTAAATTATGTTCTGTAGCACCTTTTATTTCAATTGCTTTTCCGTTGGATTTTCTTCTTTTCTTTGGAACTGCAATTTGTTTTTTGCCACTTAAGTATTGTCCTGTTATAGATTCTGGAACTTGCTTAATTTCTTCTGCTGTTCCTTGTGCAATAACTCTTCCTCCATGTACACCGGGACCTGGTCCTATATCGATAATTTGGTCTGCTGCATACATAGTGTCTTCATCATGTTCTACTACTAATACCGTATTTCCCAAATCTCTTAATTTTCTAAGTGTTGCTAACAACCTATCATTATCTCTTTGATGTAGACCAATACTTGGTTCGTCTAAAATATATAATACACCTGTTAACCCTGAACCAATTTGGGTTGCCAAACGAATACGTTGTGCTTCTCCTCCTGACAATGTTCCTGCTGCTCTAGATAAAGTTAAATAATCTAATCCAACATCTATTAAGAATTGTAAACGTTTATTCAATTCTTTTAAAATTTGGTCTGCAATCATTCTATCTTTATTATTTAACTCTAAAGAATTTAGAAAATCTTTTACTTTATCAATAGACATGTCTGTTAATTCATTAATATTTTTGTCTCCTACTTTTACTGATAAACTTTCTTTTTTTAATCTTGCTCCATGGCAGGTATAGCAAGGTTTTTCGCTCATATATAATTCATAAAAGTCACGCATGCCTTGTGATTTTGTTTCATGATATCTTCTATCTAGTGCAGGAAGTACTCCTTCAAAAGGGGTGCTAAATTTTCTAGTTCCGGCATAAGAGGTATATTCAAAATCTATTACTTCGTCTCCTGTACCATAAAGGATTTTTTCCAAAAACCATCTAGGCAAATCTTTAATAGGAACTTTAATATCTACTCCATAATGTCTACCAATGCTTTCAAAATACATTTTAGCCATGGTGTCTCCCTTTTTCATAGTGCTTGAACCAAAGGCTTTTACCCCATCATAAAGTGTTTTATTTTTATCTGGTATAATTAAATTTTCGTCCATAACCATTAAATAGCCAATACCTGTACAAGTTGGGCAAGCTCCAAATGGGTTATTAAAAGAAAACATCCTTGGACTTAGTTCTTCTATACTAATATTACAATCTGGGCAAGCATAATTTTGGCTAAATAAAATTTCCTTTTCTCCTGGAATATCAATAGTAACAAGGTTGTTTGCACATTTTAAAGCTATCTCTACAGATTCAGTAAGTCTAGTCCTCATGTCTTGTTTAACCACTAATCTATCTACAATTAAATCGATATTGTGCTTTTTCTTTCGGTCAATTGTAATATCATCTGTTAGCTCATAAGTTTGTTCATCAATTCTAACACGAACAAAACCTTCTTTTTGAAAATCTTCTAAAAGTTTGGTATATTCTCCTTTTCTTCCACGAACCACTGGTGCTAGTATTTGAATTCTAGTACCTTCTGGGAAATTCATAACTTGATCTACAATTTGGTCTATGGTTTGCTTTTCAATTTTTTTGCCACAATTAGGACAATATGGTACACCTATACGAGCATATAGTAAACGGATATAGTCATAAATTTCTGTAACAGTACCAACAGTAGAACGAGGATTACGAGAAGTTGTTTTTTGATCAATGGAAATAGCAGGAGAAAGCCCTTCTATGGATTCTACTTCTGGTTTTTCCATTAAACCCAAAAATTGCCTAGCATAAGATGATAAACTTTCTACATATCTTCTTTGACCTTCTGCATATAAAGTATCAAATGCCAAAGAAGATTTTCCTGAACCAGAAAGACCTGTAATAACTACTAATTTATCCCTTGGGATTTCTAAATTAATATCTTTTAAATTATGTTCTTTTGCACCTTTAATAACAATACTGTCTTGCATGTTTTCCCCCCTATATGTTTTTTACTTATATAATATAAATTTTTTATCATCTTTTCTTTTACAACATAAATATTATAAAACATTGGTTCGGAAAAGTCAAGTTATTTTTCACTTTACTTTTCCAAATTTCTCTGCTATAATACCTATATTCCTATTTTTATTGGCTATATTATTTATTTAGCCAGAGGATTTTATTTTAGGAGGTTACTATGAAAGAAAAGTTGCAACCGCGGAAAACACTTTTAGAAGTAATGTCTTTAATGGGAGTCCTTGCTGAAATTGACGGCAAATTTCAGCAGACAACTATTTTGCCATATTCTTTGGCTAAATGGTTGGCAGATGAAGGAAAATGTGAAGTATGGTATGCAGGAAATTCTGAATTTCACGCTATTCTCAAAGATTCTTCCGAAAACTTTCTGTGGTTAGTTCTTTATGAACACCCATACCCTGGGACTTTTAGTGAAGAACTCTACAAATTAGCTTGCAAAAAGCAGGACCGTGATTGGGCACTAAAAACTTATTATCCTACTAGTCATTTTTCTGAAGATGGATGTAGTATGGCAGAATAATGTAACCTACTAAAACAAGGCGAGTTCGATTCGAACTCGCCTTTTGTTTTTTAAGATGCATATACAATGATAGGAATGCTTTTGGTAATGTTTTGATACAGAGTTTTCGCAGCTTCAATAGGAAGATTCACACACCCATGAGAACCATCTGTTTTATAAATATCCCCTCCAAAATATGCTTGCCCATTTTTATACCTCCAAGATGCGTCATGAAAGCCAATGCCACCATTAAAAGGCATCCAATAAGTAACATAAGCATCATATTTGCTTAAATGGGCAGGAGATTGCTTATAGGTTAGGTAATAAATACCTGTAGGCGTTGCATAAACAGTATTCGCCATTCCAGTTACACAATCTGTTTCTAGAATACATTCACCTTCTTTATACATCCATACTTTCTGTCTGGCGAGGTCTAATTCCACATAAGTGTCGCCAAGTGTATAAGCAGACGAAGTATTTGTATAAATAGGCGTTTCTTGGTACTCTTTTCCTGTACCCAGTAAAGCTTTTATATGTTCTGTTTGTGCTTCTTTATCCAAAGTAGGTCTCATGCTCCTTTGAACAGTAATTGTAATGTTTCCTAGGTAAGTAGCAGGAAATATTGTAGTAGAATTTGTTTCCTTTACTCTGTCTGCTAGTTCTTCCACAAAGTAAGGGAGATTAGTATCTACATCAATTTGATAATTTCCTTCTTTATCTTGGTAAACCCAGTCCTTCATCACACTACTATCTAAAACAAGAACACTTCCGTCACTTAGAGTAAATTGAACATTGGTCATTAGGTAAGAATTCAGCTCATCCCTTTGCTTTAATAGCATAGAATCTGTTTCTAAAATTGCAGGCTCTGCTCCAGTAATAGAGGTAAAATCAATAACCAAATTACCAGATTTTAGAAAATCGGTTACTAGGCTATAAGCTTCTGCAAAGTCAATATAATTTCCACAAACTTCGGGAACGATTTCTAATAGTCCATCTTCTCCCAATTGTAAATAAGCATTTTGTGGTTCTACCATATTTTCTTCTTGCAGTTCAGGAAGTCCTGTTAAATATTCTTTTACAGTTTCCTCTTCAAAAACAAATGAATCTTCTAGAGTATAGTTTTTGCTTTCTCCTTCTTTCTGTTTTTGCAATATTTTTTCTAAAGCTTGGGTATTTGCTAATTGTAGGTTAAAATTCTGGCTATCTACTTCATATTCTTTTCCATCTTGAAAAATAAATTGAATTTTTGCTTCGGTCATAAATTCATTAATTCTTTCCTCTGCTTTTTTTACCGACAAAAAAGAACAATCCACTCCTTGAATTACGGTACCACGCCGGAAATGTGTACTACGAAAAAGCATCATTCCCAAAAACAAAGCTAGTGCAAGGACAATACAAATGATTAAGCAAAAAGAACTTCTATGCCGCCTTCTTCTTCTCATCATAATATCCTCCTAAAAATTTTACTTGTTAGAGTGATTTCGCTCCAACAAAAAATAAGTAATGCAATTCCAATTATAGCATAATTTACATAAGAAGTCAAAATTCCATCTTAAATTTGCTTTACAGAATTATATTTAACTTTTTAATTGACGATATAATTGTATTTAACTTTTCACTTAACATGTTATATCACATATTAAAAAATTGTGGATAATTGTTATTATCAATTTTTTACTTTGTAATCTATTTGTCATATTTTCTACTGTGAAAATTCACTATATATTCACAATTATGTCCTTTTTCGTCTTTTTTTGTATTTTATATTACAATTTAATGACAAAATCATTACAAATTAGCAATAATATTACATATAGTTTACATTAGGTTTACAAAAAACAATATCCACAAGGCTGTGGATATTGTGGATAACTCTGTGAATAACTCAAAATAGAGAGATATTTTTGTGGATAACTTTTTAAGATTATGAGTTATTTTTTATGGTAACTCTTTATTTATTTTTATTTGACAAAATAGTCTAGTTTTATTTTCCATTTTTTGTATTTTTTGATTTTTTAATTTAACTTGATGCTATATTTTTACAGTAAAAATGTCAAGATTACTTTATTTTATAGAAGTAATCTATCTTTAGAATTATTAACTTTCTATAATATCACTAATAAAACTAGCAAAATTTCGCATAGTAAAATTGCTGGAAAACCAATTGCAAATTTAGCTTTTTGTGTTTTATGTCTAAAAATATACATACCTGCAATTCCTCCTATTCCTCCGCCTAACAATACTGGAATAAGAAGTGTATTTTCTGGAATTCTCCATTTTCCCCTTTTAGCTTTTCTTTTATCTAACCACATCATAAAAAATGCAATTAAATTAATAATTACTAAATAAATAATAATATTTTGAATTGAAAAAATTTCTTGCAAATTCATATTTTTCTCCTAATATTAACCAAACAAACTCATTTGATTACTTTGACTCATACCTTTTAAGCAACCTACTTTTTGTAATAATTCAATTACAGATTTTCCTATTTTAGAACGGATTTTCATATCATCAATAGACATGAATTTTCCATCTTTTTTAGCCTCATCAATACCTTCTGCTGCAACAGTACCAAGTCCTGGTATGCTATTTAGTGGTGGTCTTATTTCTGTTTCAGACTCCATTTTAAATTTAGTAGCATGTGATGCATATAAATCAATTGGCAAAAACTTAATTCCTCTTTCATACATTTCTAGTACTAATTCCAAAATAGCATACATATTCTTATCTTTTGTTGTTGCACTATTTCCTGCTAAATCAATTTCTTTCATTTTATTTTTTACACGTTCTTCCCCATAGCACATAATATCACTATCAAATTCATCTGCTCTAATGGTATAGTAAGCAGTGTAATATGCTGCAGGTTTATGTACTTTAAACCATGCAATACGAAAAGCATTTGTTACATAAGCTGCTGCATGGGCTTTTGGGAACATGTATTTTATTTTTTCACAAGATTTAATATACCAATCTGGTACATCATGTTCTTTCATAATAGATTTAAATTCTTCCCATTTTTCTGGGTCTTTTAAGGCTTTTCCTTTACGAACAGTTTCCATTATTTTAAAAGCTTTGTTAGGGTCTAAGCCCATTTTAATTAGGTAAATCATAATATCATCTCTACAACAAATAGCATCTTGTAAAGTAACAGTTCCTTCTTCTATTAAAGTTTGTGCATTTCCAAGCCATACATCAGTACCATGGGACAATCCAGAAATACGAATTAACTCATCAAATGTAGTTGGTTTGGTATCTACTAACATCCCTCTTACAAATTTGGTACCAAACTCTGGTATTCCATAGCTTCCTACTTCTGATTTAATTTGTTCAGGTGTTACCCCTAATGCTTTTGTAGAACTAAAAATAGACATTGTTTCTTTATCATCTAAAGGTACTTTTGTTGGATCTATTCCTGTAATATCATATAACATACGAATCATGGTTGGATCATCATGTCCTAGAATATCTAGTTTTAACAAGTTTTGGTCAATGGAGTGATAGTCAAAATGAGTAGTTATAATATCAGAATTTGGATCATCTGCAGGATGTTGTACAGGTGTAAATTCATAAATTTCTCTTCCTTTTGGTACTACAATAATACCTCCTGGGTGTTGTCCTGTTGTTCTTTTAATTCCTGTACAGCCTTGTGATAATCTTAATACTTCTGCATTACTAACAGGAATTCCTCTTTCTTCATAATATTTTTTTACATAGCCATAAGCAGTTTTGTCTGCTACGGTACCTACTGTTCCTGCTTTAAAAGTAGTTCCCTTTCCAAAAATTACTTCTGTGTATCTATGTGCTTTAGCTTGATATTCTCCTGAAAAGTTTAAGTCAATATCAGGCTCTTTGTCTCCATTAAATCCTAAGAAAGTTTCAAAAGGAATATCAATACCATCTTTAATTAATTTATGACCACATTTTGGACAATCTTTATCTGGTAAGTCGAATCCACAAAGATAACCATAGTCTGTAAAATCAGAATATTTACAATTAGGACATCGATAATGTGGTGGAAGTGAATTTACTTCTGTAATACCTGTCATATTAGCTACAAAAGAAGAACCTACAGAACCTCTAGAACCTACAATATATCCATCTTCATTTGATTTCCATACTAACTTTTGTGCAATAATGTACATAACGGAGAATCCATTTTTAATAATAGAATTTAGTTCTTTATCTAATCTTGTTTGTACTAGTTCTGGTAAAGGATCTCCATAGAGTTCATGTGCCTTCTTATAAGCAATGGTCTTAATGGTTTCTTCGCACCCTTCAATATATGGTGGACATTTTTCTGGAGAAATTGGACTTATTTTTTCACACATATCTGCAATTTTATTGGTATTGGTTACAACTACCTCATAAGCTTTTTCTTCTCCTAAATATTCAAACTCTTTTAGCATTTCCTCTGTAGTACGTAAGTATAAAGGTGCTTGCTCATCTGCATCATCATAACCTTGACCTGCCATTAAAATTCTACGATAAATCTCGTCTTGTGGATCCATAAAATGTACGTCACAAGTAGCAACTACTGGTTTTTGTAATTTTTCACCTAACGCTACAATTTTACGGTTAATGTCTTGCAAATCTTCTACTGATTTTACGGTTTCATTTCTTACCATAAACATGTTATTGCCAATTGGTTGAATTTCTAAATAATCATAGTCACTTGCAATTTCTTCTAATTCCTCATCTGTTTTACCCGCAATAATAGCTCTATATAGTTCTCCCGCTTCACATGCACTTCCTAAAATTAAGCCTTCTGAATATTTTTTGTAAAGAGATTTTAAAATACGAGGCTTTTTATAGAAATAATGTAAATGAGAAAGAGAGATTAGCTTGTATAAATTTCTAAGCCCTACATAGTCTTTGGCTAAAATAATGGCATGATAAGTTGGTAATGATTTATAATCTGCACTACCACTTAATTTAGTATCAATATCATCTAAGGTAATGACTCCTTTTTCTTTTAACATATCAAGCATTACATTAAATACTTTCACAGTAGTATCTACATCATCTAAGGCTCTATGTGCTACTTCTACTTTAATTCCTAAATTTTCTGCAATAATACCTAATTTATATTTTTTATATTCTGGAAATAAATCTTTTGCCAAACGTAGAGTATCAATATAGGTATTTCCTAATTTAAGTCCTAACTCTCCTGCGTTATACTTTAAAAATCCAATATCAAAATCTGCATTATGAGCAACTAATACACTATCCCCTATAAATTCTAATACCTTTGGTAAAACTTCTTCTATAGTTGGTGCATCTTTTACCATTTCATCTGTAATATTGGTTACTTCTACTACCCTTTGTGGAATTGGTTTTTCTGGATTGACAAAAGTACTAAATTCGTCAATTACCTCATGATTTTTTACTTTCATAATTCCTATTTCTGTAATTTTTTCGGTTCTAAAAGAAAAACCAGTTGTTTCTAAGTCAAGCACACAATAGGTAGCATCTTCCATATTTTGTCCTTTGGAAAAAGAAACACTAGGAGTTTTATCTGGAGCTAAATATGCTTCTACTCCATAAATTACTTTTAAATCTGGATGATCTTTTTCTAAGTATTTATGTGCATCTGGAAAAGCTTGTACTACACCATGGTCTGTAATAGCAATAGACTTCATTCCCCATTTTACGGCACGTTTTAATAAATCTTTTACAGCAGTCATACCATCCATTTGGCTCATTTGTGTGTGCATATGAAGTTCTACTCTTTTTACTTTTGCTTCATCTTTTCTAGTTTCTTTCTTTAAACCTGTTGACTCAATAATAACATTAGCAATAACTCCCAATTCTTTTGCAAATGGATCAAATTGAGCAGTACCATTTACTTTTACTCCTTTTGCTCCTGTTAATCTTTTCATAACCTCTTTTTGTTTATCCGCTTCTACAAAAGCCTTACAAGTAATTGTACTAGAACCATCATATAAATCAAAAGTTACTAAAAATTTGCCAGATTTCAATTCTCTTGCATCTGTATTGAGTACTTCCCCATCTAATAATACTTTTCCACTATCTACCGATAGGTCTATAATTTTCGATAACTCTTCTTTAATCTTTAAGCTTCTTCCATAAATAAGAGGAGTTTCTTCTTTTGGTTCTTCTGGTATTGGTGCCTCTGGCATCGGCATAGAAGAACTAGTTGCAGAATTTGCAGAATTTCCGCCTGTAGGTTTAGCTTGTCCTTTTACCGCTTGTTCTGGATTTGCTTCTGCATTTTCTAAGGCTTGTTCTTGTGCTTCTTTTTGAGCAAGTAAAATAGCTTGTTTTTCAAGTTCTCTTGCATGCTCATGATATTTTTCTATCATTTCTTCGGTAATTTCTTCTTGGTAAGTTACAACATAGTTTTTATGATATAAATCCTTTAATTTCGTAGCTAGTATTTTATCAAAGCCCCTAGCTTCTAATACGGCTTTTCCCTTCATAGCTAATTTTACAATTATCTTATTATCTTGAATGCTAATATTACTATTTTTTAGTAAAGCTTTTGTTAAAGGATGTTTATATGCCATATACTCTACAATGTCTTTCCATTCCGCTTCTATCTTCTGATTAAAATCGGTTTCTATGCTTTCGTCTGCATCTATTTTAATATCTACTTGCTTAAAACCAAATCTTTTATTTAAATACTTTTCAAAGTCAGTTAAATCTTTCATTAAAATGGTAGAAGTTACTTTTAATTTAATTTCTAAAGTATTTGTTTTTTTATAGATATTTACACATACTACTTTAGCTTCACTTAATGCAAAGCTATTAGAATCATAATCTTTAAATACTTGTTTTACAGTCTTTAGTTCTTTTTCTTCCATTTTAGTACCCTCTATTTATAGTTTTATAGATAAAGATACTATATCATTTTCAATCTCATTTTTCAAGATTAATTCTTTCATTTTCATGATGCAATTTTATCTAAAACTATATATATTACTTGCTTTATAGTAGGTTTTATATTTTCATAAAAATTTGAGTATTGTTTTAGATTATTATTCCTATTATACATCACAATAGTTGCATAATTAATGTTACTTCTAATATCATTCACATCCTTTTGATATTTCTCTGCTACAATTGGATAAATTTCTTTTTTTAAATTTAATATGCCTTCTATTTCCCTATTAATAATAATATATAAACATTCTGAAAGATATAATGTCCCACATAAAGAGATATCATATCCTAAGTTTATTAGTTCTTTTTTTATTTTTTCTCTTATTTCGTTTGAATGGTTCATAACTAGTTTCTCCTATTTTCATCTTTTATTATTTCTATTATATGATTTGTTTTTAATTTCTTATTTAAATATAGCATCATAATAAATAAAATCACTCCTAATAAAGCTAACACAATTCCCATTTCTATAACTGGCATTTTAAAAGTATATAAATAATAAAAAGGTTCTAAGAAATATATAATATAATTGACAAAAATGCTAAAGCATCCGCCTAAAACAAAACTAATACTTAAATATGTTAGATATTCTAAAAAAGATATTTTTAGGAATTGTTTTTTAGTCATCCCTAAAGTATTTAAAATAGCAAAATTTTTACTTTTATTTTCTATATCATTTGACAAGGTATTTACTATGTTACTAATTGTTACTACTACAATCAATATTGTGAAACTATAGAGAAATAATTGTGTTATTCTTTTTTGATTTATCATAGAATCACTGTTTATATAATTAATAGTGATTTCATAGTCTTTTAAATTATTTTTAGCTTTGAGCTGTTCTATGGTGTTCTCTAATGCTTCTTTATTAGTAGTATGAACAAATAACGAGAAACCTTTCTTTTCTAAGCTATCTCTACTATCTAATTTTTCTGGAAGTAATTTGTAAGCAATATCATTTAAGGTATTTTCATTAACAATAATATATAAATTCGGAGCAATATCATTATATACAACCTGACTTGGTAATTCATGAACTACTTTAGTTATTTCTATATCTACTTTATTCTGATTATCTCCGTATTACTTCAGTACTTGATTGGATTATATCTGCACTACTATTTAAAATTTCATTAATGTTAGGTCCAATTGTAGTATTCTTACTATACTGATAAAACGTAATTTTGTCTTTTTCTTGATAGTTAGTCATAGGAATTCCTTTTAAGCCTCTTAATTCTGTTGGACTACAATTAAATAAGATACATTGTCCATCTTCTAATTTATGTAGTCCCAATTGCTTCAAAAGATTATTCTGACTTTCTGATGAGAGAGCATAAATTTGACAATTAAATTCATTTTCAGATAATCCATTATTGATTTCTAAGCCTTGATTAATCACTTGTTGTAATGATGAATTAAGCATTTCTTTTGGTAAAGTAATATATCCACTGATATAGGAATATCCAACAGCTTCCAGAATTCCATCTGTATTTTTTACTGCTTCTTCTACTTCTTCAAAATAATCTCTTTTTAATATATCTATATTGCCATTAAAAGAAGTCTTTATGAGGCCATGAAAATGATTTAATATATAGCCTTGTGTAAATAGAAACAAGAAAATGCTAATACTAATTGTAATAATCATACTTGCATATCTACTTTTATTTTGTTTTCTAAATCGATATGCTAATAATATTTCCGCACTATTTTCTTGAAAAGTATGTTTCTTCATTTTTTTACTTGTTTTTACTCCTCTTAATTCTTCTATGATAGATACTTTACTAGCTTTAATTGCAGGTTTTAATATTGCTACATAAGTTGTTATAACAGTCAACAAAATAGCAAATAATAATTTGAGATAAGGTATACTCAAAATTAAGGAAGATTCTGTCACTAAATTTATGTAGTTAATAGTAATTGTAATTAATAAAATAGATAAAAGAATTCCAAATGGAATCGCTATTAAGAGCAAAATGGTAGCTTCCCAGAATATAATAGAAAAAATTTGTTTTTTTGTAGCTCCAATGGAATGTAAATTAGCAAATTCTTTTTTTCTTTCTTCCACCGATAAGTTGAAAATCGAATAGATAATAACAATAGCGATCACAACAATAAGTACAACTATACATCCTGTCATTCCAATTATTTTTAAATCTTCTTCACTATTCATATTCCATATATTAGAATAGTGTAACAAATCTTCATTATATTGAATGTTATCTTGTTTTTTAGCATCATTCTCATATAATTTTAAAACATCAGCAATTTGTTCTGTGTACACATAGGTATCATGAATATTTTGATAAACAATGCTTGCGTCTACAATATCTGTATCATTTAAATTTTCTCCTAAACAAGTAATTGCTGCTATTTCACTATATTGAAAAGAGATCTTTTCAAAAGAAGGCGGTTGCATTATACCTACTATCTGATATTCTTTTTGTATATCATTTATAGTAATATTTATTTTTTCTCCCAAATCTATTAAGTTAGAACTAACAACAATTTCATTTATGTTATTTGGTAAACGTCCGTTTATAAGCTGAATCTTTAAATTTTGCATTGCCGTTTCATTATATGCCTTTAAAATAATATGTTGTTCATTTGTTTCTTTCCAATAATTTTCAGCAGACACTCCTATTGTTTGTACCACAGCTACTTGTTTTATATCACTATTTTCTTTCAGAGCATATATCTTTCCATATGGAATATTTTCAAATCTAGCTTCCCAATTATTACTATCTCTTTGTATAGATATCATATATTCTTGATACACATGAAATAACAATAATATACTACTAAGCAAAATAGTGACAATCACAATAGCTATTATACTAGTAATTGTTCTTTTCTTATTTTGTATTAAATATCTTTTAGCAAGATTCTTATAGATTTCCATTTTTACCTCTCATTCATTTTTTTATCAAATACTATCTTTCCATCTTCTAGTTTGATTATCCTATCTGCTCCCAAGGCAAGTTGTTCATTGTGTGTTACCATTAAAATAGTTTGATGATATTTCCTATTAGAATATTTTAAATAAGAAAAAATTGTTTTAGAATTTTTACTATCTAGGTTTCCGGTTGGTTCATCTGCCAATATAATAGATGGTTCCATCATTAAAGCTCTTCCTATTGCTACTTTTTGTTGTTGTCCTCCAGATAACTGATTTGGCTTAAAATTTGCTTTATCTTCTAGTTCTAATACTTTCATTATCTCTTTTAGTTTTTCTTGGTTTTGTTTATGATCTAATAAGAGTGGTAATTCTAAATTTTCTTGTACAGTTAAAATAGGAACAAGATTATAAAATTGATAAATAAAACCTATTTGTCTTCTTCTAAAAATAGTCATTTTTTCTTCTCCTAATTTTGATAAATCTGTATTTTCAATAAATATTTTTCCTTCCGTTGGCTTTTCCAATCCTGCTATTATATGTAATAAAGTAGATTTTCCGCTTCCACTTGCACCTACAATTGCTACAAATTCTCCTCTGTTTATGCTTAGTGAAATATTGTCTAAAGCAATTACTTTAGTATTATCTTGTCCATACACTTTTGACAAATTTTCTATTTTTAAAATTTCCACTTCTAAAACTCCTTTCAATATTTTATAATTGTATAACAAGCAAGTGACTTTAAAATGACAATAAAAAAATAGACTTATTTTGTCTATTTTGGAAAACGAATAATAAATTTGGTACCTTGTTCTATTTCACTTTCTACCTGTATTTCTCCATTTTGTGCTATTATAATGTCTTTTGCCAAGGATAATCCAATACCAAAGCTATCCACATTGGCATTTTTTCCTTTATAAAATCTATCAAAAATATGAGGTAAATCTTCTTTACTAATGCCACATCCTTTATCTTGAATAATTATCTCTGCAAAAAGAGGATTTTCTTTACAATACACATAAATTTCTGTTTCATTTTCAGAATGTTCACTAGCATTTTTTAAAATATTGATAAATGCCTCTGTAGTCCATTTAAAATCTCCTGTTATTGTTATTGATTGATTTTCTTGTATTTTAATAGTTTGATTTTTAATTTCTAATAGAATTTCTAAATTTTGAAGCGCAGCTTGTAAGACTTCTTGTATAGATATTTGTTCTTTTTTTAACTTGACCGTTTTTGTATCCAATTGTGCCATTTTTAATAAGCTTTCTACAAGCCATCTCATTTTATCTAATTGCTTAGATATATTATAAAGTAACTGTCTATCTTTTTCTTCTAGTTTTATATCGTCTTTTAACAATGAATCTACAGAAATTGTTAAGGAGAGAAGCGGAGTTCTTAGTTGATGGGAAATATCAGATAAATAATTAGCTAGTTTCTTTTTATCAGTTGCAACTTCCTCTCCATATTCCTGTAACTGTATCATAGTTTGGTATAATTCATTTTGAAATGCACTAAATAAACTTTTATCCATTTCGTTTACTGTAAATTGATAATTCCTTTGTCGAATATTTTCAATATTTTTTAGAATATCTTGATATCTTGCTTTTTCTTTTTTATCTTTTAAGTATGAAATAATTATCCAAATTATATTGGTCAATATAACAAAGGCAATCGCCAAAAAAATATATAGATTAGTTTGTTTTTCTATTTCATAAATAGCAATTGTTTCATTTAAACTTAGTTGATAATAATCAAAAATAATTTTTATATACGTTTTAGTAACAAATTGAAACAAAAATACAATGCTAATGCTAAATAACAAAACTATAATAAATGCAATTGCTATTTGATTTCTTGTTTTCTCATTTTTACTTTTCAATTTTATATCCGTATCCCCCTTACTGTTTTTATGATAGTAGGATTTTCTGGATCATCTTCAATTTTCTTTCTTAAACGTTTCATATAAACAGTTAATGTATTATCATTTACAAAATTATTTGTGTTATCCCATATTTCATTCAAAATATATGTTCTTGTTAATAGTCTTCCTCTATTTTCTACTAGTATAGATAACAATCGATATTCAAGAGCAGTTAAAGTAATCGGCTTATTATTTTTATACACAATATTGTTATTTTCATCAAATTGTATATTTCCTATATTAATAGTTGATTTTATTTCATTTCTTTTTAATACTTTTTTAATTCTATACAATAATTCTCTCATTCTAAAAGATTTAATAATATAATCTTCTGCTTCCAATTCTAAACCTCTAATCACATCTTCTTCTGAGCTTTTAGCAGTTAAAAAAATAACTGGAATATTAAATCTTGTCTTATTGTTAGCATAGAAATCCATACCATTTCCATCAGGTAATGCAATATCCATTAAAATCAAGTCAAAAGAATTTTGCCCAATTAAGTTTTCTGCCTGCTTTAGAGAAAAAGCAAGTGTAACTTCTAAGTTTTCACTTTCTAAAAAATTTTTTATTCCTTTTGCAAGATTTTCATCATCTTCTATAAAAAGAATTTTTTTCATTTTGATAACATCCTACTTTATATTAAATTTTCTTTATAGGTTTATTGTATCTAAAACACCCTTAACACATCATTATACGTAACAATAATAGATAAGCCAATTAAAAGCATAAAACCAATCATTTGAATGGTAAGTTCTGTTTGTTGTTTCATAGGCTTTCTTCGAATTGCCTCAATTAATAAAATGACAATTTTACCTCCATCTAATGGTGGGAATGGTAATAGATTGGTAAATCCCAAAGAAATAGAAACTAGTGCCAAAATATAAATAAAATCTGCAAATCCATTGGTTTGTGCAACTACCTCACCAATTCCAACAGGCCCCATCATTTGATCTATAGATACATTTCCTGTAAATAATAATTTTAAATTATCTACAATAGAAAAAGCAAATTCTCCTGTTTCAAAAAAGGCATAATATACGTTATTGCCAAAATTGTTTTCTGCCAATTTTAAATATACACCTAAATAATAATTAGCACGTACTTCTGGAGTAATACTTAAGTCTAATGTTTCTCCGTTTCTTTCTATGGTAAACTTAAGTACTTCTCCTATGTTTTGATTAATTTCTTCTACTAATTTTTGTGCATCACCTTGTACTTCTACTCCATTTACAGAAAGAATAACATCTTTTGTCTCTAAACCTTGCATATCCGCTGGGCTATTTGGATAAATAGCTGCAATTTCAGTATTTAGTTCTCCTGCTCCTGAAATAGCAATTCCCGTGTAATTATATTGTTCTGTCATAGGTTCTAATTGTAAAGTTTTTTCTTTTCCATTTCTTTCAATTACTACTTCTAAGGTTTCTCCATTACAGTTTTGTAATGCTTCATCTAAATCTGCTTTATAAAAAATAGTTTTACCATTTACTTTTAGTATTTTATCTCCTGACATAAGTCCTACTTGCTGTGCACTTGTGTCTGGTATAACAGAATCCACATAATTAGAAACATTATTTCCTGTAAAGCTCATTAAAACAAAATATACAAGTAAAGCAAAAATAATATTAACTAATCCACCTGCAGCAACTACTGCAATTCTTTTTGGTATGCTTGCCTTACTAAAAGAACCTTCTTCTTCAGAACGTTCTTCTTCACCTTCCATACTAACAAATCCCCCTAGTGGAATCAGTCTTAAGGCATATTTCGTTTCTTTTCCTTGTTTTTTCCAAACAGTAGGACCAAATCCAATAGCAAATTCATTTACTTTAATTTTGCATAATTTTGCTATTAAAAAATGTCCACCTTCATGAATAAATACAAGAAAACCTAATATAAAAATGATTTTTAAAGCTGCAATAATAAATGATATCAAATAAAATTCTCCTTTATATTTGTATAAATTTATGTAAATAACTTTTATATAATAAATTTAATTTTATTGTTCACTTTCTTATAATAACATAAATAAAAAGTAAGCAAATGGTGCTATAAATACAATACTGTCAATTCTATCTAACATTCCACCATGACCAGGAATTAAATTACTAAAATCTTTAATTCCTGTATACCTTTTTACAGAGGATGCTGCTAAATCTCCAATTTGACTTAAAACACTTAATACTATAGTAATAATAGCAACATAAAGGTATGAAAACTCTACATGGAAGATTGCTTGGCAAGCCCATGTATATAACATAGTCATTGCAACAGCTCCTACTATTCCACCAATACATCCTTCTATTGTTTTATAAGGACTAATTTTTGTAAAATAATGCTTTCCAATTTTTTTTCCAATTACAAAAGCAAAAATGTCGGTTCCCCATGCACTAAGGAATAAAAACCAAATTAAAAATTTTCCGTTTGGTAAGTTTTCGCGAATAATGGAAATAAACATTAAAAATATAACAATATAGCAAATTCCAAAAAAGGTAACTGCAATATCTACTATATTTACTTTCAAATTGGTAATAATGGCATATAAAAATAAAATTAGGAAAGTAATTGGAAGTAATGCTCCTATTATTTTTAATACCCAAGTTAATGGCACCACATGAATAAAACAAATAAGAACTGCTGCCAAATATCCAATCCAACTAACAGGATTTGCTTTTTCTCCATGCCTAAACGCTTTGTAAAATTCATGTAAACTCATAATAGCAATAATGGAAATGGCAATATCTACTACATACTGGTTGCCAAAAATTAATATAATGGCAACAATGGGAAATAGTATTAACCCTGATAGTAATCTTGTAACATTCATTTTTTTGTTTCCTTTCTTATTTTCCTCCAAATTTTCTATTTCTATTCTCGAAAATTTGAATTGCTTCATCTAAATCTTCTTCTGAAAAATCTGGCCAATATTTTGGAATAAATAAAAATTCTGTATAAGCTAATTGCCATAAAAGATAATTACTAATTCTTTGTTCTCCACCTGGACGAATTAATAAATCTGGTTCTGGCTGTCCTGCTGTGTAAAGTGAATTAGATACTAAGTCTTCATTAATGTCTTCTATACTAATTTCTTTATCTTGTACTTGTTTTGCTATTTTCTTTACTGCTTTTACAATTTCATCTCTACCACCATAATTAAAAGCAATATTTAAAGTAAGTCCTGTACAATTTGCAGTAGCTTCCACAATTTTTTGAATACTTTTTTGTAAACCTTCATCCAATCTAGTAATATCACCTAAAATTTTAATACGAATATTATCTTTACTAGTATCTTTTAAAAAGTCCTCTACATATTTTTGAAGTAATAACATTAAAGCCCCTACTTCTTCTTTGGTTCTTTTCCAATTTTCTGTAGAAAAAGCATATACTGTTAGATATTGAAGTCCAATCTTATTTGCATATTTAGCAATTCTTTTTAAATTATCTGCTCCTTCTTTATGTCCTAACTTTGGATCTAATCCTCTTTCTTTTGCCCATCTACGATTGCCATCCATAATAATGGCAATATGTTTTGGCATTATTTTTTCTTCCATTTTATTCTCCTAACTCTTATTTCCTTAAGATTTTTTATTGCAAATTTAGGTTGCATTGTACTTTTTAATACAAAGCTTCTATTATATCAATTCTGTATATTGTTGGAATGATTTATATTAAAATAACTTAAATACTCATAATTTCTTTTTCTTTTTTCTCTAAAAGCATATCAATTTCTTCTACTTTTTTATCTGTTAATTTTTGAATGTCCTCTTCTTCTTTTTTCAAGTCGTCTTCTGTAATTTCAGATTTCTTTTCTAATTCTTTTGCTTCATCAATAGCATCTCTTCTAATAGAACGAACAGCAATTTTTGCTTCTTCTGCTAATTTTCTAATATCTTTTACAATTTCTTTTCTTCTTTCTTCATTTAGTTCTGGGAAAGTTAAACGAATTACTTTTCCATCATTATTTGGATTGATTCCAATATCAGATTTTAAAATTTCTTTTTCAATTTCTTTTAAAATACTAGCATCCCATGGTTGAATTAAAATCATTCTAGCTTCTGGTACAGAAATTCCAGCAACTTGATTAATTGGTGTTGGAACTCCATAATAATCTACTGTAATTTTATTTAAGATGGCAGGGTTTGCTCTTCCTGCTCTAATTTCTGCTAAGTTTTCTTCAAATACACTTATTGTTTTATTCATTTTTTCTTCATAAATATTGTTTATCATAATTTTATTCTCCTTTTTTGATTTTATGTTTTTCAATTTTTTATTCATTTCTTTTTTGGGCTTTAACTGCAATTCTTCTTGTTTTGCATATAATATAAAGTCTATCTTACATTCATTAGCTTTATTCCCCTACAAAGGTACCTACCTTTTCTCCTAAGATTGCTTTTACCATATTATCTGGTTCATTCATTCCAAATACTATTAAAGGAATATGATTATCCCTACATAAAGAGGTAGCTGTAGAATCCATTACTTTTAAGTCTTTATTTAAAATGTCTAAATAAGAAATTTTATCGTATTTAACAGCATTTGGGTTAATTTTTGGATCATCAGAATAAACACCATCAATGGTTTTTGCAACTAATATTACTTCTGCATCTACTTCTGCTGCTCTTAAAGCTGCTGCTGTATCTGTTTGTGAAATATGGATTTCCTGTTCCACAACTAAAAATAACTACTCTACCTTTTTCTAAATGTTTTACTGCTTTTCTTTTAATATATGGCTCTGCTATTTCTCGCATTTCAATTGCAGTTTGTACTCTAGTATAAATTCCTCTTGTTTCTAAAGCATCTTGTAAAGCAAGACCATTCATACAAGTAGCAAGCATTCCCATATAGTCTGATGTGGTTCTTTCCATTTGGTGTCCATATTTTCCTCTCCAAAAGTTTCCACCACCTACTACAATAGCAACCTGTGCTCCTAGTTCTACTACTTCTTTTATTTTATCACAAATTTTCCTAAAGTAGTTACATCAATACCATGTTTGGAATCTCCTGCTAAAGCCTCTCCACTTAGCTTAAGTAGCACTCTTTTATACTTTAAATCTGGCAATAATATACACTCTCCTTACCATTTATTTTTTCATGCTATCATTCTATCATAATTTCTTAATTTTTACAGCCTTTTTTGAAAAATTTTTCGTTTCTTAAAAGATTTTTTTAATATCATATTTATATCATAAATTCTATATTTAATAAAAATTTCTTTAAATTTTATTTTTATAGTATATTTTTAAATGGAATAATATTCTTCAATATTTTTTTGAAATTAGCCAATACTAAAAGAAAAGGTGAAATAATATGAATCAAATTATAATGCAGCCTAAAAATTCTACTATACAATATTTAAAAAAGAACCAATATCGTTTGCAATTTTGGTTTTCTTTTAGTATTGCTCTTATTTTTTTGTGTATTTTTTTTAGCAATATTTATCAGATGCATAAGCAAGAAAAATTATCCAAAACTTTGCTAAATAATTATTCCTTAACAACTCTTTATCAAAATTTAGAAGATACACAAAATTCAGTAACACCCGAAAAAATACAAGTTAGCTATTCTAATCCCTTTGTAATCGGAATGATTCGTGTTGATAAAATTAATGTCAATTATCCTATTTTATCAGAAAGTAACCGTGATTTATTAAAAATTTCTCTTTGTCGTTTTGCAGGACCTATGCCAAATGAAATTGGAAACTTATGTATAGCCGGACATAATTATGTAGATTATAAATTATTTAGTAGATTACATGAATTAGAAAACGGAGATAGTATAGATATTTATGATTTAAATGGTACTAAAATTACCTATACGGTTTTTGATAAATTTGAAGTAAAACCAAATGATTTATCTTGTACCAATCAAAATGTGGGAGAAAATAAAATTGTAACTTTATTAACCTGTAATAATGTAAATGGAAAAAGAACAGTAGTAAAAGCAATTGAGAAGAACACATAAGCCTTAAAATATCTTTCCCTAATATCTTGTTTAATATAGTAATGACAAAGTAGAAAAAGAATATACTGAATGATAAATTCAATATATTCTTTTTGATATATCTTAAAATCGAAATACATTTTATAGATTTTTATAATTTCTAATTTTAATATATGCATAAATTGCTGATACAATACAGATTGCTATAAATACAAATAATGCTGTGTCTTCTGCTACACCAGTTTGTGGTAAGGTATTTGTTGAAGCGGTATTTTGTGTATTGTTAATAACTGGTACTGTATTTTCTTCATTGTTTACTACATTATTTGCTTCATTATTGGCTTCATCGTTTGCTTGTTCATTATTACTTTGTCCATTGATAATTTGTAAAGGATTATCATCAGTAGCTTGTACACTAGGAACAATTACAAGTAATAATAATGCAATTACTAATCCAAATACTAAAACTAATTTTTTACTTTTCATCATCATCAAATCTCCTTTTCTTTCGATTATTTTCTTATTTTTATTATTTGTATAAATAGAAAAAATATACCTCATTTTTTCCATCTAGAAATATTTTATACTTCTACTAATAAATAGTCAAGTTTTTTTTACATTTTTTTAGATTTTTTTACTTTTTTGCCAAAAACTTGTTAATATTTCATTTTATTTTTAGTTAAGCTTTCTATTTTCCTTGATAATTACTAATAAGCTAAGTTATACATTAAATCTGAATAATACAATATCGCCATCTTGCATAACATAATCTTTACCTTCTAAGCGCATTAGTCCTTTTTCTTTTACTGCTGCTACCGAACCTTCTTTAATTAAGTCATCATAGGAAATAATTTCGGCACGAATAAATCCTCTTTCTATATCACTATGAATTTTTCCTGCTGCTTGTGGTGCCTTTGTACCTTTTTTAATAGTCCATGCCCTTACTTCTGGTTCTCCTGCAGTTAAAAATGACATTAGTCCTAATAAATCATAACTTGTTTTAATTACTTTATCTAAGCCAGATTCTTCCAAGCCCAATGCTTCTAGCATTTCTTTTTGGTCTTCGCCCTCTAAAGAAGCAAGTTCTTCTTCTATCTTTACACATAAAGGAATAACTGCAGCATTTTCTTGTTTTGCATATTCTTTTACTTTTTTTACATTTTCATCATTTTCTGCATTACTTAGTTGCTCTTCTGAAACATTAGCTATGTATAAAATTGGTTTCATGGTAAGTAAAAAAGCATCTTTAAAATTTCTTTTTCTTCTTCGTTAAGTGCCATAGTTCTAGTTGGTTTGCCTTGTGATAGCCACTCTTTTACTTTTTCTAAAACTTCTAATTCTTGTGCATATTTTTTATCTGCTTTTATTTTCTTTTTACGTTATCTATTCTTTTTTCTATTGTTTCTAAATCTGCAAATACTAATTCTAAATTAATTGTTTCTATATCTCGAATAGGATCAATACTACCATCTACATGGACAATATTAGTATCTTCAAAACATCTTACTACTTCTACAATACTATCTACTTCACGAATGTGAGATAAAAATTTATTGCCTAGCCCTTCTCCATGGCTTGCTCCTTTTACCAAACCTGCAATATCTACAAATTCAATTACAGCAGGGGTTACCTTTTGAGGATGATAGATTTCTGCTAATTTTTGCAATCTTTCGTCTGGTACTGCTACTACACCTACATTTGGTTCAATGGTGCAAAAAGGATAGTTAGCACATTCTGCCCCTGCTTTGGTAATAGCATTAAACATAGTACTTTTTCCTACATTAGGAAGTCCTACAATTCCCATCTTCATAGTTATGCTTCATCTCCGTTTTTTATATTATTTTGTATTAATTCTTATTTCTATATTTTGTTTTTTTAATTTCTTCTATGTTTCCCTCTTCTATTGTTTCTTTTTAATTCGTTTGACTATTTTGGTTGTTTTGTTTATCTTGGTTATTTTGATTATTTTGGTTATCTTGATTGTTTTGGTCATTCTGGCTATTTTGACTTTCTTGGTTATCTTCTTGTTCATTTTCTGGAGGCTCTTGCGTATTTCCTTCTTGTGTATTTTCTTGTTCATTTCCACCAGTAGGAGTTTCTTCATTTTCACCGGATTTGTTTCTTCATTGCCACCAGGTTCTGTTGTTTCTTCATTGCCACCATTTTCTGTTTCCTCATTTCCTCCTGTACTTTCTCCTGGTGTTTCTGTATTACTTCCTGAACTTGGATTTTGTGGTTTTGTAGTATCTTCCGGTTTTTGCTCTTCTTTTTGGTCATCATCATCTTCTTTTTTATCGTCTTCTGCTTTATAGGTTTTCCATGGATTTTTTGGATTAGGATCTGTTGGATCCCATCCTCTTAATTCCGCTGGTGCACTCGATATTTTTTGAGCTTTTGGTCTTCTATATGCTTGTGATGGGTCTGAATAAAATTCTACAGATGAACCTACTGAAACATTATTAAAAATCCATAAGCATCTGCTGTAGTCATACGAATACATCCCATAGAAGCTTTTGTTCCCAATTTATCATATTCCCAATACTCTAAAGTACTAGGATCTCCATTTACTAAATATGGTACAGAATGGAATAAAATATTTCCTACTATTTGTGTACAATAATGTCCATATACATCTCCGAACATATGAAGCCATGTAATTTTAGCTGGTATTTTATACACTCCTGAAGTAGGTGTTGCAGTTCCTGTAGAACAAATAAAAGTCTTCACTCTTTTTGTATATTTTCCATTAGAATCATAAGTATATACATCTATTAGTTGAGCTCCATAATTTACTTTAATATAATATTTCTTTTTTGAAGTTGTAGAAGAAGTATTATTCTTATTTTGGTTTTCTTTCTCTTCTGCTTTTTTCATTTCTTCTTCATTCAATTTTTGTAGTTCTTCTTCTGTTTTGTTTTCTACATTTTCTAATTGTTCCATGGAAACGGTATTTTGTTCTTGTACTTCATTTTGATATTGCTCTTGTGCAGAGGTTTGTTTTGTATTTTGAGAGTTAATAATAAAATAAGCTGCTGTAGAGCCTGTAAGAGCTACCATAAATATAACAACAAAAACAATCCATTTCATTTTGTTGGTAAATTTACTTTGTTTTAATTCTTCTTTGAGTTTTCCAATGATTTCACATCCCCTAAATTCTTTATTGTATAGCGAAAATTAAAGTTTTTGACTATACAACAAGTCTAAGTTTTTTTTTGGCTTGCGCTAATTACAAAACAATTGTATGTATATGGCAAAGCACCTTTCTTATTTTAGCATAAGTTTTTAAAAATGTATAGTCAATTTTTAGAAAAAAACTAATAGATGCTAATTGTTTTTGATATTAAAAAGGGTACTATGCTAAAATTAGCTATAGTGCCCTTTTTTAAAGTATTATCCCTTAAAATTAGAAGCAACACTTTCATATTTTGCAATTCAAATCTATATTTTTGCTTTACATTTGGATATTTCTCATGGTCTACTTCACTTAAAAACATATCTACTGGTCTAATCCATAGACTTCCATCACCATATAATCTTCTATAGATTACATATTTTTCCTTTGTTTCAGAATGAATAGCAACATCTTCTACTAAATAGTAATCTCCCTTAAAATGCCTGTAGATTCCATGAATTTTTAGTTCTTGCATATTGCTTCTCCTTTTTTATACTTAAAATAAAAAACTACAAACTTTTATAGTTTGTAAGTTTTATGTTGGAGCTTCCAGCCGGAATCGAACCGGCGACCTCAACCTTACCATGGTTGCGCTCTACCTACTGAGCTATAGAAGCATATCTATTTATTTAACCAGACAACAAGGGTGGAATTTTGGTAACAGTACTAAATACATCCTATTTCCAATATCCACTAGGGCCATATAAGCCCCGTCCCTAATTGTCCAATAGGACTAAATAAGCCCGTCCCCAATTGTCCATTTCTTTTATAGCCTTTTTACGAATTCTTTGAATGGCATTATCTACTGATTTTACAGGTGCTTCTAATTTTTGTGCTATTTGTGTGTAACTTTCCCCTTGCATGTATCTAGTTAATACCTTTTTTTCAAAATCACTTAAAGTTTTATCTATGGTATTTTCTATATTTTGATAATATTCTTTTTGAGTAATGGTATCTAAAGGATCTTCTATTAAATTAGCATTTAAAATTTCTAATAAATCTGCATTGCTTTCATTTCCATCTTCTTCATTATGATATGCACTCATATTTAAAGATAAATAGGAATTTAGTGGCATATGTTTTTGACGGTTAGAACTTTTAATAGCTGTAATAAGTTGCCTTTCAATACACATATTGGCAAAGGTTTTAAAAGAGTTTTGCTTTTCTGGTTGATAACTTTTAATCGCTTTAAATAAGCCAATGAGCCCTTCTTGTACGATATCTTCTCTTTCTGCACCAATCATATAATACTTACTTACTTTTATATTTACTAAGTTTCTATAGCGGTCCATAAGATGTTCTAGTGCATAAGTATTATTATCATTCTGAATCATTTTAATTAATTCTTCATCTGGTACTTCTGTATAGTTTTTATTAGAAGAATAAAACACATTTGATTTGCTCATACCTTAAAAAGCTACCTCCTATGATGTAAAACCTATGCTTGTATTATATCCACTCCGCTTTTTTCTGTCAATAGGAAATGAAGAAAAAGTTGATAATTTTCTTTAAAATATGGTATTATTTTTTTATTGTTTATAAGAAAAATAGAAAATTTTTTCTATATAATGAAACATGGGTTTATAGGGTAATCCCATAAAAACCTAAATATATAATGTAAGGATTTATTTATGGCTTTTGATGGATTTATTTTAAACGCTGTTACAACAGAATTAAAAAATAGTATTTTAAATGGAAGAGTTCAAAAAATTTATGAACCAAATCCTAATGAGATTTTACTTAGTATTTATGCAAATGGATTACAATATGCTTTATGTTTAAATGTTTCTTCTAATAATTATTCTATCCATTTAACAACTTCTAAAAAAGAAAATCCTTTGGCAGCACCTAATTTTTGTATGTTACTTCGTAAGTATTTAATTAATTTTAAAGTTACTAACATTACTACCTTTGGATTCGAAAGGATCGCTATGTTTGAGTTTTCTGGCAATAACGAAAGTCATGAACCTGTAACTAGAAAATTAGTAGTAGAACTTATGGGAAAACATAGTAATATTTTGCTATTAGATGAAGAAAATAAAATAATAGATTCGCTAAGGCATTTTTCTAAAGAAAATGGTTCTTATCGAAATATTATGCCAAAGTTTGAATATGAGTTTCCTGTTTCTGATAAAAAAGATATTAGGAAAACTTCTGAATTAGAAATGAGACAACTTTTAGATAGTATTCAACCTACTGAAACTTCATTAACTGATTTTTTTTGTTGCCCATTATACAGGTGTTAGTAAAACTTTATTACAATCTATTATTGCTCAATGCAAAATTGATAACACCCTAAATTTGCAAAATTGTAATTTAGTTTTGCAAGCTCTTTTGCAATTAGCAGATGCTATTAGCATGCAACAAGTAAAATGTATTTTTATTGGAGAAGACTATGCACTAACCTGTCATTTTGAAAAAAATGTTGAAGGTAGCTTTAATAATAATGGATTTAATGAAGAATTAAACAAAATAACTATGAATACTAAGAATAAAAAAGAAATAAATAATACTCCTTTTCCAGTAAACTTCTTTTTAGATGATTATTACACAAACAAAGAAGAAAAAGAGCAATTTGTTTCTTTTCGTAATCAGATTTTAAATTTTATTTTAGCTAAATCCAAAAAGCTTTCTAAAAAATTAATGGGAATTGATGAAAAGTTAAAAGAATGTGCTAATATGAAAACCTATAAATTGTATGGAGAATTGCTAACAAGTTTTCTATATCAAATTTCTAATGAGCATATTTCAGAAATTACTTTAGAAAATTACTATGAAGGAAGTGCTCCTATCACCATTCCTTTAGATATTAGTATTTCGCCAAGTGAAAATGCTAAAAAATATTTTAAGAAGTACCATAAATTAAAAAACACATATACAATTGTACAAGAACAAAAACAAGAATTGGAACAAGAAATTTCCTATTTAGAAAGTATTATTTATGAAATTCAATCTGCTAAAACATTTTCAGATTTAAATACTATTTATGAGGAGATTGAAACTTCTTTTCAAAAAAAGCAAAATGGTAACACGAAAAATCTTAAAAACAAAAAGATGGGATTTGGATTAAAAAATGCCAATATAAAACATGGTAATTTTAGGCAAAAAGCAATTAAATGACAAATACAAAGAAAAAACAAAATGGAAAAGGACTTTCCTCTTCTGAAATTTTACAATTGCAAGTAGAGGGTTTTCAAGTATTGGTAGGAAGAAATAACAATCAAAATGATGAATTAACGTTTAAAATAGCTAAAAAAGAGGATATTTGGTTTCATGTTAAAGACTTTCATGGAAGTCACGTTGTTTTAATAACAAATGGTAAAAATCCTTCCCAAGAAACAATTAACAAAGTAGCTTCCATTGCAGCTTATTATAGTAAAGCAGTACAATCTTCCAATGTTCCTGTTGACTATACTTTTATAAAATATGTAAAAAAGCCAAGCAATAGTAAACCTGGTATGGTTATCTTTACAAATCAAAGAACAGTCAATGTGCAACCACTTATTCCTTAAGATTTGTGTTCTTATTAAAAAATTATTGTCAGAAATCTTCGTTCTAAAAACACAAAACATGTTGTCAAAATTCTCCGTCCCCAATGACATGTTGTCAAAATTCTCCGTCCCCAATGACAATTTAATGGCAAAAAAATCCCTCTGCCTGAGCAGAGGGTTTTGTTCCCAATTATGGGAAAATTTTTGAGGTAGTTTTGCCCCTATAGAGAATTACGCAATCTTGATTCCCTGCAGGAAGATACTCTTCGCGTTCAGAAGACTTTTGAGATCCGGCCCAAGGTTGTTGCCAGTAGTGGCTGCACCATGAGTATTCAAACTCAGGTGGTAGTTGCCGTCCTCCACGGAACCTCCTTCGAGAAGGTATCCATATTTTTTCAGTCTTTTGCTAATAATTGCCTTTTCCCGATCGCTCAAAATTCTCAATGTCATAACGACACCTCCAAAAAAATTATGTACTTATATTATACCATTTTTTTATGGAAAAGTCAAAATCTTAAATTGCGAATTTTTTCGTTTGTACTGTTTTTTCTACTTTTGCATAAAAAAAAATCGTGTTGATTTCTATGCAGAGTTTATATTTTTTTATTTTATTATTAGCTTTGGTAAATATTTCCAGCTTATAAGGCTAAAAAGCCTCTATGTTAGTTTAACATAATTTTTTCATATTTCTATTATGCAACTAGGCTTCTTATATTTTTTTGCTTATTTTTTATATGTCCTTTCGCCATCGTTAACATTACCAGAAAACTTAAATCTACCATTAATTCCATCTTTTCTTGTCCTCGTATGAAATGGTCGTTAAACATATAGTCTCTATCTAACCTTCCGTTTAACCTTTCAACTTCTGTTCTCATTTTATATTTTGTTTTAAATTTTTTACTATTTCTCGCTACTGGTACAAATATTCTATAATCCGTTGAAAGTGGTACCCTATATACTCTTTTGCCTTTTGCATATCTTCCATACCTTAAAGCTTGGTTTTCTTTATCATATCCTAAATATTTTAGTTTTTCATATTCTTGTTTTTCTATATCTATTATTAAAAATACTTCTCCATCTTCATTGAATGCTAACTCTTGATTTTCCACTTCTCTATATTTCTCGTCTTTCCACATATGTCTTATATCAATTATTGGATTTATGTTATATTTTTCTTTTAAGATTTTATTTCTTGCTCCGTTGTCATATCCAGCATCACCCATCAAATTTTCCATTTTTTCTAACTTATATTTTTCTTCTCCTTGTGCCATTTCTTCTAGCATATTATCTAATTCTACTTGTTCAGCATTATTTGCTGGTGTTACTCTGCTTTTTATTGGCAATCCATATTTTGCATCACATATTATATGTGCTCGGTATCCATAATGCCATTCCTTCTTTGTTGTTCCATCTTTCATGTAATATGTTTTACAGGAGCTTGTTGCTTCATGTTCTCCTCTATCATCATTTGCTTTATTTTTGTAAAATTGATTTCCATATGAATCTAAATATTTTCCATCTACTGCACAATCTTTTCCAAAATCTTTTAAATTTTCATACATAAATTTTATTAATTTTTCATTTATCTTTTTTATTTCTTCTTTATGTTTTTTTAAACTTTTTACAAATCCACTATATACTCGTGCTGGTGGCACTAAATGTTTTCTCTTTTTCAGAAATTTATATTCCCCTTCATTAAATCCACACAATGTTCTTAATTGAGAATTTCTTTTCAATTCTCTTCTTAGTGATTCAACTCCTCTGTGTTCAAATATTTTCATTGCATATATTGAATTTAACATTGCTCTTACTGGATAATCGTTTCTTCCATTTTTTCTTTCTTTTTCAAGTATTTCACATAATTCATCATCTTCCACATTTTCTAAAAACAACTTTAATTTTTCTAAATCTCCTAAATTTTCAATTTCAGTATAGTCAAATATTGAAATTTGTGATATATTATTCATAGATTTTTTCAACCTCCTTGATTATGTTTTTTGACAATTACATTATATCAAATTAAGGTTAAAAAATCCACAAAAACGCTTGAAAAGTCAAGCGTTTTTGCTATTTCTGTCGTAAATTTTAAATCTTTCTATTTTTCTATATTTTTTTACATTAGAAACCGCATAACTTCATGTCGTTAAGTTTTTTTACATTTTTTTGCTCTTACTCATTCAATGGTTTTAAACTAACGAAAAAATTCATTGCATATATTCTTATGTCTTGTATATCACCAATTATAGGTTACCTTATTGCATAATAAATTTTACATAGCTTCTTCATATAAGCGAATGAAATCTTCTTTTGTTACTTCTCTTGGATTTCCTGGTTTACATGGGTCTTCCATAGCTTTGTCTGCAAGCATAGGAATATCTTCTTCTTTTCCTCCAACATCACGAACAGTTTGGGTAATTCCTACTTTTTCTGATAAGGTCTTTTATTTTTTCACAGAATGTTTTAATTACCTCTTCTTTCGTAAATTTGGTAGCATCTGTATGGAAAGCTTGTGTTAAAATTTCTCTATATTGTTCATAGCTTACTTCCCCATTAAATTTCATAACAGTTGGAAGTAAAATAGCATTTGCTAAACCATGTGGTGTGTCATATACAGCACCTAATTGATGTGCCATAGAATGAACAATTCCAAGTCCAACATTAGAAAAAGCCATTCCTGCAATATATTGTCCAAGTCCCATATTATTAATAGCTTCTTGGTCTTTTTCATTTACTGCTTTTTCCAAATTATCATAAATTAATTGGATAGCTTTCATTGAAAACATTTGTGACATAGTATTCCTATTTTTTGTAATATATCCTTCTATAGCATGTGTTAACGCATCCATACCAGTAGAAGATGCAATAGATTTTGGCATAGAAGCCATAAGTTCTGTATCTACAATAGCCATAATTGGAATATCATGTTCATCTACGCAAACCATTTTAATTTCTCTTGCTGGGTCTGTAATAACATAATTAATGGTAACTTCTGCTGCAGTTCCTGCTGTAGTTGGAAGTGCTATAATAGGAAGTCCTTTGTTTTTGGTATTAGAAGCCCCATTTAAAGATACAATATCTGCTTTATCTGGGTTTTTCATAACAATAGAAATTGCTTTCGCAGTATCTATACTAGAGCCTCCTCCTACTGCAACAATCAAATCTGCTCCTATTTCTTTACACATTGTAAGCCCTGCATTTACATTTTCAATTGGAGGATTTGGTAAAACTTCATGGAATACTCCATATTCAATTTTGGCTTCATCTAAAAGGTCTGTTACTTTTTTACTAACTCCTACTTCATACAAAGATTTGTCTGTAACCACTAAAACCTTTTTAAATCCTCTTTTTTTGATTTCTTCTGGTAATACACTTCTTGCATTTTCTCCAAAGTAAGAAGTTTCATTTAATACAAATTTTGTAATTGGCATTTTCTTTTCCTCCTAAATATTAAAATTTATTACTAACTGTAGAATAATATTATGCTACAGTTAGATATAATAAAATTTAATCAAAAATGGTGGGATAATATTAGTTTTTCTGCTCGCCCCAACTACATAAGAAACTGTATATGAAATTTTATAAATAAAATTTCATAACATTTTCTAACTTGTCGGTCCCCACCTTAACTCGCTTGAAAAACTAATATTATCCCACCATTCAATATATTATTATAATGTATTTTATATTATTCTTTCAAGTATATACTTTAATCTTTTTATAATTTTTCTATAATATCTTATTTTTAAATAAATTTATATTAAGCAAATTATAGAATATTTTTCAAAACTACAGTCTTAATACGTGACATTTCTTGTAAAGTAGTAAGAACACCCTCATTACCAATACCACTATGTTTCCATCCACCAAATGGCATTTCAAATGAACGATAGAAACTTGCACCATTTACAATTGCACCACCGCATTCTAGTCTATTTGCAATTTGAATTCCTTTTGAATAATCCTTGGTAATGACACAACCACAAAGACCATAAGAAGATTGATTAGCAATTTCAATTGCTTCTTCTACATTATCAAATCCAAGTACTGGAATAACTGGTCCAAATACTTCCATATCTTTCATAATATCCATGTCTTTGGTTACATTATCTAGAATAGTTGGCTCATAGTAAGCATCTTCTCTTTTACCACCACAAACTAGAGTTGCTCCTTGGCTAATGGTTTGGTTTACTTGATCTTCTATACGTTTTGCAGCATTAATATTAATCATAGGTCCCATATCAGTATCCATTTTAGAAGGATCACCTATTTTTAAGCTTGCAATTAATTCTTTTACTCTTTCAATAAATTCTGCTTTTCTAGAATTATGAATTAAAAATCTTTTACTTGCACAACATACTTGTCCACCATTATAAAGTCTTCCCCATTTTACCTCTGGAATTGCTAAATCCATATCTCCATCTTCTAAGAAAATGAATGCATCATTTCCACCTAATTCTAGAGTTACATGAGTTAAGTTTTTAGAAGCAGTTCCCATGGTTTGAATTCCTGCTCCTGTGCCTCCAGTTAAAGATACTAAATGTACTCCTGGATGTCCTGCTAAAGCTTGACCTACTGTTGGTCCATCTCCTGTTAAGATTTGGATACAACCAGCTGGTACACCTGCTTCTATCATTAATTTTACATATTCTATTAATGTTAATGGATTATAATTAGATGGTTTTACAATAATACTATTTCCCATCATTAATGCAGGTGGTACTTTTTGGCAGAATAAGTCACTTGGAAAGTTAAATGGAATAATAGCAACTACTACACCAAGAGGCTCTCTTTGTACAATTTGCATTGTTTTTTCTTGTCCTGCTTCACTTCCTGCAGGAATACTTTCTGTATATAAATGTTTTGCTCTTTCTACAAAGCCACGTACACCAATTTTCACATTAGAAACTTCTGCATATGCTTCTTTAATTGGTTTTCCTGTTTCTTCTGATAAAAGTTTTGCTAAGCGGTCTTTATTTTTTTCTACTAACTCTACAAATTTATATAATTTTTCAGCTCTATCATAAATAGAAACTTTTGCCCATTTCTTTTGTTCTATTTCAGCTACTTTAACTGCTTCATCTACGTCTTCCATACTTGCATTTGGAACTGTAGCTATTAGTTCACTAGTTGCTGGATTTACTACTTCTATTTTTTCTCTATTAGAATCATCTTTCCATTCATATCCTATTAAAACTTTCATACCTTTTCCTCCTATTTCATTATTTTTTCTGGACATTTCTGTCAAGCCTGTTTCCAGACTTTTGCAAATTGTTTCGAGTCTGTTTTCAGGCTCGACTCTTCATTTTCCAAATCCTGTGAAAGAAAGCATTAATCCACCACAAGTATTTGCTCCATGGTCTTTAGAACCATATTCTCCAAAGGTAAAGATTGTCATGAATGGAACACCCTTTGTTTCTTTCTTTAGTTGTTTAACTACTTCTTCAATTCTATCTCCAATGCCTAATTTTCTTCCTCCACAGTGAACTAGTAAATATGCTCCAACCTCATTTCCTAATTCCTTGTTAACTTCTTTTACAGCTTTTCCTGTTGAATCAATTAATTCATCCACTGTTGCTTCCATTTGAATAACAGCTGTATTAATTGCTAAATCATTACCTATATTCATAGAATAATCTTTATTTCCTACCATTGGGTGACGAATAGCAATTAAATCTCCTAATCTATCTTTTACACCAAGTGGTGCTAAAATAGTAGCAGATAATAAATTATTTCCCATTAATTTTTTAGGATCATTTCCTGTCCAAGTAGCATATTTTTTCATTGCAGGAACTCCATCAATTTCTTTTAAAGTTCTTTTTCCTTCTAATGCAGTAATAATTCCAGAATTGGTAGTTTCATGGTATGCACCAGTATATACATTTGCCATTGGCTTATCTGTATAGAAAAATGCAACAGCAACACCTTCTGAGAATACTTCGTCATTGGTAAAGATTTTCCAATTTCCTTCTACTGTATTATCTGCAGCACTTCCACCAAAGAAAGGTACTCTACCAATTACATCTTCAATACCTTTTAGGCATTCTTCCTCTTCTGCAGGATTTGCCACCATATAAAAATAAGCTGGTGCACAGTCTTTACCTGCATTTTTCATTGCTTCCATAGCAACTTTTCTACCAGTTTCTCTTGCAGTTTTTCCTTTTTTAGAGCCTGCTACTCCAACTGTTGTATCAGGGTCACCAATAGCCATGATTCCAACAAATCCATTATCTGATGAAATAAATCCATCTGGAACAATAATTCCACCACTAGAGGTACAACCTACAATTGGTGCTGTTCCTAATTCTTCTTTAGCTCCTTTTAGCACTTCTTTTACATCATTATCACATGAGGTAAATAAGAAAGCTACCTTTGTTTGAACTAAATCAACTACAGCTTTTGCTGCTGAAGTTCTTCCTGCTTCAAAATTATTTGCGTCTGTACTCCATCCTATGTTTGCTTTTAACATAATAAGATTCCTCCTTTGTTTCTTTTATTTAATTTATCGTTTTCGATAATAACTAATTTCATTATATACCATAATTCGAAAAAATAATACAAGTTTTTGTAAAAAATTTGTGAATTTTTTTATAAAAAATGTTACATTCACAATACAATTATTTTTTCAAATAATGTTATATATTCTTTTTATTAAAGTCTTAAGTTCTTGGAAACATAAATAAAAAGAAAAAAAATACCTTTTATTACAAAACTATTTTGGTATGCATAATTCTCTTTATTATAACTAATTCTTTATTTTCTTGGATTTCATAAAAGATTAAATAATTTTTATAGATTAAAAAACGATTTTGATCATTATAATACGTTTGACCTATATATGGAAAGATTTCTAGAACGGAAATTTTTTCTAAAATTTCTAAAATAATATTATTGGCAATATTGGGCTCATTTAAATAGATGGTAATATACTCTTCAATTTTTTTCAAATCTCTTAAAGCCCTTTTAGCATAATTTATTGTAATGAAGTTCTCTCTCCTCTTTTGGAATACTAAAAAATTTTACCATTTCTTCTTGTGTATAAGTAGTATTACCATTTTTTATTTGTTCTTCATCAGATTCTAATAATAATTTATCAATAATTTCTTTTTGATTTTTTGTAAACTTCATTATTTATTCTTCCTTTCTAGTTTCTATTTTTATTTAAACATATTTTATTGTATTTTGCAAGAAAAATCGTATGACAAAATTCGACATGTTACATGCCGTCTATGCCTGTTTTGTACTCGATTTCAGTCATATGAGGAAATATTTCTTTTACTCTTTTAAAAGTAAGCATGCTATGTCTTGGCTGTGGATTTTTTTCATGTTCTGATAATAATTTTTGTGTATAGCAGTTCTCTGATGTTTTAAATAATAAGTAGCGATTTCTTACATAAGTAAAATAAATTTGATAACCATCTTCTAAGTTTTGGTAAAATTCTTCAAAATTATATTTTCCATCCATTTTTTAGCCTCTTTCTTTTAAGTTTATTTATTATTTTATTGTTTATTATTTATTATTTTTATTATCTTTATTTTCTATTTTCTTTGCTTATATATCCTTTTCGATAATTCTTATTTTACATAAATAGCATGTAGCTTTATTGTAGTTTTATCAATTATATGATATAATACAGTTGTTGCGTAAATATGCTTGTATTTTTTAGAAAGGATGATAACAGTATGTCACGGGAGGTATTAAATTACATTGGTATAGTTTTGTGCGTTTTTAGTGTGTTACTTTCAATAGCAGGATTTTTTTCTACTATCCAACTGTTTAATAAGAGAGAAGATAGTAAAGACCTGATTTATATGATTGGCATCATTTTCTTTCTTATTATTGTGTTACTTGTTACCGCCATTGCATTCCTGTTCTAACAATCGTTATCTTATTTCTAAAAGAGTGCTTTCCAATTGGAAAGCCTCTTTTATTTGAAATTCCATTATTTTTAGTTTTTTACTTATACAACAAAGTAAGTTACCCTAGGCTTATTCATATTCAAAAAGCGAAAGGATGCAAAAAGCAAAGCCATTTTTCTTATTAATTTAACATTGCTATAAATTCCTCTTCTGATAAAATAGCAATTCCTAAATCTTGTGCTTTTTTTAGTTTACTTCCTGCGTCTTCTCCTGCTAAAACATAATCTGTTTTTTTAGAAACAGAAGTAGAAGTTTTTCCTCCATGTTTTTCTATTAGCTGGCTTGCTTCTTCTCTTGAATAATGTTCTAGTGTTCCTGTTAATACAAAAGTTTTTCCTTCTAGTTTTTCATCTTCTACTACCTCTTCTAGAACCTTCATATTAACCCCTGTAGCTTTTAATTTTTCTAATAAATCTAATGTTTGTTCTTGCCTAAAAAATTCATAAATTGTTTTAGCTGTAATTTCTCCTACATCTTCTATCATTCTTAGTTCAATATATGGAGCATTCATTAATTGGTCCATTGTTCTATAATATTTTGTTAATGTTTTAGCAAGTTTTACTCCTACATGTCTAATGCCTAAAGAATTAATTAATCTATATAAATCTCTATGTTTACTTTCTTCAATTGCATTAATTAAATTTTGTGCAAACTTTTTACCATTCTTCTTTAAAGAAGCAATATCTTCAAAAGTTAGTTTGTAAATATCTGCAATATTAGAAATTAGTTTTCTTTCTATTAATTCTCCTACTATTGCCTCTCCTAAACCATCAATATCCATAGCATCTTTAGAAGTAAAGTGTATAATACTTCTGTAAAGCTTAGCAGGACATTCAATTCCTATACATCTAACAACTGCTTCGCCTTCTTCTCGAACGGCTTCTGCTCCACAAACAGGGCAAACTCGTGGCATTTCGAATATTTTTTCTGTACCATCACGTTTTTCGGTGTTAACTCCAACCACTTCTGGAATAACATCTCCTGCTTTTTGGATAATAACTCTATCTCCTATGCGAATATCATTTTGTTTAATATAGTCTTCATTATGAAGAGTTGTTTTAGAAATTTTGGAACCTGCTACATATACTGGCTCTAAAATTGCCATAGGAGTAATAGCCCCTGTTCTACCTACTTGGCAAACAATGTTTTTTAATAAAGTTTCTTTTTTTTCTGGTGGATATTTGTAGGCTACTGCCCATTTTGGAGTTTTATAAGTAGTTCCTACTTTTTCTCTTAGCTCTAAATCATTTACCTTTACTACTGCGCCATCAATACCAAAGTCTAAGCTATCACGCATTTGACCTATTTTTTCAATAGCTTGTCTTACTTCTTGCATATTTTTACATAGAATTTTTACTGGGTTTACATTAAGCCCTAATTTTTCTAAATAAAGCAAACTTTCATAATGGGTAGTAAAGTGAACATCTTCACTTTTTTGCACATTAAAAATATAAATATTTAAAGGACGACTTGCTGTAATTTTGCTATCTAACTGCCTTAAAGAACCTGCTGCAGCATTTCTTGCATTAGCAAATTGTTCTTGTTCTTCTAATAACCTTTCCTCATTCATTTTGTCGAAATCGGTTTTACCAATAAAAACTTCTCCACGAACGGTAATAGAAATAGGCTCTTTTAACTCTTTTGGCACGGTTTTGATAGTAGCAATATTTTCGGTAACATCTTCTCCTACTAAACCATTACCACGAGTTGCCCCTTTAAAATATTTGCCATTTCTATACTCTATGCTAGAAGAAAGACCATCAATTTTTGTTTCTACTACATAATCTAAAGGTCTGCCATATTCTATAGCTGCCTTTTGCATTCTTTCGTCAAACTCTTCTACTTCTTCAAAAGTAAACACATCTTGAAGGCTTTGCAATGGTACTTCATGAGTTACCTTTGCAAAACCTTTTTTAATGCTTGAACCCACTCTTTGAGTAGGAGAATCCTTTGTAATTAATTCTGGATACTCTTTTTCAATTTGCTTTAATTCTCTCATGAGCATATCATATTCATAATCACTAACAACCTGCTCATCATCAAAATATTTTTGTGTATAATATTGTAGCAAAGGTCTAAGTTCCTCTGCTCTTTTTTTTGCTTGTTCAAAGTTCATGATTTTCTCCTTTGGGGACGGTTCTCACTGGCCCCTAATGGGGCCACTTGGGACACTTCACCCTTATTTTATTTTAGATTTCACTTTATTTTGCATTACAATTGAAACCAAGTTTATCTTCATTTTGAAATTTTTTATTCTAGTTTATCTAATTTGCATTTACATTTTATAACCTTATAAGCTTATAAAGAATCTTTAAACAGTTCTTTTCCTCCTTTTAAATATTCCCAACCAGAAAAGATTGTTGCTACCACTGAAACGCTCATTAGAAGAGTAACAAGCAAATTCATTACAAAAGGAAAACCACTTAAATTTCCTTCAAAAATGGTTCCAAATGGGTTAGGATCTAGAAAGGCTAACGTAACTGCTACCATTTGTGTTACTGTTTTTAGTTTACCCCAAATATTTGCTGCTATAACATTTCCTTGCTTTTGTACAGCAATTAAACGGTAACCAGATACTACAAATTCTCTTAGAATAACAATTATAGGAATCCATGCAGGTAAATGGCCAAATTCTACAAGCATAATCATTGCTGTTACTACCACAATTTTATCTGCAATTGGATCTAAAAATTTACCAAAAGTAGTAATTTGATTTCTACTTCTTGCAATATGACCATCTAATTTATCTGTTAGGGCTGCAATAACAAAAATAATGTCTATTATAATATAGGTAATAGGAATTCCCCACAAATCTCCTTGAATATGAAAAAATGGAATAATGACCATAAGTGGTACTAATAAAATTCTTAAAATTGTTAATTTGTTTGCTAAATTCATACTTTTTTCCGTCCTTTTTATTTGATAATTTTATTTTAATCTCAGTTAAAATCTTTCGTTCTTAGTATATTACATTTTTTAATTTGCTTTCATTTTATTAATATATTCTGCTATGGTACATTATATATAAAATTATGAAAAAAATAAATAGGAAAATGAAGATTTTTTCATTTTCCTATGATTTTCAATAATCTTATATTTATTGTTTTAATGTCACATTAGATGTTCCACAACCATTAAACATATTAGTCGTACTCGTATTATTGTTAATTATCCACTCAGAACCTACATAAATAGTATTTAGTTTCGTATCGTTTTGAAACATATAGTCCATACTTGTAACTTTGTTCGTATCAAAGTTGCTTAAATCTAAAGTACCAATATTAATACATTCACAAAACATATTTATCATACTAGTAACTTTACTAGTATTAAAACTACTAACATCCAAATTTGTAAGTTGATTGCATCTATAAAACATAGCTTCCATATTAGTTACATTGCTTGTATCAAAATTTTTTAAATTTATATTTGTTAGATTTCTACATTCATAAAACATTAAACTCATATCTGTAACTTTACTTGTATTAAATTTTTCTAAGCCTATAATTTCACCACTAAAATTGATCCCAAAAAACATTCCTTGCATATTAGTAACATTACTAGTATCAAAATTACTTACATCTAAGCTAGTAAGGCTTGTACAACCCAAAAACATACCTAACATAGTTGTTACATTACTTGTATTAAAGTTACTTACATCTAGATTGGTTAGATTTATGCAATTTCTAAACATATCCGTCATATTTGCTACATTACTTGTATCAAAATTACTTACATTAATATTAGTTAGTTTTTCACATGAATTGAATATACCATCCATCATTATTACATTGCTAGTATCGAAATTGCTAACATCTAAATTTGTTAAATTTTTACAACCCAAAAACATACATCTTATAGAAGTTACTTTTTTTGTATCAAATCCACTCACATCTAATTCTTTTAATTCTTCACACTCTGCAAACATAAATTCCATATTTTTTATATATTTAGTATTTAAATTTTCTATTCTTTCTATTTTTTCTATCTTTTCACATTCTGCAAACCAATAACTAGTTGAATTTGGCTTAATTTCATCTAAAAATATTGCATTTGTTATCAGATTTCTATCTTCAAACCATGGAGTATCAGTAATGATTCCTTCTTCTGTCGTCCATGAAATTTGAATATATTCTTGCCCCTTTATATTTCCATAATCCTTGCTTATTTCTTGACCTTCTAATATTGTTTTCTTGTTATTACTAAAAGCTAATGTTCCATTTGCATAAAGTTTTACATAAATGTTTTGATTGATTACTCCATCCATAATATCTGGTAATAAAACTTCATACCCATTGTCTTTTTCTATGACTCCTTCTATAAGTTCTCCATCTTCATCATAGATAATTTCTCCATAGTTTTCTAGTATTTCTTTTAGTTCATCTTCTGTTATCATTCTATCTTCTTTTTCTAAAGATTTACTTAATTTATCAATTTCTATTTGTTCTTTTATGGCTGAAACAATAGTCGCTTTTTTTGCTTCTTGTGCTTTTTCTATAATTCCTCCATTTCCTATTAGAGTTCCTATTGTTATACCGGACAATATTAATAATATTATTATAGTTACCACTAATGCTATTAAAGTAATACCTTGTTTATTGCTTATTTTTTGAAAATTTTTCATTTAATATTCCTCCTATGTTTCTACTTATTTTTAATTAGCACAAGTGCTACTCTAAAGCCAATGCTATCATAGCCTCCACCATAATCTCCCCAAAGAGAAAATGGTCCGGCATTGTTTGTTTCAGCATAATTTCCTCCTCGCATAAAAAATGGTTCATCTGCATAAGGGAAGTATAAAGAATTTTCATACCATGAACTATTATCACTAATATAATATTTTGATGTCTCATATATAGCATCTCCATATTTATTTGCTGCCATTTCATAATTATTTTCTCTATCATCCCCAAATTGACTTGCTTCTACTTCATATATATCTTTTGTATATTCTTCCCCTTTAAGTAAACTATCACCATATTTATTTAAATTATTATTACTATTTGCTACATAAGCAGCTGTATATTCATATGCTCCACCACTCATATCATATATTCCATATACATTTCCTGTGGTACTTGCTTGTGGACCATTTCCACTATTATATGCTGATGTACTTGTTGTTGAACTTGCACTATTTCCTGCTTGTCCTGTAATATAGTTACTATTTGGGTTTATCCATACTTCTTTATTCTTTCCATAAATGCTTTGTGCCAAATATGCTGCTGCTCCCCATTCTGTATCTTTCATCATATGGCTATTTAAATTTTCATTTTCTAAGGTCGTACTATCATAATTTAAGCATGTTGTATATATATCACTTACACTTATATTTCTCCAACTTTGTACTCCTGGCTGAATTTTGATTGTATTTGCACTTCCTTCACCTGTATCTGTTGCATTATTTCTACTTGCTTCATATTTTGCTACCCATAAGCCTGGTGCAGTACTGCTATATTCAAACCCTGGGTGGATTACATATCCATTTGGAAATTGTGTAAAGTTATTTGTTGTACTTGAATTATATTCTACTATTGTTTTTCCTGTTGCTCCTTCATTGGTTGTTCCTTTTAAAAATTCTATATTTATTGTTCCACCTGTTGCACTATTTGTATGGTAATTATCTGCTATTTGATAAGCATATCTTGGTATCCATACCCACATACTTCCATCTTCTGTTATTGCATTTGCCCATTTTTTATCTGTTGTTGTATAACTATACCATTCTGGATCATCTGGTGTAGTTTCTACCATAGTATAGTTTCCACTACCTTCTGGTTCTTCTATCCATTTTATTGGTGTTAATGCTCCATCTGCTAAATCTGGCGTGTTTACTCCTTTTTCTTCACTGAAACTTCCATCTGTTGGGATTTGATCTGTCCCTGGTTGTTCACCAGTTCCACTTTCCCCATTCATCATATTATTTAACTCATTTACTAGAGTTTGAATTTCTTGTTGCTCATTTGATATAACATCTTCCCATGTGTTTTTGGCTTTTTGAGCTGTTTGTATTATTCCATTTTCTCCTAATAATGTACTTATTGTTATCCCAGAAAGTATTAATAATATTATTATAGTTACCACTAATGCTATTAAAGTAATACCTTGTTTATTGCTTATTTTTTGAAAATTTTTCATTTAATATTCCTCCTATGTTTCTAATTATTTTTTCTCTTTTACTTATTTTTATTCTCTTTTATGTTTATATTATTAAAGTATATTTTTATTGTGTTTTATTTTATTTCATTATACTATTTATTTATTTCTATGTAAAGAAAAAGAAAATGAATTATGTATTTTTTTACATAACTCATTTTTTAGATTTTGATATTTTAAATATAATTTAGGTATCACAAATAAAACTAAATTTTCTTTAGTTCTTGGCTTAAATGTTAACTCTCTCTCTCTCTCTCTCTCTTAGTATTTCAACGGTTTCCACTTTTATCCTCTTTTCTTTTGCTTTTTTGTTTTATTACTGTTTTTAGTATAAACTAATTTCTTCTTATTTTCAATAGTTTTTATTATAATTTTGTTATTAGTAATGTGAATTTTCCATAGGAGTAGTTTTACTCTATTGCTTGCTTTCTACAATTTCCACTATATCTGCTATGTAATCTCCTATTACCGGAATATTTAGAGTAACAATTTTTTGTAGCATAATTAATAAAATGGCTGTTAATATGGTAAAGCCAATTCCTATTCCAATTCCTTTTGCCATTCCACTTAATAAATTACGAAATAAAAGTTTCTTTTTATCTCCTAATAACTCCGCTAATTCTAATATATTATTTTTGGTAAGAGTATAGTTTAGTTGTTCTAAATTTTTTAATAGTAATTTTTCCATTTTATTTTTCTTAAACACGAAAAAATCCTCCATTTAATAAGAAAGCTTCTATTATTAGAATGGAGAATTTTTATTTTTTTATTCACTTTATTTGTTTATAGCTGAAATTTATAATATTCTTATAGCGTAATGCATAGAAAATTTATTATTATGTTTGTCGATTTTAATTACTTATATTACTACTTATGCTATTATTTACAGTATTAATCAAAATATTATTACTTAAATAATTGCCTTGTTCATTTGTTAGACGATTAAATAATAAGGTGTTCTGCTCATTATTAAAAATACCGTTTTGCTGGATTTCGTTTTGTGCTTGTTGTTCCGCTTCTTGTTCTTGCTTTTCTTGTTCTGCTAATAGTTCTTCTAACCTAGCAATTAATTCTTGTAATCTAGCCATATCTTTTCCTACCATTTCCCAATTATTGTTTTGGTTAGAGTCCTGCAAGTTTTTATTTGCTTTAATAATAGCTTCTATTACACCATTAATATCATCTGTATTTTCTATTTCGATATCTACAGCATATTGTGATACTAAGTTATTAAGTGCTTCTTCTAGTGTATCTCCTATGGTAACTTTGTTGCCAGATGCTACTACTACCTTTTTTAAAACAGGGGTAGAATTTTCTTCGTTAATAAATTCTTGGTAAATAGGTTCTACATAAAGCAAGCTATTATTAATTGGAATTACTATCATGTTTTTTGTAATTCTAGTTCCTGTTACATTTAAACTTTCTATTTCAGTTGCAATTCTTTCATCCTGTGCTAATTGGGTATCTATTTGCATTGGTCCTAGTATATTACTATCTGTTGGATATTTGTATAATGTTAAACTTGGTTGACCATTTTCATATCTGCCTACTAAATAAGCTGTTAAATTTTGTTTTTGATATGGTGTAAATGGTAGTACTAAGCCTAATGTAGCTTCTGTATCATCTACTGTTTTTACCATGGTATAATATGGCGAAATTTGTGTTCCTACATTGGTATATACTCTTCCTGTATTTTGTGTAGCAACATCCCAAATGTCATCTCCACGGTAAAGCACATCAGTTTGAATATTATGGTATCTTTCCATAATTTCTGCTTGAATGCTATATAAAAATTCAGGATAAATAAATTGGCTACTAATATCTTCTGGAATTGTTTCTTCTCTATCTACAAATAAATCTTTATAGATTTTTTGATATGCCATAATAATTGGATCATTTCTATCTGTAATATAATACTGAATAGTTCCATCATAAGCATCTATTAGTACTTTTACAGAATTTCTTATATAGTTAATATCTGTTTTGTCTAATATGTTTTCTCCTTGTAATGTAATTCTTTGAGAATATGGATAATAACTAGAAGTAGTATAACCGTCTAATACCCATACTAATTTACCTTCTGCAGTTACTACTAAATATGGATTTTCGTCATAGGTAATATATGGCATTAATGTTTTTGCTCTTTCGATAATATTACGATTAATTAAAATTTTGCTATTACCATCTACATTTCCAGAAAAGGCTAATTTCAAGTCTTGTTCTTTGATTGCTAGAATCAGCCTATCTATAAAGTTTAGGTTTAGTCCTGCATTTCCTTCATACACATTTTCTGCATTTTCTGCTGTAGTAGAAGTAGTAATTGGATAATCAAATTCTTTTGTTTGGCTATTGTTGGTTACTACTGTATCATTGGTTTCTAATCCAAAATAAATTCTTGGCTCTGTAATAGATACTATGTTATTTTCACTATCGGTAAATCCTTTTTGTAAATGATTTAAATTTCCTTTTTCATCTACAGAAGTTGCAGAAGTAACAATAACACCATAACCATGGGTATATTCATAAGTTTTATTGTTATAAGTTCCTATAGAATCTGTTATTTCTCTTGGAGAAACATATACCAAACTTTGCTTTCCATTAATAGTATAATTTGCTATAGATGTAGTACGATAAGTATAGTATCCTTTACTAGTTTGTAATACATTTAAATCTTTTAAAACTGTTTCTGATGTTGCTATTACAATATTATCCACTACTGTTTGATTTTGATTTAATGTTTGCTGTGTTATGGTTTCATTTTCTCCTAAATTTACCTCTTGTATATCAATTCCATATGCTTGCTTGGTAGAATCTATATTGGCTTGTATATATTCTTGCTGTTTATCTAATTCATTTTGACCTATAAAAATAAGTTCAAAACCAAATAAGACAACTACCATTAATACCAAATATACTGGAACAATTGCTAAAGAAGTAATAACCTTTTTGGTATTTTCTTTTTTAAAATAATGAACTGCCATTAAAACAGAAATTATAATAATAGCGGATAAAATACGGTAACCCCATAATTTAATAGTCACTTCTGAAATACCAGCTCCCCAAAGGGAATATGATGTTCCATCCTGCAATGTTAAGAATTTTTGAATTCCTACATTTTGGGTTTCGATAAATATCATGCCTGCAAGTAAAAATGCAATTACAATAATATTAGTACATGCCTGTTTTAATAAAATACTTTTCTTTAAAGTATCTCTACTAATACCATCAAAATAGTAATTAAATGCAATAATGTAATATAGTGCAGAATAAATTGTTAGTCCTACTACTATTGCTAATAAGTATAGTATCATAAATTGCATAAATGGTTGCACAAATATAAAGAAACTAATATCATAACCTAATACTGGGTCTGTTATGCCAAATCCTGTTGCATTGATACATAGCATTAATTTGTCTATCATCATATTAGTAACACAAAAGCTAATGACAATAGAGCCAATGAGTGCAATAGATTTATTAAGCATTTTAGGCATTTTTCTTTTTTCTTCTTCAAAAAAAGGTTTTAATTCTTTTTGAATTCTGCGGTTTGTCCAATAAATTAACAAAAATAGTACAACAAAATTAATACCAAAAGTCAAAAATTGGTAAGATACATTTTGCCAAAAGATACTTAAATATTGCTCTCCTAGTTCTAAAGTTTCTAAATAATCTCCACGGTAAATAACATAACCTACTATAACTGCTATTAATAAAAAGGCAAGTACAATCCATTTTCTCTTTTTATTTTTTACAGTTTTTTGGCTTTTTGCATTTATAGTAGTGTCTTCTTTATTTTGCACATTGTTATTTTGATTTATTGTTTCTTCTTTATTTATGCTTTCTACTTTTTCGTTTTGCTTTGTTGTATCTTCCTTTGTATTTTTAGTTTTGTCTTGTGTATTATTTTTTGATTGTTCTTGATTTTTCTTTTCCTCTGGGTTCATTTTTGCCTCCTTTAAATCAGTGCTTTTACAAAATCGCTACTATTAAAAATTTCCATATCATCAATTTGTTCTCCAACGCCTACAAATTTAACAGGCATTTTATTTTCTGCTACAATACCAATTACAACTCCGCCTTTTGCAGTTCCATCTAATTTGGTTAAAATAATGCCATTAATATCTACTGTTTCTTTAAAAGCTTTTACTTGTTGAATTGCATTTTGACCAGTAGTAGCATCTAATACCATTAATACTTCTTTTGAAGCATCTGGCAATTCTTTATCTATTACTTTTTTTATTTTTACTAATTCATCCATTAAATATTTTTTATTGTGTAATCTTCCTGCTGTATCACAAATTAAAACATCTGCATTTTTTTGTTTGGTAATTTGAATAGCATCATACACTACAGAAGCGGGATCTGCTCCTTCTTCCTTTTTTACCATATCGCATCCCGCACGATTTGCCCAAATTTCAAGTTGTTCTACTGCTGCTGCACGGAAAGTATCTGCTGCTGCAATAACTACTTTTTTTCCATCTTTTTTAAGACGATTTGCAATTTTGCCAATAGAAGTGGTTTTTCCTACTCCATTTACTCCTACTACTAAAATAACGGAAGGAGTAGTTTGCAAATTTAAGCTATTGTCTACTTCATCTAAAATTTCCATAATTTCAGTTCTTAGAGCTTCTCTTACACCTTGTTCATCTCCTATTTTTTCTTTCTTTACTCTATCTCTTAAATTAGCAATAATTTTAGTAGAAGTTTCTACTCCTACATCTGACATAATAAGAGCTTCTTCTAGCTCTTCTAATAATTCTTCGTCTACTTTACGAAAATTGCTAAATACATTATTTATTTTTTCATCAAAAGAATTTTTGGTTTTACTTAAACCTTGTTTTAACTTTTCAAAAAATCCCATTTGTTTTGCATCCTTTCTATTTTTTCCTACTATATATTTATACCAAAAATTAACAAAAAAAGCAAGTGTCAGTCAAGTTGTCAATAGGGACGGAGATTATTGACAACTTTTTTTATAAATATTGTCAAAATTCTCCGTCCCCACTGACAATTTACAATTACCTTCCAAAGTACAAAATCCATTTTGTTGTACTTAGGTTAATTTTTTCCTCCTTCAATTCCTTAATTTGTGCATTATTTTTAGTATAAATTTCTAATTGTTTCTGCACTAAAGAATCGGATTTGAGTTCAGGAAATAATGTAATTAAAGTAATTGAGCTATCTTCTGGTTTTAGCCCACTAAATGTATCTTGCTCATGTTCTAGGTATTCTTGTACAATTCTGTCAATATCTTGTTCGATTTTTTTGTTTTCTTCTTGGTACATTACAATTTTGGCATCGATTGCAGGTTCCGATGCTATTTTGATAGCATTCTTCCAAATTGCTATCAATGAAGAAGCAATAAGGAAGCCACACACACAAGCCATCAAAGTAAAAAAACCCAAATCATGCCGAGGATTACATGGATATTTGACTCTTAATAGCAAGAATGCAACAAAAGCAATTATCAAAATGGCTAAAAGCAAAATAAGCATATATTTTCCTCCTCAAAATAGTTATTTTACAATAGCTGTTTATTATAACCCGTGTAGAAAAACAGGAGTATAAAAGTTAAGTCTAGTATATACTAGAACAATATTTATTATACTCTAGTAAACATAATTTGTCAATTATAAGTGCTGATAACACCTTATTTCAATTGACCATTTTTATTGACTTTTCAATTGACAAGCTAAAATTTTATTAAGGAAAAAACTAAAAGTATAGTAATATTAAGCATTTTATGATATAATATAAGAGTAGTTTTAAAAGAAGTTTAGGAGTTTTTTATATGTCTAATGAAGGAAATGAAACAACTGATATCACAAAAAAACAAGAATATTGGAATACTGGTATTGGATTAAATAAGGTTGATAATTTAGAGCCTTCTAAATATTTATTAGGCCTCGCTCAAAAAAATATTAATGGAGAATTAAAGTATAATGAAGTAGAAAACTTATTAAAAACATATTATGAAACGCAAAATTATAAAGATATAAACATTCAAAGAGAAAAAGAATGTGACTTAGTATCCTTAAGAATTGCTCAACTGCTAGAAGATAAAAGTTTTGGCTTTAGCCCTATCACTTTCAAGAATATTCATAAATATTTATTTAAAGATATTTATGATTTTGCAGGTAATTATAGAAATTATAATATTACCAAAAAAGAGGAAATTCTTAATGGAGATACTGTTAAATATGTAAATTATCAAGATATCGAAAGTTACTTGGATTATGATTTTAAAGAAGAAAAAGAATTTGATTATTCAAAACTAAATAAAGATGAATTGATAAAACATATTGCAAAATTTACTTCAAGTATTTGGCAAGTACACCCTTTTGGAGAAGGTAACACAAGAACAACAGCAGTATTTATCGAAAAATATGTTAACAATATAGGATTTAATGTTAATAATATGTTTAAAGACCACAGTTTATATTTTAGAAATGCTTTAGTTAGAAGTAACTATGGAAATATTCCAAAAGGAATTTATCCTACATTTGATTATTTAGTAATGTTTTTTGAAAATCTATTGCAAGGTAAAAGCCACAAATTAAAAAATAGAGATTTATATATTAAAGAATTATTTGAAAATAACAATTAACTAAAAAGCTGTGTTAGGAAATATTTCAAGATTTCATAATATAATGGAGCTACTGGGCAGAATCGAACTGCCGACCTACAGGTTACGAATCTGTTGCTCTACCAACTGAGCTACAGTAGCATTTATTGGTAAGAACACAAATTTAAATTTGTGTTCTTACTTTATTTACATACCTTATACTGTCTAAAAATTAGAACTTCATTTTTATTTTTTTGAGTTTTTGCAATTTATGTCTATCTAGAATGTCTTCCTCTTGGGCGTTTTGGTTTTTCATCTAATTCTGAGGTATCTAAGAATTCATCTAGTGTTGCTTCTTTTTTAGGCTTTTTCTCTTTTTTAGTTTTTTCCACTTCAGCTTCTTGTTGTGATTCTATTTCTTCTTTTTGCCTCTTTTTAGTTTGCTTTGTATTTTCTTCTTCATTATTTGTTTGTGTTAGTGGTGAAGTATAAGGATTGTCTATCTCCTCTTCTTCATAGGTAGCACTATTTTTTCTTTTTCTAAAGATAACAACTACTATAATAATAACAATAATAGCAGCCAAGACAATTCCTCCACAAATTAGATAAAATTGAATATTATCTTTATTTTCTATTGCTTCTGATGGCATAATTACTTTAATTTGGTAAGTTGCTGTTTGGCTTCCATCTGCAGAAGTAACAAGGATAGTAACCATGTTTTCTCCTTCTACAAAATTTTCATTGCCTATAATTTCTACAGTTGCATCTTCTTGGTTTGGTGTTGCTGTAATATTTAAATTCTTAACTGAAATATTTAAGTTTAATTCATAAGAATGGGTATCAGGATTAAATATACCAGCAAAGTCTACTCCTGAAATTTCTAGGTTAGATAATTTTAAAACAGAATTATCTACTACATTCGCACTTTCGCCTTTTATTGCTTTAATAGTATATTCTTTTGTAGTTCCATCTTCTGCAGTTACTGTAATTGTTATGGTATTTTCTCCATCTTGTAAATCTTTATTACCATCTATTTCAACTTCTGCTTCTCCACTTTCTGCTTGTGCATCAATTGTTAATTCTGTCACCTCTTCTGCTAACTGTACAGTATACTCCGTAACATCTTTACTAAAGCTTGGTTCTAGAGTAATCCCTTCAATTGTTAAAGAAGCTAAGTCATTATTATCTGATTTTTCAGTTTCTTTGGTTTCTTGTGGTTTTGTATTAGATACTAAATAATTAGCTATATATCTTGTAGCCCCATTATAGGTTACACGATACCATACATATCCATTAATAGTTTCAGATGATGTTCCTGTTAAGGTAAGTGCTGTTCCTGCAGGTACTGTTGTAGCACTACTGCTTGTTGACCAACTAGAACGTAAATTAGCTGTTTGAGTTGTATAAACTGTTCTATCAGCTGATTTAAATGTTGGAGTTTTAGGTTTAGACGTAGTTGTACTACTGTTTTCTCCACTACTAGAACTTCCACCAGAAGAAGAGCTATTTCCTCCAGATGATGATCCACCACTACTTGTTGATTTTTCTTTTACTGTTACAGATTTCGTTACATTGATTTCTTTATTGGTTTGATTAACATCTGTATAATCTCCAGTAAGAACAAATTCAACAGTTCCAGATTTTGTTGGCTTGTAAGAAGCTGTAAATGTTTTTGATAAATTTTCACTATAGTTTACCGTTTCCGCCCAAGTATTTAATTCTGAACCATTTGCTGTTAATTTTAAATTCCATTGAGCTGCATTTACTTTAATAGTAACAGTAATTGTATCTCCTACTGTTACTGAACTAGCACTTGTACTCATAGACGTAGAAGCTGCATTTACATGGTTTGTTATAGAAAATAAAAATAGAATTGTTATAATCATTAAAATTGAAGTTAATGTTTTTTTCATTTTTTTGTTCCTTTGTTTTTTATTTAGATTTTTAAATAGAATCTATAAACTATTTTATTGTAATTTTTTTAAAATTTTCAACATGTTGTCTTAGAGGTAATGAATCACCAGTATTTACTTTTCCATCTTCATTAACATCTGCTGCTTTAAGATTGTTGGTCCCTGTAATTTTTTTAAAATTTTCAATGTGTTGACTCATAGCAAGTGTGTCACCAGTATTTACTTTTCCATCGCTGTTCACATCCCCTAACACAATTATCGTATATGTTTTACCATCACATGTTAAACTATATCCTGTCCCCACATTACTACTATCACTAACAGTAGTTTTTCCATTTTTTACAACTGCATCCTTATATACTTTTTTAATATCACTTACTTTTATGTTAGGCTCACAAATCATATTACTTTCTTCTATCTTAAAGCCATTTGTTGTTCCACCACTTGAACTACTTCCACTGTCTAAAGGTTCAATCCATGCTTGCTTTGTATCTGGGTCTTCTCTTACTACATAACCTACTACCCCGCTAGAAGTAGTTACTTTGTCCCAAGTATATTTTGTATCTGAACTTTTTACATCTTTTTCTGTTCTAGTTAATATAGTTCCTTTAGCAACTGCTTTTAAAATATCAGATTTTGTACTTGGCTCTCTTCTTATATTAATACCATCACTACATACTACTTTTACTTTATCTACTTGGCTAGTTTCTGGGTCATAAGGTTCTATGTAACCTGTTCCTACATAACCATAGGTACCATCTGAAAGTTTTACACGATACCAAGCTTCTCCATCTACATTTTCATATTTACCTTTTTCTACTACTGTTAGCATTTGACCTGGAGAAAGTAATTTAATAATGGTTGTAGTAATATTTCCTTTTGTTCCTGGTCCATTTCTAAAATTGGTATATGCTGAAACTATATAAGTTTCATTACAATTACTTTGAAGAGGAATTTGTGTTAAATACTCTCTAGAAATATATCCTTTTTTTCCATCATTTAATACTACTTTATCCCAATACCTTCCACTAGAGTCTTTGCTATTATCTAACTCTATTCTTAATATTTTAGTACCTTTTTTTAAGGTAGTAATTGCAGAATAATTGGTTCCTTTTCCACTTCGAACACATACATCATTTGCATTAATTTGCACATCTTGTGTAACAATAGTTTCCATTCCAGGCATTGAAGCTTTTTGTTCTGGCATATTGTCATAAACTGGAATTTTAAATTTTATTTTTGAAGTTTTGGTAAGCATTCCCATTTCTCTATAGGCTTCTCTAATTGCTTCTCCTTCGTTTTTAGAAGCTGCTACATTTTGCATATATTGCCATACATAATAGTCATCTTCTGGAACAACATCAAATTTTTGGAAATATAAGGTGTCTTGTCCACTACTTATGTAGTCACTTGCAAGTGTTGCGGCTCCACCCATAATAGATTTTTCTGGATCTGTCCATCCTTTATTTTTAGCCCATTCTAAGCAGTTTTCCATTACTTCAAAATCTGTCTCTGCTCCAAATGCTCCAACATTAAAGTAATTATAGTAACCTTTATATATTCCACCACATTCACTCCAAGTTCCTGTAATAGCAGTACTACCAGTTGTTCCTTGTTCTTGGCGTATTCTAGAAGCTAAATGATATGGGCTTATATTATATTTTTTTGCTGCTTCCATAATAACATCTATATAAGTTTTATCTATTGTTTTTTTCTTTCCATTAGTGTCATAATAGGTAATTTTTCCTTGCATATAACTACAATCTGAAAAAATTGTTTCTACTCCTGATTTTGTTTGAATATCTGGGTCATATGTTAGTTGTTCAAATTGAAAAATATAGTCTTCATTTAAAGAATTTCTAGGATCCATGTAATATGCTACAGCTGCTGTAGAGGCACAAGACCAACCTGCGCCACCTGTACCACAAGAACATTTCCATGCACTACCGCTGCTAGATGAAACTTGATTTAGATTATGGTGTCCTGTTGATTCTTCTATAATAGCTTCTGGCCAACTAAGACCTGTGTCATACAATTCAAATTCCCAGTTTGGATATTTTTCTTGTAAATCTTTTAATAATGCTTCATAACCTGGATAATTTTTAAATTTGCTATCATAACTTGCTTGTGTTTTGGTAGTAAAAAATAGAGAGAACAAGCTTGCTAGCAAAAAAATTACTAATAATAAACTAATTAATTTTGTAATAATTAAAATGCTTTTGGGTAACATTTCTTCCTCCTAAATTTAAAGTATATTTTATGTTTTTTGCCTTTTGTAATTCAAGTTTATATTAACCTTTGTTACTTATATTTAATTTTATTTTTACAGTTATGTTATTTGATTATAATTATTTTTTTGTAACATATTTTTACAAAAATAGTATAACATTCTTCCTTTTTTGCGTCAATTAAAAATGAAAAAAAAGTGAATTTTGTCAAAATATTTACACAAAATTCACAAATATTTTTCATGTATTCATTATGGTTTTACTGCATACTTTATCTGTTGCAACCACAACCACAGCCACAACCAAAATTAGTGAATAGTAATAAAAATACTATAATAAAGAATAAAATAGTATTGTCATTACCACATCCACAACCATTAAATAAATTATTAAAAAGTCCTCCACAGCGTCCATTATTATTGCATGAGCAACCACAATCTCTTTCTTCTGGCATATTTTTTCCTCCTTTTATTTGAATTCTATATAATAGTATGCAAAAAAAGAAAAATGTGTTACAATAAGTACGGCATAAAAATACAGAAATAAAGAACAAAAGAGGTTTATTTATAAAATACAAAATGGAGGATTTTTTGAGATGAATAAAATAGAACTTCTATCCCCTGTTGGAGATTGGGATTGCTTAAAAGCTGCTGTTCAAAATGGTGCCGATTGTGTTTATTTTGGTGTAAATGAATTTAATGCTAGAATTTTTGCTGCTAACTTTACTATGCAAGATATGCAAAAAGCCATTGATTATTGCAAAATTAGAAATGTAAAAACCAATTTAACATTGAATACCTTAATTAAAAATTCCGAATTTGAATCAGCTTTTTTACTTGCTAAAACTGCCTATGAAGCTGGAATTGATGCCATTATTGTACAAGATTTAGGTTTGGCTAAATTTTTAATAGAACAGCTTCCAGACTTGCCAATTCATGCAAGTACACAAATGACCGCCCATAATTTGCAAGGTGTTTTAGAATTAGAAAAATTAGGATTTAAAAGAGCTGTTCTTTCTCGTGAACTTTCCATTGACGAAATAGAACATATTTGTCATAATACTCATATTGAAATAGAAACTTTTATCCATGGAGCATTATGTATTAGTTACTCTGGCCAATGCTTATTTTCCAGTGTAGTTGGTGGTCGTTCTGCTAACCGCGGAAAATGTGCTGGTCCTTGTAGACTTCCTTATGAATTGCAAGCCGAAAACAATCAGACTCACGAAACCAAAACTTTAGATAAAGGTTATTTGCTTAGTCCCAAAGACTTATGTGGTCTTGCCTATATTCCTCGTTTAATACAGGCAGGCGTTACTTGTTTAAAAATAGAAGGACGTATGAAAAGCCCTGAATATGTAGCAACTGTTACCAGAATTTATCGTAAATATATTGATATATATTATAATAACCAAGATTTTATTATTGATGAAAAAGATTATATGGAATTAATGCAAGTATTTAATCGTGGTGGATTTTCTAGTGGGCATTTGGATTCTAAGCCTAATAGACACTTAATCTATCCTGAAAAACCTAATAATATTGGAATTGAGCTTGGCAATATTCAAAAATATAATAGTAATAAAGGCTATATTACCTTAAAACTAGAAGAACCTTTACAAATTGGAGATTCTATTGCAGTTTCTAAAGAAAGTTCCAAATATTTTGTATCTGAATTGATGAGCAAAAATCAAAATTTAAGAGAAGCCTCTAGCGGTATGACTGTGACAATAGGACGTATGAAAGGAAACATTCAAGTTGGCGATAAAGTATTTCGTATTGCTAGTAAAGAGTTGAGCGAAAAGGCAAAAAATTCATATAGTAATTGTGAAAATAAAAAGGTAGCTTTAAATTGTAATGTAACGATTCAGAAAAACAAGCCAATTACAATGGAAGTATTTACCACTAACGAAATGCATCCTATTGGTTTGTACCATGGTATTCGTATAGAAAAAACTTCAAATATTCTTCCAATAGAAGCTTTAAAGACGCCTATTAGTGTAGAAAGAGTAGTAAAACAAATTTCAAAAACCAATAATACCCCCTATTATTTTGAGAATATAAAGGTATTTTTGGATGATGGCTTATATGTACCAAGTATTAGTACTTTAAATGAACTAAGAAGAAATGTTTTAGAAGAATTGCAACAGCAAATCATTCAAAAAGCCAAAAGAAAGCTTCCTTGCATTTCTTGTAAGCAAAATGAAACTGTTACCTATATTCCAAAATTAGAACATCCTAACATTTCACTATCTTTAAGGCATTTATTTGTAGATTATGATTATACAAAATTAGAAAAAGAAAAAATTAGCAGAATTTATCTTGCCTTAAAGTTGTTTGTAGATAAAAAATATACGGCTATTATAGACTATTTGTCAGAAAATTATAATTTATATATTTATTTGCCAACCATTATTAAAGCAAATTATAAAAATATTTTAATCAATTCCTTAGATAATATAACTTCTAGATTTTCTGTCAAAGGGTTTGTACTTTCTAACTTAGCAGACTTTGCTTTTTTAGAAAAATATAAAGGACAATATGACTTTGTAGGAAACTATTCCTTAAATGTGTTTAATAATCATACCATGGAAGAATATAAAAAGCTAGGATTAAATCGAATTACCCTATCTAGAGAATTAAATGTAGAAGGAATTAATGAAATTTTAACTACTTCTGATTTAGATACAGAATTAATTATTTATGGCAATCTTCCTATTATGGCAACCAATTATTGCTTTTTAGGAAAAACAAATGCCTGCTACCCTGATTGTGGAGTTAATTGTAACAAGGATAATACTTATTATTTAAAAGATAGAATGGGGTTACGCTTTAGAGTGATTCCTGATAATATTCAAACTGTAAGTTTAATTTGTAATAGTAAAACCCTTTCTATTACAACCAAGGATTTGCCTATTACCTCTGTAAGAATTGATATGATTGATGAAACAATTGAACAAATGAACCATGTTATTGAAAGTGCATATAACAGGGAAAAATTAGAAGGAAATCAATATACGAATGGGAATTTTTATAGAGAGGTATAGAAAAAGGAACACCAAGCGTGTTCCTTTTTCTATAAATTAATGTCGTGCTGTTAATTCAATTAGTAAGTCCTTATTATCATCATTAGCAGCCTTATTTTTACGAATAGCTCCACATTTTTGACAACGATAAATAATAACATAGCCTTTTTTGCTATCTAGTTCAACAGAAATTGGTTCTAATAAACCATGGCATGTTTCTTCCCTATCTCCCGGATTAATATCCACATGCTTAGAATATAAGCAATAATTACAATGATTGCGGCAAGTGTATCCTAATGGCTCTACTTTTTTCCCACAATTTTCACAAATAAATCCTTCATCTATCTTTGTAAATTTTCTTCCCATTTTCTTATTTCTCCTTTTCAGCCATTGGGGACGTTCCTTTTTGGCCGATTTTCGACCAAAAAGGAACGTCCCTATTGGTCGAAAACACTTCCTCCTATAAATTCTCGTAGTAAAGAATTTGCTGGAACATATTTATCTTCAATATTTTCAAAATATTTTAAAAATTCATGCAGACGTTTTGCTTCTGCATATTCTGGATAAGTACTATCTATTTGTGCTAATAATGGCATAGCATATTTTTTTAATACACATAGTTCATAAATTAAAGAAGTGTTAAACATACTATCTGCATCATCTTGAAATGGGAAAATATGTTTTTCTTCTCCCCTTGTTACAGAAGGCCAAATTTGTAAAGTATGTAAAGCTGAGTATCCTCTAAAATTATGGTCTCTTACCATTCTTCTTAATAGCCTACTATCTGTAGTAGAAATTCTATTATAATAATCTATATTTAGCACAGTTAATGCACTAATATAAATTTTGTATTTCTTTTCTTTTGGAATAGAAGCAGTTAATTTGTCATTTAAACAATGTATTCCTTCTATCACTAATATTTCATCTTTTGCTAGTCTCATGGTGTTTCCAAGGTATTCTTTATGGCCTGTTTTAAAATTAAAGGTTGGGCAATTAATTTCTCCACCATTTAATAAAGTAGTAAGATGTTCATTAAATAGATTTAAATCAATTGCTTCTAGACATTCAAAGTCATATTGACCATTTTCATCTAGTGGCGTATCTTTTCTTTCTACAAAGTAATTATCCACTGAAATGGTAACTGGCTTTAATCCATTTAGTCGTAATTGAATACCCAATCTCTTTGCGAAGGTAGTTTTGCCAGATGAAGAAGGTCCTGCAATAAGCACTACTTTTACTCCATTTTTCTTAATAATGTGGTCTGCAATGTCTGATATTTTCTTTTCGTGTAAACTTTCAGCAAGAAGTACTAAGTCCAAAGCCTTTCCTTCTTTAATTTGTTTATTTAATTTATATACTGTATGTACATCTAATACACGATGAATATCTTTATACTCATCTAAAGTAGAAATTAATTTTTTGCTAGCTCCTGCTTTTTCTAAAGCAAATGGATTTTGTTTAGATGGATAGCGAAGTAATAATCCATCATGATATGGTAATAAATCAAATATAGATACCATTCCTGTTGTAATTGGCATAACTCCATAAAAGTAATTGTAATAGTCTTTGCAGAAATATAAAGATACTTCTTCTTTTTGTTCATTACTTAGTTGTAATCTACCTCTTAATGTATTTTCTTTTTCATAAAATTTTTCTGCTTCTTCTTTTGTCATTTCTACTTTTCTAATTGGTAAATTAGCCTCAATAAGCTCTTTCATTTTTTGTTCTACCGTATCTATCATTTCTTGTGTTACTTCCATATTATCTACTTCGCAATACATGGCATTGTTTAGTTGATAATTAATAGATAACAAAGCTTCTGGATAACATTCGTGAAATGCCATACTCATAACATATAAAATTCCTCTAATATAGGTTCTTCTGCCATCTCTTGATTGAATATCTACAAAAGTAATTTTATCGTTTTCTTTTGGAACATAATTCAAACTTTTAATTTCATTATTGCAATTACAAGCAATAATTCTTTTTCTATTTTCTTGTATTTCTTCTTCGAATATTTCTGCTACTGTTTTGTTTTCTTCTGCTATTTCTCTTGTTTCTTCATTAAATTGTATTTTCATAAATATCTTCCTTTCTTTTATTGCCTATTTATTTTATATCTTATGTTCCATTTCGTCAACTATTCTTTTTTGTAATAAATTAAACGGACAATATTTAGTCCAAATTATTTGAATAAATTTAATTTAATTTGTATATACTTATTTTAAATTTATACAAAAACGGAGGATGATGTTTATGGAAATAACAAGAGTTTATGAAATTTTAAAAAATAAAGAAAAAGCAGATGTGTTTTATAACGAAAGACCTGTTTGGATTCAAGAGATAGAAAATAATAAGGCTAAGGTTGGATTTATTGATAACTTTGAGGAAAGAGATGTTTATATTAAGGATTTATATGAATAAGCGAACATGTCCTAAAATATTATAATATATACACTAAGGATTAGAATTGTCTTTTTCAATTTTTAAAACCTTTCCCCTTTTGGACATCTGTAACTCGGCATAAATGCCTCGAACAGCTGTCACAATGGTCGCCCACGCAAGGCCTTAAAAATTTCAAAAGACAATTCTAATCCTTCTTATAAACATCTTTAGGGCATGTTCGCTTTTTTATTAAATCCCAAACTTTCTTTCCTAATATTGGTCCTCCAACTCCGAGCACTACATACAAAGCTTGTAATAATAAATCCCAATTTGGAACTTCGTAAATATAAATCCAAGCATTAGCTAGTTTTTCTGTATCAAAATATGGCACTGTCCATTTTAAATTAATTACATACAAAATCATATTAAATGCAAATAAGTAAATAAAGTGGTGTGACATAATAGAAAATGTATTGTTACTAATGGTATTTACTATTTTATTGTTTCCAATGCATTTTACTAAAATTCTGGATATTCTTAGCCAAAACAAAATTCCTGTCATAGAGGTAATAAGTGGTAGAAAAACATAAGGGCTAAATCCAGAAAATTCGTGCATATCATAACTTAAATTACCAAAAATTCCAATTAACACTAAATTAATAATAATTAATATTGCTAAGTAAATTGGTGTATTCCATTTGTCTTCATATTTCTGCCAATAAGTTTTATATAAATAACCTATTTCAAAAAATGGAAGGAAAAATGCTACTTTTAATAATAAGGTTCTTAAATCTTCTTGTCTTGCAATATCTTGAAAATATATTGCAAGCATATTAAAAATAATGAATATAACTAAAGCAATATATTCATTAAGCTTTTTATTACGAATAACAAATTTATGTAATAATAAATATACACAATAAGTAACAAGCAAAACTGGTACAAACCAAGAAGGAAAGTTAAATACAAATTGACTATTATTAATAAATGGCTGTACAAATAATGTATATAGGCTAATAGGTGCCCCATAGTTTACTATTCTTACATTTCTCATAATAGTACAAAATATGCCATAAAATAAATTGATAATGAAAAATGGTATCATAATCTTTTTAAATTTATGCCATATAGATTGCAATACATGTTCTTCTTTTTTGACGCTATAAAAATAACCTGAAATAAAGATAAATAAGGACATATAAAAAGAAGAATAAGAAAAAACATTATTTAGTATATTAATACTACCTGCAAAGTGTGAAATAACTACTAGTACAATTCCTATTGCAGATAAAATCATAAATTGTTTATTTGATTTTTCCTGTACTTTTCCAGTTGCTATTTGTTTTGTTTTCATTTTATTCTCCTTCTCTACCTTATATTTTCATTATTTTATTATTATGTTTCATTCTATTTTCTTTATTCACTATCTTTTTTTGAAGCTCTAAATATTATTGAAAAACTTATTTCATCTTTTCTTTCATGTTCATTAACGTATTTAATGCCTCTATTGGTGTTAATTGATTTAAATCTACTTTGTCTAGCTCATGTGCAATTTCTGCTAATTTGTAATTATACAAATCTAGTTGCCCTGCTGCTATTTTTTTATTTTCTTTTTCTTGTGCTTTTGCTCCTAAAATACTTTTTCTTTCTAAAGATTTTAAAATTTCATTTGCACGTTTGGTAACTACTTGTGGTACTCCTGCAAGTTTGGCAACATGCACACCATAACTTTCGTCTGTTCCACCTGGTACAATTTTTCTTAAGAAGATAACATCTTCTCCTTTTTCTTTTACTGCGATAGAGTAATTTTTAATTCCTTCTATTTTATCTTCTAAAGAGGTTAATTCATGGTAGTGTGTTGCAAATAGAGTTTTTGCTCCGCATTTTTCTTTGTCTGAAATATATTCAGCTACTGCCCAAGCAATAGAAAGTCCATCATAAGTTGAAGTTCCTCTTCCTATTTCGTCTAAAATAACTAAGCTGTTACTTGTAGCTTCTTTTAAAATAGAGGCTACTTCCATCATTTCTACCATAAATGTACTTTGTCCCATACTTAAATCGTCAGATGCGCCAACTCTTGTAAATATTTTATCTACTACTCCAATTCTTGCATAAGAAGCTGGAACAAAACTTCCTACTTGTGCCATTAGGGTAATTAATGCAACTTGCCTCATATAAGTAGATTTACCTGCCATATTTGGTCCTGTAATAATTGCAAGGCGATTACTTCCTTTATCCAAATAAGTATCATTTTCTACAAAACTACCACTTGGCAAAATCTTTTCAATTACTGGGTGGCGTCCATCTTTAATATCTATAATTCCACTATTATCTACAATTGGCATTACATAGTTCATTTCATCTGCTACAGTTGCAAGAGATGCTAAAACATCTAAAGTAGCTATTATACTTGCAGATTTTTGAACTCTAATAATTTCTTCTTCAATAGCATCTCTAATTTCACAAAAAGCATTATATTCTAAGTTAACTACTTTTTCTTCTGCTCCTAAGATTTCGTTTTCTACCTTTTTTAGTTCTTCTGTTACATATCTTTCACAATTGGTTAAAGTTTGCTTTCTAATATAGGTGTCTGGTACTAAGGATAGGTTAGATTTCGTTACTTCTATATAATATCCAAAAACTTTATTAAATCCTACTTTTAGTCCTTTTATTCCAGTAGCTTCTCTTTCTTTACTTTCTATGTCTAATACCCAATTTTTTCCGTCTGTTGTAGCAGTTTTTAAATGGTCTATTTCTTCATTGTAACCAAGTTTAATAATTCCTCCCTCTTTTACACTAATTGGAGGGTCGTCCACAATTGCCTTATCTATAATTTGTTCAATATCTTCTAATGTATCTAATTCTTGGTATAATTGTTGTAATAAAGGTGTTTTACTACCTGATAAAATTCGTTTTACATCTGGCAATTGTCTTGCAGAATTTTTAAGAGAAATTAAGTCTCTTGCATTCGCACTTCCATAAGAAATTTTTCCTGCTAATCTTTCAATATCATACACTTTTTTTAGGCTATCGATAATATCTCCACGTAAAATAATATCTTCTTTTAATTCTTTTACTGCTTCTAGCCTTTGGTTAATTCTACATACATCTACTAGTGGATCATTAAGCCATCTTCTTAAAAGTCTTCCTCCCATTGATGTAGAAGTTTTATCTAATACCCATAAAAGTGTTCCTTTTTTACTTTTGTCTCTTAGCTTTTCTGTAATTTCCAAGTTTCTTCTTGCATTCATGTCTAAGTTCATATAATGTGCTGTACGGTATAAATACACTTTGTGAATATAGTCTAGGTTGTTTTTTTGTGTTTCTCTTAAATAGTGTAAAAGTCCATTACTTGCTGCTATACAAAATAGTTGTTCTTTCATATCTTCTATTTTTTGTTCATTTTCATCTACTACTTCATATTTTGCCTCAAATGTTTGGTATTCTGCATCAAAATGTTCTTCTGCTAGCATAGAAATATAGCAATGAAATCTTTCTCTTATTTTTTCTATTTCTTGTGTGGAAGTATACATCATTTCGTTTACTACAATTTCAGCAGGAGAATATCTTGAAATTTCGTCCATTAAAGTAATAAAATTGTTTTGCTCTTTAATTTGTGTGGTTCTAAAATCCCCTGTTGTTAAATCACAAACAGCAAGACCATAAAATATTCCATTTTTATAAATAGACATAATATAGTTGTTTTTCTTTTCTTCTAGCAAATTAGTTTCCATTACTGTACCTGGTGTTACAACACGTATAACATCCCTTTTTACAATTCCTTTTGCATATTTTGGATCTTCTAATTGCTCACAAATAGCTACTTTGTAACCTTTTTCTATTAATCTTGCAATATAGGTTTCTGCTGCATGAAATGGAATTCCACACATAGGAGCTCTTTCTTCTTGCCCACAATCTTTTCCTGTTAAAGTTAATTCCAATTCTCTTGAAGCTGTAATGGCATCATCAAAAAACATTTCGTAAAAATCGCCTAAACGATAAAATAAAATACAATCTTTGTATTCTTCTTTTGTTTTTAAATAATGTTGCATCATAGGTGAATATTCTGCCATATTTTTTACTTCCTCTCTTTTTACTAGTTTTATTCTCTTTATAACTTTCTTTATTTGCAAAATCTTTTATTTAAATAGATTACTTAGAAATTTTTCCTTTTAAATACCACATATGTTCTGAAACAATTTGAACAGGTAATACTTTTCCTATTACATTTTCTTCTGCCTCTAGTACCACAACTTTATTTGAATCTGTTCTACCTGTTAATAGATTTTCATTTGTTTTGCTTTTGCCTTCTATTAGAACATTTTGAACAGTACCCACATATTCTTTATTTTTTTCTGCAATTTGTTTTTCTACTAATGCTTTTAATCTGTTAAAACGTTCATGTTTTACCTCTTCTGGAATTTGATTTTCCATTTTATCTGCAGGAGTTCCTACTCTTCTAGAATAAATAAACATATATACTTGTTCAAAATTTACTTTTTCTACTACATCTAATGTATCTGCAAAATCTTCCTCTGTTTCCCCTGGAAAACCTACAATAATATCTGTAGACAAGGTTAAATTAGGTATTTGTTTTTTCATATTTTCTACTAAAGCTAAATATTGTTCCTTGGAATATTTGCGGTTCATATCTTTTAGTATTTTGGTACTTCCAGATTGAAGTGGTAAATGTACTAATTTACATACTTTTTCACAATCTCTTATTGCTTCTATTACATCTTGTGTAAAATCTTTTGGATGTGGAGAAATAAAGCGTATTCTCTCTATTCCTTCTATTTTATTAATTGCTCTAAGCAAGGTAGCAAAAGAGTTTACGCCTTCGTATTCTTCAAATGAAATACCTTTTTCTTTTTCCACTCTTAAATATGAATTTACATTTTGCCCTAATAACATTACTTCTTTGTACCCTTGTTTTGCAAGCCCTTGTATTTCTTGTAAAATAGCCTTTGGCTCCCTGCTTCTTTCTCTTCCCCTTACATATGGTACAATACAATAACTGCAAAAATTATTGCAACCATTCATAATAGCAACAGATGCCTTAATAGTATCATTCCTTTTAATAGGAAGACCTTCTATAACATCTCCGTCAATATCTAAAATATCTTCTATTCTGGTACGATTATTTAAAATTTGGTATAGGTCATGTGGAAATTGGTGAAGAGTGTGTGGTCCAAATACAATATCCACAAAAGGATAACTTTGTTTTAGTTTTTCTACAATATGTTTTTCTTGCATCATGCAACCACCTATAGCAATAATTGTTCCTTTTGCTTCTTTATATTTTTTTACTTCTCCTAATTTGCCAAATAGCTTGTCTTCTGCATTTTCACGTACACAACAAGTATTAAACACAATTAAATCTGCCTTGGAAAGATCCTCTGTTTTGGTATAATTCATTTCTTCCATCATACCACATAGTTTTTCAGAATCGTTTTCATTTAGTTGGCAACCCATAGTAAAAATACTATAAGTTAAATTTTTTCCTTCATTTTTTTTTGCTACTTTTTGTATATCTTCTAATTGTCTTTCTATTTCTATCTTTGCCACAATACTTCCTCCAACGTTTTTCTTCAATAACTTCTTTATTTTATATCAAAATGTCTTTTTTTGCAATAGCCAGTTAATGACAAAAAAATAAGGTGTGAATTTGCTTCACACTTTATTTTATTGAATACCATATTTTTTCTTGAATTTATCTGCTCTACCACCTGTTGTTTCTCTTTTTAAGTTTCCTGTCCAGAATGGGTGGCATTTTGAACAAACATCAACTTTCATATCTGCCTTTGTTGAATTTGTTTTCATTACATTTCCACAAGCACATGTAATTGTTGCTTCTGTATAATTTGGATGTATTCCTTCTTTCATTTTGTCTTCACCTCTCCCTTAATTTTTATTCATAAACACTGTTATTTATTTTAACATAGTTTTATTTGTTTTTCAAGTATTTATTTTGCTATTTTAAATTTGTTTCTATTTGTGTTCTATTTGCATTTAACTTTTCATTTACGTTTGTTTCTATTTTAAATTTTTTTGCATTAAATTTTATGCTTTTTTGTTGTTTTTCTACTCTAATAGCTCTTATTTATTTGCTTGTGCTTCTTGTTGTTCTTGTACATATTGTGCAGAAGCTTTTACTTCATCTTCCATAGAAGCTTTATGTACTATTTTATTTACAATATTAAATAAGCAAGCTATAATTAAAACAAATAATAATACTTTTTTCCAAATTTTAGCTATCATTTGCTTTCTCCTTTTAAAGAAAATTGTAGTTATTCCTATTTTTCTGCTTTGTTCTACATTAACTATTATACTATATTTTTCAAAAAAGTCAATGGGCTATTTTGGTATTTATCTTTCTTCTTGCTCTGCTTGTCCATTTTGTGAAATTTTTCTTTTTTCTGCTATTCTTTGTCTTCCATTTGGTGTTGGTGCCAGTTTATCAATATTTTTTAGTAAAACTCTTGCTTTACTTACGTCTCTTTTTCCATCATATTCTTCTATAAATTTTTGTAAAAATTTTTTAATTGTTTCATTATTACGGTTAGCAACCAAACTATTATCTATTCTTATTCTTGTGCTAATACCTAATTTTTTGCCAAGGTCATGGATATTTTGACTATTAACACTTGGGTATAAAGCTTGTATTTCTCCTACTTTCATTCCTATTCTTAACATATATTCTATGTATTCATTCATTGTTTCATCTTTTTTAAATGGCATTTTTCTTCCTCCTTGTTTTAGCTTAGCTAGTATAGCACAAGATGGAAAAAAATACAAGTTTAAATCTAAATTTCCTACACAGGTAAAGACATGTGTTAATTAAAAAAGTAAATTCTATTCAATAAAAAATAAATACAAATTAATAGTAAATTAACAGTTATTGTAAGATTAAATGCAATTTAGTATAATATAAATGTGGATACTTCTTGAGAAAGAAGGTATTTATGAAATTTGATGGTAAGCATCTATCTTTAGAAGATAGGAAAGTTATCGAACAAAATATTTGCAAAAGATTAAGAAAATTCCAAACTGCTAAAGAACTTAACAAAAGTCAATCTACTATCGGAAAGGAAATTAAAAACAATAGAAAACGTAGATATTCTAAAATTGATGAAGCCCCTTGGGCTTGCAAACATTTCAATGAATGCAAAGTTTGTGTTAGCAAATGTATTGATTTTGAGGAAGTTCCTTGTCTTCAAAGAGACAGATTCATAGGTGCTTGTAATTGTTGCCCTAACATTAAAAAATGTAATAAAGCCAAATACTTCTACTACGCTAATACTGCTCAAAGCAATTATGAATATACTTTAAAAGATTCTAGACAAGGTGTTAATTTAAACACAACTGAACTTTATGAATTAGCACATGTCATTTGTCCTTTAATAAAACAAGGTCAATCAATTTATACAATTTTACAAAATCACAAAGAAATCAAGCAATGTGAAAAGACAATTTATACATACATTGAAATGGGCTTATTCAAAGATTGGGGTGTTACTGACCTTGAACTAAGAAGAAAAGTAAAAAGGAAAATATCTAGAAAGAAAAAACTCAAGAAAAGAGCTGAACCTGCTGATTACACCGGTAGAAAGTATGAAGATTATCTAGAGTTTGTAAAGAACAATTCTGATATGCCTACAACTGAAATGGATACTGTTTACAATAATCAGAACGGTCCATTTATCCAGACTTTCATATTTGAAAATACAGGCTTTATGATAGGGCTTTTAAAACAACATAAAACGGCTGAGGAAATGTCCAATTCTCTTAATTACTTTCAGGATATTTTATCAGATGATATGTATCATAAGTTATTTGGCTTACTTCTTACTGACAGAGGATCCGAATTTGCTAAGCCACAGCTTTTTGAAATTAATTGTGAGACTGGAGAAATTAGAAGCAATATTTTTTACTGTGATGCTCAAATGTCTAGCCAGAAGCCTCATGTAGAGAATAATCATATATTTGTACGTGATATTCTGTCTAAGAAAAAAAGCTTTAAAGATTTAACTCAGGACAAGCTTAACTTAATGTTTTCACATATCAATTCTGTACCTAGAAAGTCTTTAGGTGGAAAAACACCATATGAAGCATTTGAATTTTTCTATGGTAAAGTTACTTTAGATAAACTAAACATACAAAAGATTGAAAAAGATAAGGTCACACTACAACCTTATCTCTTAAAATAATTAAAAAAACATCTACAAGAAGTATCCACGCTAATTTAATATTGGCACTGTCGTGTCCACAAAATTAAGTGAATAGAAATTAGTCTTACACTCAAAAAAATTAATTTGAATTCACTCGCTTAATTGCGCTCTTTTTTCTTGTCTATATCTTCATTTTACACAAAATTCATAAAAAAAGCAACCTCTTTTTACCATTTTTTTGCTTTTAAATAGCTTTTTTTCGGTAACTAGAAGTTACTTTTTCTAAATAAAATTTATTTTTACAATTGACCAGGTAAAGACATGATATATCAAGTTTATCTGGTATATCATGTCTTTACATCTCATATTCGCTAGAAGTCTTTTCTTCTTAAAACTAGTTACCACTACCAGTGATCAGTGCTACTTTATATAAAGTGACACACGGAAGCCGATGTACGTGGAGCTGGTGGTCGCATAGCTGTAGTCCCTGCCAGCCGTGTAGTAGATGCTGGTGTTGAAATTGCCTCCCCTGAAAGTGCAAGGGCTAGCATTACTGCTACCCATGCGCGTGGAGTATTCTGTGGTCCATTCAGATATATTGGCTGCCATATCAAATATGTTACATACTTCGTCTCCTGTTGTTCCTGTATTCATTAAACTACTATTTCCTGTTTCATCTCTTCTTGCATTTGCATAATTACTATTTGCTTCATTCATACTTTGTATAAATACTATTGCTGTATCCCATGCATAACTATTTATTAAATCACTTTCTACTCCTACTGTATTGTCATCATTAGCATACATATTTTGACTTACTTTTGATGCATTTAATTGTGTAATAAAATCCCATAATTGTCCTGGATTGTCATCATCATATGTCATACTACTTGTACTATTAGTTGTAGATGCTTTTGATAATGGCTTCGCATTTGCATATTTTTCTTCATCTGTACTTCCTGCACTATTATATCCACTTCCATAACTTGCCTCATATCTTGCTATATAATATCCTCCATTATTTGCTACACTTTCTACAAATGCTTTCAAATTTTTAGCTGTGGCATTTAAGCCATTTGTTCCATCAGATGCTACTCCTTCTCTATATGTTGTTAATTCTTGATAATATGATTTTATAGTAACTGGTGGATCTGATGCATAAGTTTGACTTGGACTATTTGGATTATCCCCTGCAAAGGCTGCCTGTTGCATTGTTGGTGTTCCATTTGTTTTATCAAATGTATATCTTCCTAATTTTATTGTTACATCATTTGTTGGATTACTATCTTTATGTACGGTTCCTACTGGTATCCATACAAATTGGTTACCTGTGGTTGTTTCTGTTCCTGTTCCGTCTTCTATTACAATTCCTTCTGGTACTGTTGTTCCTTCACTTACTACTACTTTAAATCCTTTTGGTACAACTACTACATTTCCATAGGTATCTTTTGCCTTTTGTCCTTCTTCTTTTTGTACGATTTCTGTTACTGTTATTATATCTACTGGTTCTTCATCTCCACCACCAGTACCTGTTCCTCCACCTATCTGTCCATTTACTAAGTTTTGTATTTGCTCTGTTAAATTATCTAAATCTGCTTGCTCGTTTATCACAGCTTGGTTCCATGCATTTGCTGCATCTTGGGCTACCTTAAATATTCCTCCATTACTAAATAACATGTTTATTGTTATTCCTGCTAATATTAGTAAAACTACTATGGTTACTACTAAAGCAATTAAAGTAATACCATGCTCTTTCTTATTTCTTTGCAAATTCTCTACTTTTCCTCTTTGTTTCATTCTTTTTTGCTTTAAATTTTCTTGTGTTTCTTTCATTCCCTTTTTTCCTCCTTTAATTCTATATTTCTCTTTTAGAGATTAAAATATATCTTTTCGCATTTTTCATAATCGAGGAACATTTGTCTAGTAGTTATTTAGAACATTGTACATCTTTAAAAGAAAGTGTACCGTAATTCACAAGCCTATGTGACGAGCTTATGAAAAACAGAAAAGATATCTTTTAATCTTAAACTACTAATAATTTTCCAATTAATAGCTAGAAATATTATTTAATTTCATTATACTATTCTTTTATTTTTTTGTAAACAAAATTTTAAGATGAATTATACTTTTTTATCAAAATTCTCCGTCCCCATTGACACTTTTTTTAATTTTTCTTTACAATTTTGTAAAAAATAGGTTTCATATTTTTTATTTTTTTATCCATACTATTATTGAAAATAAAAATAAAAGGAGCCAAATATGAAGAAATACATTATTGCTATTATAGCTTTTCTTGTCATAATTGGTGTTATTTTCTTTGTTTATTTTAATAAATCTCAAAATTCTTCTCCTACACCAGGAACAAGAATGGGAACTAATACACAGATTTCTAACAATGAATACAATAATACTAGTAGTAATTCCATCAATCATAACAATTCTGAATCTAATACCAATAATACCACTAATTCTAACAATAACAAAAAAATAGTTTCTGAAACACAAACAAAAGAAAAAGAAATAGCTAAATTTTCTACTGATATTTTAGTAGATGATAATAAAAGAGATAATAACTTAGAATTAACTGCTTCTAAAATTAACAATACCATTGTAAAAAATGGTGAAAGCTTTTCTTTTAATGATGTTATTGGAAATCCTACTCCACAAAAAGGTTATGAAAAAGCTGGTATTATTGTAGATGGCAAAAAAGAAAAAGGCTATGGTGGAGGAAATTGTCAAGTAAGTACCACTTTATATGATGCTGTTTTAAAAGTAGATGGCCTTAAAGTAACAGAAAGACATGAACATGGTAAAGATGTTGGTTATGTAGAAGAAGGCAAAGATGCTACTGTTGTTTATGATGAATTAGATTTAAAATTTGAAAATAATACGGGTTATGATATTAAAATTAAAGCAGAAGTAACTTCTAAAGAAGTAATTGTTAGGATTATGAAAATTACAACTGTTTAGAAATTGGTTTTGTTCCACTTATAATTATATTTTATAATTTGTATTTTATAATTTATATTTTGTAATTTATAATTTATACTCTATATTTTATATTTTAATTTATATTTTATCCAAAATTTCGCTTGGAATTTTAAATTTTAAGCCAAAATGGGTATAAATTAAAAATTCTTCAAATACAATTTAGTAATTCTTGTATTTGGAGGATTTTTTATGTTACAGAACAAATTTTATTTTAAAGTATTTTTGTTATGCTTTACATTACTTTTTTTAACAGCGAATATTCTATTTTTCATTATGAATATATCCTATGCTTCTGACACTTTATATGTATGGTCTACAGAAACCAAACCTTTAAATGAAACTCAAACAACCAGTTCTAATTTAAACAACTCTTTAAATAATGTTATAAATAATTCAAATAATGTTTCTGCGAATTCTAATAGTAATAATTTAGGTACCACTGCAACCAATAGTAGTCCTACAGATTTAGCTTTGCAATCTGGTGGTGCAATTTTAATTGAGCAACATTCTGGAAAAGTTTTGTATGACCATAATATGCATGAAAAATTAAGACCTGCTAGTGTAACCAAGGTTATGACTCTTTTGCTTATTATGGAGCAAATAGATTCTGGCAAATTAAGTTATACAGATAAAATTCCATGTTCTGAAAATGCTGCTGGTATGGGTGGATCTCAAATTTGGCTTGATGTAAAAGAAGAACTAACTGTAGATGAAATGTTAAAAGCCATTTGTGTTGTTTCTGCTAATGATTGTACAGTTGCTATGGCAGAATATATTGCAGGTTCTGAAGAAGCTTTTGTACAAAGAATGAATGAAAAGGCAAAAGAACTTGGTATGAATGATACTACTTTTAAAAATTGCCATGGTATTGATGAAGATGGACACGTTACTTCTGCTTATGATATTGCTTTAATGTCAAGAGAATTGCTTAATAATCATCCAGATATTACAAAATATACTACTATTTATATGGATACTTTAAGAGATGGAAAATCTGAGCTTGTAAATACCAATAAATTAATTCGTAATTATAAAGGTGCTACAGGTCTAAAAACGGGCTCTACCTCTGTTGCTTTATATAACTTATCTGCTAGTGCTACCCGTGATGATTTATCTTTAATTGCAGTAATTATGAAAGCTCCTTCTACTAAAGTTCGTTTTGAAGAAGCTGAAAAATTATTAGACTATGGATTTAGCAATTTTCAGTATAAAAAATTAGCTTCTAAAAATGATATTTTAAAACAAGTATCTGTCGGAAAAGGTGTTTCTAATGCTGTAAATGCTGTATTAGAACAAGATACAGGTGTATTAATACAAAAAGGGCAAGATGGTAATATTTCTCAAACACTTAACATACCAGAAAATGTTTCTGCTCCTATTTCTAAAGGGCAAAAACTTGGGGAAATTACTTATACTTTAAATAATGAAGAAATTGCCAAAGTAAATATTATTGCAGAAACAGATGTAGCTAAAAATACATTTATAAATGTGGTGAATAATATTTATCAAAATTGGGTTCGTAGTTTAAGATAAGAAACTGTGCGAGGCGTTTACGCCTCGCACAGTTTCTTGTTTATTCATCATATGGTCTATTTTCCAAATTTTCCTCTGTTTCATCATATTCGTATTCATAAGTTGGTTGTTGTGACATATTATCATTTCTAGGTATTCTAGTTCTTCTTGGTCTTGTTTTATTTATTATATTATTAGTTTCTTGGTCTGCCAAATCATCTAAAGTTTCTTTTAATTCCCTTCTTGCCTTTTCTTTATTTTTCATTTCTTCTTTCTTTTCTTCTTTTTTATTCTGCATTGTTTTATTTAATAAGCTATTTACTTTTTCCATTAAATCTGGTACATAGTCTAAAAGTCTATCTACAGAAGAGCAGTGTTCAATTGGTAATAATTTTACATTATTAGGTTGTACTACTAAAAATGCCACTGGTGAAATAGATACCCCTGCTCCACTTCCTCCACCAAATGGAAGCCTATATTGAATTGCTTCTTCTTTTTCTTTTTTAGTATATTCATTAATAGTTTCTCCTTTGAATTCACTGCCTCCTGCTGCAAATCCAAATCCCACTTTAGAAATAGGAATAATTATAATATTGTTGGAGGTTTCAATTGGTTCCCCTATAATGGTATTGACATCTATCATGTCTTGAATACTATTCATAGCTGTAACCATAAGATTTTCTATTGGATGTTGTTCGTTCATTTTTCTCACTTTTTCCTTTCTTTACAAAAATATATATTACATTTATAATATGTACCATTTTAAATTCAATTATACAATTAAAGTTAATTTGGTATAAATTTTTTTGTAAATAAATAGGGTTTATGCTATATTGATAATTTTCCTTTTTCCATTCTTTTGTAAAATGAGGTAATAAAATAGAAATAATAGAGGCTATGCTTGCAACAGTAAAAGCAGTACTTATAGGACTTTTAAGTCCTATACTTGCTTGCAAATTCAAATAAGATATTTTCGGTTTCAGTTTTGGAAAAATTTTTAAGTCCTCTAATTTAAAGTCTTGTTCTAATTTTTTGATGTCAATTCTTTCTAAATGCATTTTGGTATAAAGGTCTTTCACTCGTTTTTTGTTTAAAGTAATTTTAAGCCAATTAAATTTGCCAATAAATAAAAAGAATATTACTTTTTCAATTTGCCTTTGAGAATAATTTCGTATTTTATCTTCTTGTTCTTTTAAAAATGATTTGAACTCTTCTTGTTTTGTTGGTTTTTCGGATGCCGGCTTTGTATTAAAAGTTTTTTCTATGTTGGAAACAAAAAGGTTTTGCACTTCTATTTTTAAAGTTGAAATAACAATAAGTAAAGTGAGTAAAAGTAGAAAAATAAGAATAGTAAGCAAAATTAAAACTAATATCATTATGCCCACTCCTTTTTAGGCTATTTTGATATTAGTTTTTCCTTTTTTGTAAATTTTAAACATTTACTTATGCTCTTTTTGCTTTTTCTACAGTAATATCTCCAAAAAGTTTTTCTTGGTTGGTAGTTACTTTACTTCTTCTAGATAATTCTAAAAGTCCTGTAAATGCTGTTACTACTTCTTGTTTATTACATTTTTTTGCAGAAAAAAGTCTATTAAATACAAATTTTTTATGACGAATTAATTCTTTAAACATTACTTTTACTTTGCTTTCTACTGTATAAGTATCTGTAATTGCAATTTTTTCAATATTTTTTGCATTTTGATTTAGTTTTTGAGCATTTTTTTGAATTAAGGCTTCATAAGTTTGAGAAATGATTTCTTTATGATAATTTGGTTCTAATTTTTGTTTTGGTAATTGTATTACTTCTGGACCTTTAAAAACCTTTTTGCTGTTTTCTTCTAAACATTCTTTTAGTTTTTTTGTAATTTCTTTGTATTTTTTATATTCTACAATTCTTCTTAATAGTTCCTCTTCTGTTAATTCTTTTTCTTCCTCAACTACGTTTGGGAGAAGTGTTTTAGATTTTAAATATAACAAAGTAGATGCCATAATTAAAAACTCACTTGCAATTTCCAAGTTCATTTCTTCCATTGCATTTAAATAAGCAATATATTGATCTGTAATTTCACTAATTTTAATATCACAAATATCCATTTTATTTTTATCAATTAAATGACATAATAAATCTAATGGTCCTTCAAAATTTTCTATTTTAATTTTATATTGATTTGTTTCTAATGTTAATACATTTTGCATTTTTCTTTCCCTACTTTTTTATTTTTCAATTTAGTTTTTTCTTTTCATATTTCATTTGTTTTAGAAAATTCAATTATTACTTGAAACTAAAGTTTTTTATAATTTAGTTAATATATTTTAATTTAACTCTTCTTTAGCAGTTCTTACCGTTTCTCTACTATACCCTTTTTTATATAAAAAGGCTTCTATCTCTTCCTGGCTCATTTGTAACTGCTTTTTTAATAGTATTTTTTTTGCACAGCTAATTTCATATTGCTGTAATTCTTCTTCATGTTCCATAAAATATGTTTCTATCATATCACTTTCTAACCCTTTTGTATAGAGTTTGTTTTTCATTTCTTTAATAGACATGGTTTTAATAGCTAAAAATTCTTTTACTGCTCTTTCTATATAATTTTGATCATCTATATAGCCATTTTCTTTTAAATTTTCTATTACATCATCTAACAAGTTCTCATCTAAAGAAGAAGAGAACTTTTGTCTTACTTCTTTTTCTGTTCTCTTCTTAAATAGAATATATTTTAATACTTTTGTTTTAGCATTATCAAATTCTTCTACACTGTACAATTTCTTTAGCTCCTCTATTGTATTATTAGATTTCTTACTGTATTAATCATTCATTTTTATTTGATATTTTGTTAACTCATCTATTTTTTATTGTTAATAGTTATTATTATTGTTGTTATTATTCTTCTGTTTCTGGTTCCTTTTCTTGCTCTTCGTCTACTACTTCATCACCTAAACTTTTTTCAAAAGCAGCAGCATAATTTTCTCTTATTTTTGTTTCAATTTCTTTTGCTACTTCTGGATTTTCTGCTAAATATGCTTTTGCATTTTCTCTACCTTGACCAATTCTAGTACCTTGATAACTAAACCAAGAACCACTTTTTTCTATAAGGTCTAAATTAACTGCAATATCTAAAATATTGCCTTCTTTAGAAACACCTTTACCATAAATAATGTCAAATTCTGCCTCTCTAAATGGTGGAGCAACTTTATTTTTTACTACTTTTACTCTGGTACGGTTTCCAATTACTTCTCCATCTTGTTTTAAACTTTCTACTCTTCTAATATCTAATCTAACAGAAGCATAAAATTTTAAAGCTCTACCACCAGGAGTTGTTTCTGGATTACCAAACATAACTCCTACTTTTTCTCTTAATTGATTAATAAATACAATAACACATTTAGATTTATTAATAACACCTGCTAATTTTCTTAATGCTTGTGACATAAGCCTTGCTTGTAAACCTACATGAGAATCTCCCATGTCTCCATCTATTTCTGCTTTTGGTACTAATGCTGCAACAGAGTCTACTACAATAATATCTAATGCACCGCTTCTTACTAAAGCTTCTGCAATTTCTAGTGCTTGTTCACCTGTATCTGGTTGAGATACAATTAAATTATCGATATCTACACCTAAATGTTTTGCATAAACAGGATCTAATGCATGTTCTGCATCTATAAAAGCTGCTTCTCCTCCCATTTTTTGTGCTTCTGCAATCATATGTAAAGCAATTGTTGTTTTTCCAGAAGATTCTGGACCAAATACTTCTATAATTCTTCCTCTTGGAATACCTCCAATACCTAAAGCAATATCTAGACTTAAAGCTCCTGTTGGAATAGCTTCTACATTCATTGCTGTATAATCTCCCAATTTCATAACAGAACCTTTGCCAAATTGTTTTTCTATTTGACCTAATGCTGCTTCCAATGCTTTCATTTTTTCTGAATTTTCATTACTCATTTCTTTTTTCCTCCTAATAAATGTTTATTTTCACTTTATTTTTAATTTTCGTTTATTAAATAATTTATAAACGTTTGTTTGTGTTTATTATATCTTATTATTTTTATTTGTCAAGTAATTTTTTAAATTTTTTTACTGCCTATACCATTCCTCTAAATGATAATAAATAGAATAGTTGTTAGGTTGAACCTCTCCCATTAAGTTTGCACTATATGCTACAATGTCTTTATTACAATATAGTCCAATATATGGGACTTCTTCTTGATAAATTTCTAGTATTCTTTTATACTTTTCTTTTTGTAAATTTTCTTCTGTAATATTATTTAATTCTTGCAAAATTTGCTTTATTTCTTCATTCTCGTAATTAGCTAAGTTGCCTTCTACTAAAAAGCCAGAAAGGTCAGGAGAAAGAGATGTATTCACCCCGGTAAGAAGAATTTCATATTGATGGTTGGCAAGATATTTTTGATACTGTGTATCTGATATTTGTTCAATAGAAACTTTAATACCTACATTTTCTAACTCTTTTTTTATTTCTTCTGCTACTTTTACTCTGGTTTCATCGCTTTTTTGTACAGACAAAGTGATATTTAGTGTTCTTGTTCTACCTTCAATTTCTTTTTGCCATATGCCATATTCATAGCTCCATCCTGCATTTTCTAAAGTTTCTTTTGCTTTTTCCGTATTGCTTTCTTGCTTTATAGTTATCTCACTTAATAAATACGATTTAGCATCTAATGGGAAATAAGACGCTATTGCTTGGTCTTCTAATACAGATGCTACAATTTTTTCTTGATTAATGCTAAGGCTAATAGCTTTTCTTACTTCTTGATACTGTAAAATAGTATCCTGGCAATTCATTGCTAAATAATCATATTCTCTATTTCCATACACTTTTTTACCATACCCCATGGTTCCAATATATTCTTCTATATTATGATTAGCTGTATGGAAAAAGTCAATATTTCCTAATTTAAACTCATTATATACTTCTCCCATAGTATCATACAAAAATATTTCTATGGTTTTCATATTTTGATTGTTTAAATTACTTTCTCTGTAATTATTATTTCTAGTAAGTTCTATGTTATCTTCTGTTATTTTGGTAATTTGATATTTTCCTGTTCCTACAGGAATTTGCGTAGATTTTTCTAAGTCTTGCTCTTCATATTGTTTAGAAGAAATAATAGGAAAAATTAAATTGTATTCAAAAAATGGAATTTCCTTATTTAGCTCTATTCTAATAGTGTATTCATCTACTATTTCTACCGTATTAATTTCTTTTACATTTTCTATATAAATAGAATTTGTAGTTTTTTGCAATGTTTCTATGGAAAATTTAACATCTTGTGCGGTAAAGTCACTACCATCTTGCCATTTTACATTTTCTTTTAATTTAATAACATAACTTTTGTCTCCTACTTTTGACCATTCTTGAGCTAAACAAGTAGTAATATGATAGTCCTGCGCTATAGTAAGTAGTGGTTCAAAAATTAATTGGTCCAAGTAAATAATTTCTCGGTTTTGTGTAAGGTATGGATGGATATTATCATAGTCTGAAATACCTAATCGCATATTGGTAATCATATTTACTGTTTCATAAGTAATTTCTTGATTTTCCTCTTGCTTTTGAAAAGGATTTTGCAAAAGGAAATAAACTACTCCTGCTATAATAAACAAAATAAATAAAATGATTATTATTTTTATAGAGTTTGACTTCATGTATCTCTCCTTGTAAATATTCCTAGTTGTTTTTATTATTGTTGTTATCATATACTATCTTTCCACTTTTTGCAATTATTCATACAAAAAAAGCACAAAAATATTGTTATTTTTGTGCCCTATATAAATATGGTTTACCCATTAAACCTATTTTTTACTTTATAACCTAGTATTAATTTTCTTTTTGTTTTTTAGCTTTTAATCTTTTATCTTTTTATCATTTTATCTTGTTTTTATGCCTTTATTTTACCTACTATTTTCTGCTTTCTACAATTAATTTAATACCAGTTCTGTCCTCCCCTTCTACTTCTACTTCTGCAAATGCTGGTATGCATACTAAATCTACTCCTGCTGGTGCTACAAACCCTCTTGCAATTGCAATAGCCTTTACTGCTTGATTTAATGCTCCTGCCCCAATTGCTTGCATTTCTGCCTTATTTGATTCTTTTACCAAACCAGCTATTGCTCCTGCTACTGAATTTGGATTTGATTTTGATGAGATTTTTAAAACTTCCATTTTTGCCTCCTATAATTTATTTTTTTGTTTCGCGAACAATTATATTTATATTATATTTTTTCTTTTTTGTCTAGTATTTTCTGGAAAAAAGTGGAAGTTTTTATCGTCATTTTTTTACATTTTTTGTCATTTATTTCAAGAAAATTCTTTCTATATGGTTAATTTGACCATTTTCCTCATTTAATTCAAAAAGACATCCATTAAAAATGCATTCCCCTTCTGCTAATTTATATCTTTCTGGAAGAGAGGTTAAAAATCTTTTTACAGAAGCTTCTACTTCCATTCCAATTACAGAAGTTTTTGGACCTGTCATTCCTAAATCAGTAATATAACCCATTCCATTTTGCGTAATTTCTTCATCTGCAGTTTGTACATGAGTGTGAGTTCCTACTAAAATAGAAACTTTTCCATCTAAAAAATATTTCATGGCAATTTTTTCTGCAGTCGCTTCTGCATGAAAATCTACTACAAAAAAATCTACCTCCGATTTTATTTTTTCTATTAATTCATTTACGACTGTAAAAGGATTTTCAGATAAAACATTCATATCTGTTCTACCAATTAGATTAATAACTGCTATTTTTTTGTTATTGCATTCATAAATTCCATATCCTTTACCTACTACACCTTTTGAGTAATTAGCTGGTCTAATGAGCTTTGGATGGTCTATAAAGGTAAAAATATCTTTTTTAGCCCAAGTATGATTTCCCATAGTTACACAATCAATAGGTAGTTTTAAGAACTCATTCCAAGCTTTAAAAGTAAGCCCCATTCCCCCTGCTGCATTTTCTCCATTGACTACTACAAAATCTATATTTGCTTCTTCTTTTAATTTTGGCAAGATTTGTTTCAATTTATCTAAACCATTTTCTCCTACAATATCTCCAACCATTAATATTTTCATTTGTTGCTTCCGTCCTTGTATCATAATATTTAGGTTTTTTAAAGGCTACCTATAAACCTTTTTTATTATCATACTATAAAATTTTTAAATGGTCAATTGCTTGTTAAATGTCATATAACTTATCTCATCTATTTATCATATAATCTGCTACAGCATAAATGTGTGATATTGCATAAAATTGCGTGTACAGCCACACATGGGGAATACACGCAATCTGTTCTAATTTTTTACCTTTAGTTGGGTGTTATGTTAAATTTTTACTGCTTAGTTCTATATTATGTAAAGTGTCGGTCTAGTAGAGAGGAAGAGAATGTTACCGTTGTTCGGATTTAGGGCATCGAAGTCAGAGGCTGTATTCTCAGAGCCTAAAACGCCATAATTGCCACCACGATAAACACGAGTATCAAGCATGGTCTCTTGGGTCCATTCACAACAATTTCCTGCAAAATCATAGATATTATTTGCTTTCCAATTTTCACTATAACCTGCTGTTTGTTTTGTTCCATGTCCTGTTGCTTCATTGTTACTATAATTTCCCCAACTTGTTGAATCTGTATCTACATTATATCCACTATTTTTTAACCAATTACATATTTCATACCATTGATTTCCATATATCATGGTTGTTTTGACTACTGGATTATTTACTAACTTCATACATGCTGCTTTTAAATTATACCAGTTTTGATTTGTGATTACTGTTCCTCCTTTTACAACTGTTGGATTTGTTATATCTCCTGTTAACTCGTATCTTCCTATATAAAACCCTCCATATTTTTCTATACTATCATGAATTTCTTGGTATTCATCTACCATATCTTGTGCAAAATCTTGTGCACTAGTTGCTTCATTTATTAGACTATAATATTGGCTATCTGTATCGTAATCTGTTACTAAGTCTGGTTCTCTAAAGTTTACCCCTCCCGGTACACCATAATATGAGTTTTTGCTATATATATTTGTTGTTACTCCTGTTTCTCCTGATAATTCAAATGTTAATTTTATATACATTTTGGATAATCTTTCTTCACTTACTGGTATCCATACAAATTCATTATTCGTTCCATCCTGTTTTATTACAAAGCCTCCTTCTACTGTTTGTTCTGCTTCTACTGTGGATGCTGTAAATCCTTTTGGTACTGGCACTTTTATTGATGGCACATCTTTTGATGAAAATGCTGTTACCTTGTCATTTGTTTCTCCATTCCATTTTTCTATTCCACTGGTTGCTTCTTTTGGTATTTTTATTAGTTCTTTTGTCATCCTAGTACTATTATCTAATACGATATAATAGTCTTCATTATTATATTGAATTGTGAGATAAATTTCATTTTCATTTACAATATCTTCCATTATAGCTATCAAACTTGTACTAGCATCTGGTATAATTTCATTATTTATAAATTTATTATCACTAAATATATTCGTAAAAAGAACTCCTGTTTTATCTTCACCTAATATATATCTTTCTAATATATCTGAAATTTCTGTATCTCCTACTCCATTTTCATTCATTATATTATTTAATTCATCCATTAAATTTTGTATTCCTTGTTGCTCGTTAGCCACTGCTCCTTCCCATGTGTTTTTTGCGTCTTGAGCTGTTTTTATTATTCCATCTTCTCCTAGTAACATACTTATTGTTACTCCTGCTAGAATTAGCAATACTACTATGGTTACGACTAACGCAATTAAAGTGATACCTTGCTGATTTTTATTTTTTACTCTTTGTTTTTCTTTTTTCATCTCTTTATTTCTCCTTTCCAAATTGTTTATTATGCTTTTTAGAAGCCTTTTTAATTTTTATATATCTTGCTTTTTATCTAACTACTGTTTATTACACCTTTTTGCACGCAAAAAGGACAGATTATTATTTCTAATAATCCATCCTTTATTTTTATATATAATAATTTTTGCACAGCAAATAAAACTAAATTTTCTTTAGTTGGTTTAAAGTTTAACTCTCTCTCCAGCAATTCTTCTGTAAAAATAGATGTGTGTGTGTGTGTACGGCGCCAAGCGTTTGCTGTTTCATTTGTTTTCTCCTTACTCATTTGTTCTTTATACTCTTATTTTATACTAACTGTTTTCAAATTTCAAGTCTTTTTTATTTTTTTATTTAAGTTACATTAAACCTGTTAATTAAAAAAGTAAATTCTATTCAATAAAAAATAAATACAAATTAATAGTAAATTAACAGTTATTGTAAGATTAAATGCAATTTAGTATAATATAAATGTGGATACTTCTTGAGAAAGAAGGTATTTATGAAATTTGATGGTAAGCATCTATCTTTAGAAGATAGGAAAGTTATCGAACAAAATATTTGCAAAAGATTAAGAAAATTCCAAACTGCTAAAGAACTTAACAAAAGTCAATCTACTATCGGAAAGGAAATTAAAAACAATAGAAAACGTAGATATTCTAAAATTGATAACACGCGATCTAGTG
>CAWVJY010000002.1:0-83269 GCA_963929915.1 Bacillota bacterium
TAGTAATACATTTTAGAAGTAAATTTTTTTAAAAAAGTTTCTCCTTCTCTGCTTTTACGCTTAGCATAGACGTCATCATATCCTTCTTCCCAGTATTTTAACATTTCCGGAATAAGTTCTGGTGGATCTTGTAAATCTGCATCTATAATAACTACAGCATCTCCTTTGCAATAATCTAGTCCTGCAATCATACCAATTTCTTTCCCCAAAATTTCTAGATAAATTTAAATAGCAAATTCTTTTATCTTTTTTTCTTAATTCTTGCATAATTTCTAAACTTTTATCTTTACTTCCATCATTAACAAATAATATCTCAAAATCATATTTTTGATTATTATCCATTAAAGTTTTTAATCTTTCATATAGTAAAGGTAATACTTCTTCTTCATTATATGCTGGCACTAATATGGTAACTAATTTTCTCTTTTCTTCCTCCATAAATACCTCCAATTTTTTTCTTATAGCCATAGTTTACCACATTTTTTTCAATTCGTAAAGAGGTGAAACTAGGGACGGGGGGAAAGTTACCCTAAATAGGGTAACTTTCCCCCGTCCCTAGTTTCAAATTTTTGCACTGTTTAGTAGACGATAAGTCCTACATATATTGCATTCTCTGCAAATAAAAATTCTTTGTTCAAAGATTAATTTTAGAGTTTGTATAAATTCATCTTCTTCTCCTATTAAATGTACTTCAATTTTTTTTAGGTAATAAGGTTAATAATGTATTTAAAGCAAAATCATTAGAAGAAAAAGAAATATCTGATAAATATTTTGCATTGTAAATATTGTCTGAAATAGATACTATGTTTTTGGCTTCATCTAGTAAAATGGATTCTCCATTAATATAAATCAGGTGTAATAATGCATATTCTGGTTCTTTATTTTCTACATAAATATGCAATAAGTTAATAAATTCTGTATATTCTTTTTCTATAATAAATTGATTTACCCCACGGTCTACTAACTCATCTAAACAAGATATATATTTTTTTAGTCGGAATGTTACAAATCCATCTAAAATCATAGAACGCTTTTGTTCTATATATTTTGTGATTTCATTTTTAATAACATTTTCCTCTACCTCGTTTATATATTCTTCTGTGTCAACTAATGCACAGCAATTTTCTAAAATTTTATTTTTTTCATAATTGTCAAAATAAAAATAATTATAATTAATAAGTTGTTGCATAATTTTTTCTTCATAAAATTGAATAATTACTTCCTCTATTAATTCACTTAAAAATTCATTAAATTCTTCTAATTGTTTTCCTATATAGTGAATAATCACATTTGTATATATTTTGAATTGCTTACTAGTATAAATAATATTTTCAAAGTCGATTTCTTCAATTCTATTTAGTAGATAATCTAATATTTCTTTATTATTTGTTTTTATGCAAAATGATTTCATCGATTTTAAATTCTCCTTTCGCCTCTCAAATATTATCTACTAAAATTGCTCTAGATATTCATATTTTATTCTAGATTGTCAAAAATGGTAACATGTTCCTACGAATTTGTTATTGTACTCTTATTATGAGTGTTTGAAGATTGCTAATTTATAGAAGTTAATTGATATCATTTAATCCTCCTTTTATATGGAAAACATTACTATATCCCATTTGTTCTAGTTGTGTTTTGGCTTGTTTACTGCGTACGCCTGAACTACAATAAAGCACAATTGTTTTTTGCTTGTTAGGTGCTTTTTGTTCTATCTCTTCTTCTAAGTCATATAAAGGAATTAAAATAGCATCAGCTAAATGACCTTCTTCATATTCTTGTTTACTTCTTACATCTATTAAAATACCATTTTGCTTTTTTAAAATTTTTTGTGCAGTTTCGTAGTTAATCTCCTTTTCGCCAATGCTACGATTAAAAATTTTTTGTATCATTTTAAACATTTTTTCCACTTTCTTTCTTTTAATTTAATTTTTTATTTCTATTTTTTAATTTTTAGTTGCTTACTTTCTTTTCTCTCATTTTTTACTTTCTGCTAATTTTGTTTTTCTTTTTTACAGATTGATTTTCCTTCAACTTTATTATCTTTTAGTATTTGCTTTTTATGCAAAAAAACAATATCCATACTATATTGTATGAATATTGTCTCTATTTGGTTTTTATTATTTTCTTTTTCATAGTAGATTTTTTATGTTCTTACTTTCCATTTTTCTATTCTTTAGCCTCTAGTTTTCGTTTTTACTTTCTACTTTTTTATTGTTTTTAGTAGTTTCTTTAAATTTTGCATATTGTTTTTCTTTTATTGCAGTTACTATAGTAAGTACAACTACATAAATTAATAATCCTATAGGCATTACTAGACGATTTACTGGAATTTGCGCAATTGCTAAAACGGATAAGAATACAGCTTCTGAAGCAAAAATAGTAACAGCATAAAAGGCAATTGTTCTAAAGATTCCTATTTTTCTATATCTAACAATAATATATACTAAAATAATAAGTGCACTAATTGCAAGAGGCCATATATATGGAGTTAAAATGCTAGATAACCTAATCTTTGGTTGATGTGTTACTGTAATATCCTCATCTACTGTGTTTTCTAACTCATATTTTTCATTAATTTTGCTGTTTAATTGTTCTACTTTTTCATCCAAATTTTCCTCATTATTGTCTGGAATGGTAATAGAAACCATATCTCCATATAATTCTACTTTTTGAATTAAAACTCTATCATATCCAAATACTTCTTGTGCAATTTGCTTAATATCATTGTTTTCAAAATCTTTTCCTAAATAAATATCTATTCTTACATTTTTACTATAAATAATATCTGCCCTTAGTCCCTGTGTTGCAACAATTACAATACCAGCTATAATAATTACAATTAATATTCCATAAATTATTTTCTTTTTCATTTTTTCTTTTTCAATTCCTTGTATGCTATATTTAGGTTTTTAGAAAGGTTTTACCTATAAACCTTTTTATTTACTTTTTATACAGGATACTATTAAAGTTCTTGTAATAATAAGGTTATATAAAACACTAATTAAGATACTCCAAAACATTACCATACCAAAGCTGTAAATTGGAAGCCATCCTGCAAAACATAATACAATACAAGTAATAGATACAGGAACTAAAATAAATAATGTTTTTAATAAAGCTTCTTTAAAATTATTGCTTGCATCTTGTATTGTTTTTGGGTTGTGTTTTAACAAGTGTAATAAATAGAAACAGAAAATATAGTTTAAAACAATTCCTATTAAAATACCTATTATGCCTTCTAATGTAATCATAACATTAGTTAAACGAAGAACTAGTAGTAAAACAGCTATAAATCCTATAAAAGAAATAGCAGTTAAAAGTCCATTTTTTCTGTAACGAATGATAAAGAAAATCATTCCAATTCCAATTAAAGCTAATACCACAATAGCAGGAATAAAGAACATGTCTGGTGTAATATCAGATAATACATAACGATTTTCTTCAATGGTATAAGTTAATGGATTTGCACCTGTATTTAATAATACTGCTAAATTAGAAGCTTCTTGTAAGTAACTGTTTAAATCATCTGTAGACGTACTAGCTTGTCCCATAGATAACTGTAACATTCCATTTGAAATTTCACTTTCAAAATAAGTATTTAATAAGGTAGTATCATCTACTTTTAAACTAATTGTTTTGGTTGTTTCATTTCCGTCTTCATCTGTTGTTTTTACATATGTATTAGTAATGTCTTTTAGTATTTGAGTTCCTTCTTTATTGAACTGTATGGTAAGGTAAATAGTCGTTCCACTAGTAGTACTTCCATAGCCTACTTGTGCCTTTTCTAAATTGCTATTATCTAATAAAACATTACCTTCTTCATCTTCTACTGTAAATACACCTTTAATTGCAGTATATTGAGCAATAATATCTGTATTACTATTTTCTGGTAATTGTATAATAGCTTTTCCTGTTGTATCATCAAAACGTATGGTATAATTTGCTACATTCATTTCTTGTAATCTTTTTTCAAAAAGTTCTTTTGCCTTTTGGAAGTTTTCTTGTGTTAAACTTTCTTCTGGGTTAACAGGTTCTTCCACAGTTGTAGTATTTTCTCCTTCTTCTGAAACGACATTTCCTTCTTTGTCATAAATAACGGTATTAGTTGAATCACTTACAGCTAAACCAACCACTCTACTGCCTGTTAAATCCATTCCCCATTGGTAGTCTGGTACAATATTTTCTACAAATTTTGTGTTTTGTACAAAAATTCCTCCAAAAGAAATAAGAGAAATGAGAATAATAAATAGAATGACTAATACTACTTTTAAAACTTTTTTTGTTTTCACTTTAATTTTTCCTCCTTATATTTCTATCATTAAAAAAATGATGTATCTTTACTTTTCTATTTTTAATTACATTTTATATCTTATATTTTTTTATTATATTTACATTTTTTCTTTTTATTAATAATTTATATTTTACAATAATTTGGTATCATTAATAATTAGTTCAAACCATATACCTAAATATTTGGCTGCATATTTGCTCATCATGGTTCTATCCATAAAAATTTCAAAATAATCTAATACTGGCGATATTTTGGTATCAATGGTAATATCTAAAATTACTTTTCTATTTTCTTTATCGATAATAAAGTCTGCATTGGTTACCGCATAGTTTACTTTATCGTGTTTATCAAAAGTAGATATGTTTTGATTTACTACTCTATCACGATGTACATCTGATTTATCTGCTAAAATCAATGCTGCTGAAATATCACTTACTGCTGTTCCTGTTTGTTCATCATGGTTTCCAATTGCCATCATAATTTCAGTACGTTTTTGTGCATCCATTCCCATATCTTTTAAAATTTCATAAGCTAAAATAGCTCCTGTATGGGCATGATCTACTCTATTTACACAATTACCAATATCATGCAAATAGCCAGCAATTCTAGCAAGTTCTATTCTTTCTTCTGGGTATTCTAAAGTTCTTAATACCTCTGCCGCCCTTTGTGAAACAATACTAATATGTCTTACAGAATGTTCTGTATACCCCAAAGCATTTAATTGTTTTTGAGAACTTAGCACAAGTTGTTTTACTTCTTCATTTTGTTTAACATCTTCTAAAGTAATCAATTTTTTCCTCCTATTGTTTTTGTAAAATTTGTCTTTTTAGATTTTATCTTAAAATACAAAAAATAGCAACTATTTTCTAGAATTTCTTTCTAAAAAGTTGTTGCCATTTTTCGACTTTTGTTATTTTTTATTTCTTATTTTTTATTATTATTTATTTTTACACTTTTTTCTTCTATGATTTGGTTACTTATATTATTTATCATTTTTTATTTTCCTATTTTTTGATTTATTTTCTATTTAAATTTACCCCAATAATTCCGTCCAACCATTCCTACTAATGCTCCTGCTCCTAACATTAGAAAAGAATTTAGAGTAAGTGAAAACCCAACTAAGCATAAACTAGAAGTTAAATATAATATCATAATATAAATAAGCCCAACAATACCCCCATTGAGAAGACCGTTTTTTCTTATTTTCCTTGTACTAATGGTACTTCCTATTAAAACACTAACTGCAGAAATAGTATAAATAACTGGTACCATCGTTGTTTCTGAAAGGTCTGTATAAGTTAAGCAAATAGCATAAATAAATAATAATAGTGCTGAAAGGATAATTGCAAAAACACTGCCTTTTAAAATGCGAATACTATTTTTTTTGAATTCACTTTCTTGTAATGTAATATTTGGCTTTACCACACTTTCTTTTTCCATTTTCAAACCATCCCTTCTTTAAAACTAAGTAAAATATTTTTCTTTATACATATATAGTTGTTTGGTTTGTATTTTATTCCTAAAAAAGCAACTTAGAACTTATTTTTATATTACAAATTAAAAAGGCTTTTCTTATTGAAGAAAAACCTCTTTTATATTCGTTTTTATTGTACACTTACTACATTTTGTGATGTTGAAGTAGTTGTATTGCTATTATTAGGTGCAGTTGTATTTTGTCCACTGCCTTGGTTATTTTTTACTGTATTTGAACTACTTTGTCCAGAATTTTGATTATTGGATTGATTTTGTTGGGTTTGGGTATTGGTATCATTTCCTACTGTATTTTGTACTGTAGTAATGCCATTCACTGTTTGCTCATTTAAAATAGTATTTTGGCTAACAGTATTATCACCGTTTACTGTGTTATTATTTACTGTATTTCCCCCATTTTGTGTATTTGTATTATTAGTAGGATTTTCTCCCATTGCATCTTGTGTTTCTTCTCCGGTGTTTGTATCTGTAATAACATAAGTTTCAATATAGGTAATTACATTCATAACACGGTTATCATAAATCATATAATATGTTTCTTGTCCTGCGTTTACAATAGAATATACAGATTGTAAAGCAATTGGAACTAATTCCCTTCCATTACTATCCATAATTCCATAAAGTTCTCCTTCTCTTACTACAATACCTTCATAGTCTGGAATTAATAGAATATTATTTGCGGTTTCGTCTCCTCTATTTCCGCTTCCTGCTGTACATCCTAATTCATCGTATTTTACTTCTAATATTTGTTTTCCGGTTTTATCAAAAATACCCCATTTGTTATTTCTCATAACAGGAATACAATTATCATATAATAAATATTGGTTTTTAATGTTATTAGTAGGATATGTATCTGCATTTATTCCAATTTGATCATATTCTAAATAAAGAACAATACTTCCATTTTCACTAATAACACCTTGCTTTTTATTATTTGTTACTAAATATAAGCCATTATCTTTGTCTATTTGTTTAATATCGTCATATTCTGGATTGATTTTAGTAGTAGAGTCATAGGACATAATTCCCATTTTATTTTCTAAGGTTGTTACAATAAATTCTCTAGTACTTTCAATAAATTTAACACTTTTATATCTTGTTCCTAAAATTTCGCTTCCATCTAATCCATAAACACCATAATTTCCTTCTGCATTTTTTACTACTATCATGTTATATAATAGTGCTTTTTGATTGCTAAAGTTAGCATCTTTATCTGCTATACCAGAATTTTGGAACTGTGCTGTATAATAGGTAACTAAATATGGTAATGTAAAAATAGTTACTTGATTGTCTTCTACACTATATGCCATAGAAATATTAAATGCAATTCTTGCTCCTTCTATGGTAGTGCATAATTGGTTATTTATCATTCTTACTGGTTCATCTATCTCATAGTATTCATAGTCGTTATTTCCATCTAATACAATTTTATAAATAGTATTAGAATTTAAGCTAAAAGATGCTACTTCATTTGCAGATTGCACATAACATTTGGTAGTATCTTCTGCATATTGTTTGTAATCTCCACTATAGGATTCATATCCTACATATTCTGCAAAAGCACGAATTGGAATATAAACTTCTCCATTTTCAAAAATAAGTACATCTTCTAAGTTTCTATTAGATGCTCCGTCTACTGTGATTTTTAGTTGAGTAGATTGAATATAATACATTACGCCAATTAATGCTATACTAATAACTAGTAATAACACTAAAATAATTCCAATCCATTTCATCCACTTTTTTGCTTTTAATTGATCTTCTGTTTGATTATAATTTTGTCCTCCAATAAAATCGTCGTTCATAACACCCTCTCCTTCATTCTTTGGTTTTTTACATTTTTTAGATAATGCCTCTTTATTCTCCTTTATTAGATTTTTACACTATCTTTTCTTTCGTAATTTTATTTTTCGTAACCATATTTTGCATAAAATTCTTTTTTAAAGTTTAATAAATTATCATGCTCTATTTCTATTCTAACCTTTTCCATCAATTTCGTCAAGAACCTTAGGTTATGAATTGATAATAATCTTACTCCTAAAATTTCATTTGTTTTAACTAGGTGCCTTATATAAGCTCTAGTGTAGTTCTTGCAAGTATAGCAATCACATTCTGGGTCTAGTGGTGTAAAGTCTCTTTCATATGTTGCATTTCTTACTACCACTTTGCCATTCCATGTCATGGCAGTTCCATTTCTAGCAATACGTGTAGGTAGTACACAATCACACATATCCACACCTGCTAAAGCAGCTTCTATTAAATAGTCTGGGGAACCTACTCCCATTAAATATCTTGGTTTATTTTCTGGCATTAATGGAGCTGTATAATAAAGCATTCTTAAATATTCTTCTTTTGGTTCTCCTACACTAATTCCACCAATAGCATAACCTGGTAAATCTAAAGCTATTAAATCTTTTGCAGATTGTTCTCTTAAATCTTCATAAAATCCACCTTGGATAATGCCAAACAATGCTTGCTTTTCTGTATTTTTATGTGCTTCTTTACAACGAATTGCCCATCTGGTAGTTCTTTCCATAGATTGCTTGGTATACTCGTAAGTTTCTGGATATTTTACACATTCATCAAATGACATTATAATATCTGCACCTAAAGCTTCTTCTATTTCCATTACTTTTTCTGGTGAAAAGAAATGTTTGGAACCATCTAAATGGGATTTAAATTCTACTCCTTCTTCTGTAATGGTTCTTAAGTCACTTAAACTAAATACTTGGAAACCTCCACAATCTGTTAAAATTGGCCTGTCCCATCTCATAAATTTGTGAAGTCCACCTGCCTCTTTTACAAGTTCATGACCTGGTCGTAAATACAAGTGATAAGTGTTAGATAAAATAATTTGTGCTCCTATTTCTTTTAGTTCTTCTGGTGTCATAGATTTTACAGTTGCTTGTGTGCCTACTGGCATAAATACTGGAGTTTGGATGTCACCATGTGGCGTATGTACAATACCACGTCTTGCTCCTGAGTTTTTATCTATATGTAATAATTCATATGTTACTGCTGGTTTGGTCATTTTTGTTTCTTCCTTTTCTTATTTTTTACTATTCAACCTCTGATTAAATTTTCTTGTTTTCTGTGCATATTTACAAAACGAAATGCACATGTGGCAAAGTCGCTTTTCTTATATTATTTCATAATCTTAGTATTTTTTCAATATTATATTCTTTTCAAATTTAAAATTTTGCGTGCAAAATCTAATAGGTCATTTAAGTGATTTTCAATTACATCCTGCAATATTGTTTCGTCTATTTTTTTATAGTCATGTACTGCAATATTTCTAAATCCAATCATCTTTTTCATATTTTCAGACATTGCTTTTGGAATTAGTCCATTTTTTTCTAATAATTCAAATGCTTCTCTCTTTTCCTGTGGAATTCCTAATTTTCTAGCAGAAACAATATACATAGCAATATCTGTTACTAATTCACAGCTTCTTTGTAAATTTAACACAATACTGTCTAATCTTCTATAGTCTTCTAGGTTTTTAGGATTATCTTCATACTCTTCTTTAATTCTATGAATACATCTTTCTATGCTTTCAAATTTATTTAAAATAACAGCTTCATTTTCCATATATTGTTCCTCCATTTTTGATATTTTCTATAATGTCTTTTCTACTTTCGTTAAGTTCTAAATATTCACGAAACATATCTAATTTATATAAGTCAAATTGATAGCTATCTTCACAATAAAGTATTTGTCCATTCATTAATATTTCATAACGAAAACTATCAGAAATTGCATTTAAATCAATTAAGTCTATATCTTTTTTCAATAATTGTTCCAATTCTTGAGTCATTTCAAACATTTCTTTTTTAGAAATTTTCTTTTTAGTTTTTATAGCAATATCTACATCACTGTCTGGCCTTTGGTCGCCTCTTGCGTAGCTTCCAAATAAAATCACTACCTCACAATTAAATTTCTTTTTTAATAATTTAATTTCTTCTTCCAAATTCATTTTTCTTCCTTCTTTAAATTAGATTGTTTCTAAATGGGACTAAAGGGATCTGTCCCCAATAGTCCACTTTTAATTCTATTATGCCATATCTTTATTGTTTTTTCAATAGAATTTACTTAATAAACATAGCATCTCCAAAGCTAAAAAAGCGGTATTTTTCTTTTACAGCTTCTTGGTAAGCTTTCATAATAAAATCTTTTCCCGCTAAAGCAGATACTAGCATAATTAAAGTAGATTCCGGTAAGTGGAAGTTGGTAATTAAACAGTCTAAACATTTAAATTGATATCCTGGATAAATGAAAATGCTAGTATCTCCTTCTGTTTCTTGAACCATACCCTTTTCATCTGCAATAGATTCTAATACTCTGCAAGAAGTGGTTCCTACTGCAATTACTCTATGTCCTTCCCTTTTGGCCTTATTTATTTTTTCTGCATCTTCTTTTTTGATATAAAAATGTTCTGAGTGCATGTCATGTTCTTCTACATTTTCTACTTTTACTGGTCTAAATGTTCCTATTCCTACATGTAAAGTAACATTGGCAATTTCTACACCTTTTTCTTGTATTTTTTCTAATAGGTCTTCTGTAAAATGCAAGCCTGCTGTTGGTGCTGCGGCTGACCCCTCATATTTTGCATATACGGTTTGATATCTATCTTTTTCTTTTAATTTTTCATGAATATATGGTGGAAGTGGCATAAGCCCTATTTCATTTAAGATTTCGTTAAAAATGCCTTGATATGTAAATTTTACTTTTCTATTGCCACCTTCTAGTTTTTCTAATATTTCTGCTTCTAATAAAATTTCTGCTTGCTGATTATTTTTAGATAAATTATTTTCAAATAGATTTTTTCCAAAAGAAACTTTGGTACCGGGCATTAATTTTTTGCCTGGTTTTACCATTACTTCCCAAATATCTCCTTCTATACACTTTAATAGCAAGAATTCCACATTAGCACCAGTTTCTTGTTTTTTTCCATATAAACGTGCAGGAATTACTTTAGTATTATTTCTTACTAAGCAGTCCCCTGGTTCTAAATAGTCTAAAATATCTTTAAAAATTTTATGTTCAATCGTTTGTGTTTTTCTATCTAATACCATTAAACGAGAAGTATCTCTGTTTTTGATTGGTGTTTGTGCAATTAGTTCTTTTGGTAAATCATAATTAAAGTCTGAAACTTTCATTGTATTTTATTGCTCTCCTTTTTGTAATTCTTTTCTTTTATTTTTTATTTGTTGTTTTATTTTCTATTTCATAACAAGTACATGTTGTTTTGCAATACTATGTAAAAAATATTTCTTTTTATATTATTTTAGATTTCAGAATTAGAAAATAACGTCCCAATTCTTCCAAATAGGCTCCTAATTACTTCAATAATGTTACTTGGCTCTTGCATAACATCTAATTCTCTTGCATAAGTGAAATCACTTTCATGTACTGGTTTATAAGTAAATATTTCTGCTGGTAAACCAATTTTTTCTCCTTGGTAACTTATGTTTTTATTCATATAATCTTCATACCATTTTTTTTGCCCGTCTGGTCTTTGGTCTGAATAACCATACCTAGCAAAATCATGTAATGCTGGAACTTCAAATCCATATTCATTAGAGTTTCTCTCTAAAGTATGTAAAAACTCATGTAAAAATACCTCTTCTGGAAATGTGTTAAACATATAATTGTATTCATAAGCATAGTTATTATTATCGTCTGGCATACGAATATTAGAAAACCCAATTCCTAAATAATCCATTCCTCCAAGGCCTATCCAATCATTCACTAAAGTATCATTTCCCATTTGGGTATTTGCCATACGAATTGCCACATAGATATGATCATATTCTTTTTCTTCTACATAGGTATGTGTTTGCTCATATATATCACTAGCAGATACATAATATCCATTTTCTTCATCATAAGAGAGGCTAGAGATTGGGTCAGAAATGGTAATAATTTCATAATTAATATGAATTTTATTATTACTCATTTGCTCAATAGAATTTTGAAATCTTGCCATATTTGTAGTTACATCATTTATGTCATTTTCTGTCATTTCTAGGCTAACATGTTCTGTCCTTCCATTTACAACAACATCCACATCTATTTTAGGAAAGATAAAGCAAACCATATTCCAAGTGTTATTTCTATCTGCAGTCCCAGCTTCTACTTTAATATCTGAAAACCAAGCTGTTCCTTTTGACATTTTATCATATCCGCCAAGGCGAAATCCAATTTGCACTTGTGTTCTTGTTTTTGAATTAAATAATAAAGTAATTTCTTGCCAATCTGCTGTTTGTGATACCATTTGTGAGGTTTCTGTGGTATCTGCAATGCAAATATGTGCTCCTGCATTTTTACTATTATCTTCGTTTTGTACATTTTCTACTTTTACTTTACAAGTAACTTTATATGCAGTATTTGGTGTTACATCAATCACTTGTGAAAACATGGCATCATTAAAATCTCTATTTTCTATTTTGTAACTATCCATTTCGGAATATTTTATTTCGGAATCTCTAGTAAATGATGTTTTATCTAGCTGTCTAATATTTTTAGTAAAATCGTTATAATTATATTTTTTATAAACAACTACTAGGGCTATGATAGCAATTAGCATTATTAATAACCAAAATATGTTTTTTATGGTTTTGCCTCGATTATACATAACTTTCCTCCTTATTTTATTTTCTTTTGTACAAGCTACTTCTATTGTAGCATAAAAAAAGGATTTTTCCAAATGTTTTTTGTCAATGGGGACGGAGAATTTTGACAACTTTTTTGAAAGTTGTCAAAAATCTCCGTCCCCGTTGACATTATTCTCCCATTACTTCACTACATTTATCGCAAAGAGTTGGATATTTGCTGTTCTTTCCTACAGAAGTAGAATACTTCCAGCATCTTTCACATTTTTCTCCTTCTGCTACTTCTACTTTTACACCTATTTTGTTTTCGTCTTTTCTAGCATTTGGTTCAACATGTAAATCAGAAACAATAAATACAGTGGTTAATAAGTCTTGGTTTTCTTTTAAGAACTCATATTCTTTTTCATTAGCATATAATGTTACTTTTGCATTTAAAGAATGTCCTATTGTTTTATTTGCTCTTGCTAATTCTAATTCTTTTGCAACTAGTTCTTTTAGCTCTAAAATATGATTCCATTTTTCTGCTAATGCTTCATTATCATATTCTGTATTTACTTCTGGCCAATTGCTTAGCATTACACTTTCTACTTGTTCTTCTTTTACATGTGGCATGTATTTCCAAATTTCTTCTGCTGTAAAACAAATCATTGGTGCTAGCATTTTTACTAAAGCATTTAAAATAGTATACATAGCAGTTTGTGCAGAACGTCTTTCTAAAGAGTCCTTTTTAGAAGTATATAATCTGTCTTTAATAATATCTAGATAAAAGTTACTCATATCTGTTACACAGAATTGATTAATATCATGATATACTAAGTGGAAGTTATATTCTTCATAGTTTTGTGTACATTCTTTTACTAATTTATTTAGTTTTAGTAATGCCCATTTATCAATTTCTTCCATGTCTTTATAGGCTACTGGTTTTTCTGGGTCGTAATCTGAAGTATTTCCTAGAATGTATCTTGCTGTATTTCTCATTTTACGGTAAGCTTCACTAATTTGTTTTAAAATATCTCTTGAAATACTAACATCTGATTTAAAATCAGAAGATAATACCCATAGTCTTAAAATATCTGCACCATATTCTTTAATAATTTCTTGTGGGCTAATTCCATTTCCGGCAGATTTCGACATTTTCTTACCTTCTTCATCAATTACCCAACCATGTGTTAAAATATTTTTGTATGGTGCAACTCCTTTGGTAGCAACTGATGTTAAAAGTGAAGATTGGAACCAACCTCTATATTGGTCATGTCCTTCTAAGTAAAGGTCTGATGGATAATCCATTCCTCTTTCTACTAATACACCTTGATGAGAAGAACCAGAATCAAACCAAACATCCATAATGTCTGTTTCTTTTTTGAATTCTTTGCATCCACAATGGCTACAAGTAGCTCCTTCTGGCATTAATTCCTTTTCGTCTAACTCAAACCAACTATTAGAACCTTTTTCTCTAAAGATTTGTTGTACTTTTTCAAGCTTTCCTTTGTTGCATATTCTTTTCCACATTCTTTACAATAGAATACTGGAATTGGAACACCCCAAGTACGTTGTCTTGAAATACACCAATCGTTTCTATCTTTTACCATGCTAGTAATTCTTTCTTCTCCCCAACTTGGTGTCCATTTTACAGTTTTAATTGCTTTTAGGGTTTCTTCTCTAAATCCATCTACAGAAGCAAACCATTGGTCTGTTGCTCTAAAGATAATTGGATTTTTACATCTCCAACAATGTGGATAAGAGTGATTTAATACTTCTTTTTGTAGTAAATAATCATTTTGTTCTAGCCATTCAATAATAGCATCACTAGATTTTGCATAATATAGTCCTGCAAAAGGACCTGCTTCTTCTGTTTGATATCCTTTTCCATTCACAGTAACAATAATATCTAAACCATTTTTTAATCCTGATAAATAGTCTTCTTTACCATAGCTTGGTGCACAGTGAACAGCACCTGTACCAGTGTCTAGTTCTACTGCAACAGTATCTTCGCTACCTAAAACTACTTTAGATGTTCTGTCTAAGAATGGATGTTTACACAAAATTCCTTCTAATTCAGAACCTTTTATTGTTTTTATTGTTTTGTATTCTTTAATTCCAGAGACTTGCATAACATGGTCTACTAATACAGTAGCCATTACTAATTTTCCTCTGCTTGTTTCTACTACACTATAATCTGCCTCTCCTTCTACTACAATTCCAGTATTACCTGGTAAAGTCCAAGGAGTAGTTGTCCAAATAACAATATAATTGTCATTATCTAAAATGCCTTTTCCGTCTTGTACTTGGAATTTTACATAAATAGATGTTGTATCACAGTCTTGATATTCAATTTCTGCTTCTGCTAAAGCAGTTTCACAATCAGTACACCAATAAACTGGCTTTAGCCCTTTATAAATATATCCTTTTTGATACATATCTCCAAAAACACCAATTTGTCTTGCTTCAAATTCTGGGTCTAAGGTTCTATAGGGATGGTCCCAATCTCCAAGTACACCTAGTCTTTTAAAACCTTCTGATTGTTTATCTACATATTGTAATGCAAATTTTCTACAAGTATCTCTAAATTCAGGAATACTTACTTCTTCACGTTTAATTCCTAAAGCTTGGATTGCTTTTCTTTCTGTTGGAAGTCCATGTGTATCATATCCTGGTACATATACCATTTGATAGCCTTGCAAGCTTTTAAAACGGTTAATGGTATCTTTTAGTACTTTATTTAAAGCATGCCCCATATGGATTTCTCCATTTGCATAAGGAGGTCCATCATGTAAAACATAATGTTTATGACCTTCATTTTTCTTTAACATTTTTTCATATAACCCATTTTCAAAAACAGCTTGTTGTGTTTTTGGTTCGTTTTCTGGTAAGTTTCCTCTCATAGGGAATTCTGTGTTTGGTAAATTTAATGTTTTACCATAATCTTGTTTTTCTTCTGACATATTGTTTCCTCCTTTAATAATTTTGTTTTTTATATTTTTAATTTCGTGGTCTTATATACTTAATTTTTCCCACTTTTTATTTCAAAAAAGCCATTTCGTCTTAAATTTTAGGACGAAATGGCTTTAGTTTTTCCGCGGTACCACCTATTTTAAAAGAAATCTTCTATATACATAGAAATTGCTTTTTCCTTTTTGCTATTTTAATATTATGTTTTCATAATTGTTATATATCTTAATTTCTTTTCACTTATTTTTCTTTAACGCAGAAATACGGTATTCTTTTACTTTTTTCATTTCAAAGAAACAGCTAAAAGGTGATAACAATTTTGCTAAGTTTCTATCAAACTTTCACCATTTTTGGTTTGACTCTCTGTAGATTTTTTCAAAATTGTGTTGTCCTTTATGTTTGCTTTTTGTATTATTTTTACACTATGTTATATAGTGTAACACTTTTTTTAAAGTTTTGCAAGACTTAAATTCATTTTTTTGCTCTTTCTAACGTGCAATTAATTGCACAATATTCTTTTTTTACTCTTCCCACTCTAATTCCCAGTCAGAAATTTGTACTAAATCTCCATCTTGAATTCCAAGAGCTTTTAATCTGTCATTAATTCCTAGTTCATTTAATCTTTTATGGAAATAATGCAAAGATTCATTGTCTTCTAAGTTTACTGTTCTCATCAGTTTGGTAACTGCATTTCCAGAAACAATGTAGATTCCGTTTTCTTTTTTTACAGTTATTTCTTCTTCATCTTGTAATGTATATACTTTTTTCTTTTCTTTTACTTCTATCAAATCTTCTTTTGGTAATGTTTTTAAGGTTTTAGAAACATATGCCATTAGTTCTTTTACCCCTTGACCTGTCGCTGCCGAAATTTTAAAAATTGCTAAGTTCTTTTGCTTGGCTAATTTTTCTAGGTCTTGATACAATGTTTCATCTTGCATACTGTCTGTTTTATTAGCTACAATAATTTGCGTTCTTTTACTTAGTTTTTCGCTATAGTTTTTTAGTTCTTCATTAATTACTTCAAAGTCTTTTACAGGATTTCTTCCTTCTATACCAGATACGTCTATAACATGTAATAATAATCTTGTTCTTTCAATATGCCTTAAAAATTGTATTCCTAGTCCTACACCTTTACTTGCTCCTTCTATAATTCCTGGAATGTCTGCTATTACAAAGCTATCTCCATATTCACTTTTTACTACACCCAAATTTGGCTCTAGAGTAGTAAAATGATAATCTGCAATTTTAGGAGTTGCCTCTGTTACTACGGATAATAACGTAGATTTACCTACATTCGGAAAGCCTATTAGTCCTACATCTGCTAATAATTTTAGTTCTAAAATAAGTTCCTTTTCTTCTACTTTTTCTCCTTCTTGGGCAAATCTAGGAGCTTGTCTGGTAGATGTTGCAAAGTGAGAATTTCCTTTTCCACCTCTTCCTCCTGCTAAAATTAATTCTTTTTGTCCTTTTTGGGATAAATCTGCTAATACTTCTTCTGTTTTTGCATCTTTTACAATGGTACCTAATGGAACTTTAATAGTTAAATCTTCTCCACTTTTTCCATAGCGGTGGGCACCTTCTCCGTTTTTACCATTTTCTGCTTTAAACTTTTTTTGGTATCGAAAATTAAGAAGAGTGTTGGAATCTGGGTCTACTTCAAAATAGACATCTCCACCTTTTCCGCCATCTCCTCCATCTGGTCCACCTGCAGCTACATATTTTTCTCTACGAAAGGAAACAGCTCCGTCTCCGCCGTTTCCTGCTTTTACCAATATTTTTACATAGTCTGTAAACATTTTTTCATTCCTTGTATTTTATATTTAGGTTTTATTAGGTTACACCTATAACCGATATCTCTATACTTTTTGTAATTCTTCCCTTAGTTTTATAAATTCTTTTATATACTCATCTTTAATTTTTTGATAAATCTCTCTTAATGTTTTCTCATCATATAAATGAGATAAAGAATTTCTAGCAAGCATTATTTCAATCCATTTTTCACCATCTTGAATGAATCCATGCTGAAAACCTAGCTTTATATCTTCTCTTGGGCTACCTGTTTTATCTGTTATTCCTAAATATTCTAAACAGTCTTTTATACTTTTCCATGCTAGTTCAAAAGTAAATTCAAAACGATGTAATACTCCGTCTATTACAATTTCACTTTCTTGTTCTTTTAGAGCCTCTCCTAATCTATCTACTGCATTACTGTAATCATTTAATCTTTCTTGGAATCTACTCATATAAAATTCCCTCCTTATCAATTGAATCTACTAGTTCTTTTTTCGTTAAGTCTTGATAAAACACAATATCAACCATATACGGAATATCTAATAAATCAAACTCATTTAATAACTGTATTTTTTCTTGGTTCGTTAAATTACCCAAAATAGCAATATCAATATCGGAACTTTCTTTATAAGTCCCCTTTGCTCTAGAGCCAAATAATTTAAACTGATATTGAGGATATTTTTGCACAATTTTTTTTATTGCTTCATAACTTATTTGTGATAACCCATAATTCATATTTTATACCTATTCTTCCTTATCTTCAAAATAATCTAATTTCATTGCTTTTTTTACTTTTTTCATCGTTTCTTTAGCTGTTTTTCTTGCTTTATTCGTTCCTTCTATTAAAATTTTATCTACCAATTCTGGTCTTTCTTCATAATATTTTCTTTTTTCGCGAATTGGATTTAAAAATTCATTAATATTATGTGCTAATTGTTTTTTACAAGCCACACATCCTCTTTTTCCTGCTTTACATTCTTCACAAATCGTATTTACGTCTTCCAAAGGAGCAAATAGTTTATGATAGTAAGCTACCATACAAACATCTGGATGACCTAGATCGTCTTTTTTAATTCTTGTAGGATCTGTTACTGCACTCATTACTTTTTTATTTACTTCTTCTTCTGTATCTGATAAATAAATAGCATTTCCTAAAGATTTACCCATTTTTTCATTACCATCTAGACCTTTAATTCTTTTTGCATTAGATAATACTGCTTCTGGTTCTGTTAATACTTCGCCATAAATGCTATTAAATTTTCGAACAATTTCCCTACATTGCTCTATTAAAGGAAGTTGGTCTTCTCCTACTGGAACAAGGCTACCTTCTACTACTGTAATATCAGCAGCTTGGCTTACAGGATAACCTAAAAAACCATAAGTAACACTTTCACCAAAAAGTTCTTTTTTTTGGGCAATTTCTGTTTTTACGGTTGGGTTACGTTCTAGTCTTGCAATCGTTACTAAGTTAGAATAAAACACTGTTAGCTCTGCTGTTTCCGGTATCATAGATTGTATATGAATTGTTGTTTTTTCTGGATCAATTCCTACAGACAAATAATCTAAAACAACTTCTCTTACGTTTTTTCTTACTTTTTCTGGATGATTAAAATTATCTGTTAAAGCTTGCACATCTGCAATTAAAATATATGGATCATATTTACCAGTATTTTGCATTTCTACTCTTGTTTTTAAAGAGCCAAAATAGTGACCTATATGAAGTCTCCCTGTTGGTCTATCTCCTGTTAAAATACGTTTTTTCTTTTCTTCCATTTCTTATTCATCTCTCTTTTTTAATTTTACTATTTTATTATACTGGATTTATTTGGATTTTACAAGTATTAGCTAAAAAAAGCAGGTTTAATGATACTAAAACCTGCTTTTCCTGTTATTTTGGCCGGAAATTCTCCCAACGACTCCCTAAGGGCACTAATTTGAACATTTTTTTAATCCATGGTATAATATAGGTATCTATATTATATTTTAAAGGAGTTTTTTGTATGTTAAGTAGTATGCTAACCTCTTACCTTTCCACGCATCCTGTTGATCAACTTTTTGTTGGTAAGATCAGCAGAAAAGCTTCTCATGTAAAAGCGGGTTGCTCAGATTGTAGTAGACTATCCCGACATTTTTATGAAAGAAGGTATGGACATTGTTTTACTTCAGCTGTGTGCTGAACACCACGATGACGGCAGAGCATATCAGTATGAAAAAAGCGGTGTCTTAAATGACACCATTCTTTCTCATCAGGACGCTGGTGCCATGATGGTTCAAGAATATTGCAGTCGTATTTTCGGTACCGACAGTTTTCCTGAAGATGTCCAAATTGTAATGGCAGTTATGAAGTACCACGGACGCTTGCCAAAAAGCTCACCAGGACGGTATTTCTGGAGTTACTTTATCCTATGTTGAGGCAATTACGATTGCCGACCGTATGGATTTGGCAACTAGCTGCCTGGTTTATCTTCCGGCCAATATTGAAAACGACGAAAGTGGTTTTCAATATGAACACACCATTAAGGATATTGTTTGGGAAAACTATCAAAAGGGGCAGCTGTACGATTTGCGAAAAGTTTGCACAACTTATGATGAGTACATGCTGTTTGCCGCAACCATCTGTACTTCCTGTATTAAGGAGTACGGAGACATCATGAAAAAGCGCCTTCTGTCACCCGGTTTTGGGTATAGCACCATTCTGGAAGGATATAAATCTCTATTTGAGAAATATCTCCTCCCCGCAGATGCAGCCAAAGCGTACAAGATTCTGGAGGGTTACGTTTTTTCGTAATTTTCCAAACTTTAAAAGCAGGTTTTTCACTAAAACCTGCTTTTTTTATATGGCAATGGTTGTCAAAATTCTCCGTCACCATTGACAAAAATTCTCCGTTCCCATTGACATTTATTTAACTGTACTTTCCTCTTCTACTGGATAAACACTGACTTTCTTTTTATCTTTGCCAAGTCTTTCAAATTTTACTTTACCAGTAACTTTTGCAAATAAAGTATCATCACTTCCAATACCAACATTAGTACCTGATGAATTTTTGTTCCTCTTTGTCTTACTAAAATATTACCTGCTGGAACAATTTGTCCATCTGCTCTTTTTAGTCCCAAACGTTTAGATTCACTATCTCTACCATTTTTAACGCTACCTTGACCTTTTTTATGAGCCATGCTATCTCACTCCCTTCATTTTTTAATTCGGGTATATCTATTTTTCTTTTAAATAGTTTTTACCATTTGATTGTTTTAAATTTAATTTAATTTTCAATTATGCTTAATTAAATCTAACTTCTATTAGATTCTATTATATTTTTTTACTAAGCTTCTTTTTTAGTAGTATCAGCTTTTTTAGTAGATGTTGTCTTTTTTTCTACTGGTTTTGCTACTGCTTCTTTTGCTTCTGCTTTAGGAGTTTCTGTTTTTTCGCTAGCAGTTTTAATAGCTGTAATTTCTACTTTAGTATATGGTTGTCTGTGACCTTGTGTCCTTCTATAATTCTTTTTAGCTTTATATTTATACACTAAAATCTTTTTACCTTTACCGTGAGAAACTACTTTTCCTTCTACTTTTACACCTTTTACATAAGGAGCTCCTACTTCTACTTTTTTGTCATCAGATACTAAAACAACGTGATCAAATGTTACTTTTTTTCCTTCTTCTGCATCTAATTTTTCGAAGAATACTACATCTCCTTGTGCTACTTTGTATTGTCTTCCACAGCTTTCAATAATTGCGTACATTACTTCGTACACCTCCTATATTTGTATACTCGCTAAGCATAAATAACAAGGCAATTGCTCTACCCGCAATATTTAGTTGCCCGACTCAGGCGGCTTACAGTTAAATATTGTACCACATTTTTTCTAGATATGTCAAGTATCTTACAATATTTTTCATTGTAATTTCATAAACTACTTTATGTTATTTCTGTATTAGCAATAACTATGTGATAATGATTGTCAAAAATCTCCGTCCCCATTGACACCCATTGACAAAAATAAGGGAATCCAATTAAGGATTCCCTTATGGTTCTAGGTTGATTCGAACAACCAACTCCTGCAAGATTCTGACTGAGGGCTTTACCTATTAAAGCTATAGAACCTAATCGAATATATATAATATTGATTTATTTATTTTTTATCACATTTTTCTGTTATTTTCAATAGTTTTTTCCATTTTTTCATCCTATTTTTTATTATTTTTTTACCTTCTTTCATGGTTTTACATTTCATTTTTCAGAGCATAAACTTGTTTTGGTTCTACTTTATTGTATAAGAAAAATTAAGATTTTCTCTATAAGATAGAGAAGAGCCCCTGAAACAGGGGCCCTTTTGAATTTGGAGTTATACTTCTTCTATGGTAGTAATGCCGGAAAAGAAAATCAACTTTTCCTTCTGACTCTTCGTTTCTCTTATCCGAAGACAAACGTCATCATTTGATTCCAAAGTTCCAGTCATCTGGAATCCGTTCACCACGAAAATCCGCATTTCTTTTCCTCTCATTGAGCTCAAATACTTCTCTGCGATGTAATTCGTTACCATGTTGTTTAACTCCTTTTCTTTCTATATTAGAGCTATTAGCTCTATACCATTATTATATCACATTTTTTGTGTTTTGTAAATTTCTGTAAAAATTTTCTCTTTTCTCACTAGATTTTATCTTTTTTAATATGTAATAATCCAATAACATTTTTGGTGAGTTATTCCACACTTTTTAAAGATTCTATCATATCAATTTTCTTTAGTGCAAAATAGGTTCCAATACTAACAATAATTGTAAAAATAGCTGTAATCAAGATTCCATAAATATAACTCATAAATCGAATTTGTGGATTAAACATCAACATATCTAGTTCACAAGTTTTAATAATATAAGTAGTTAAAAAGTAGCCTCCACCTAATCCTAATAAAATACCTATTATGGTTAGAATAATGGTTTCTTTTCCAACATAATTATATACTTCTTTATGATAAAATCCTAATACCTTAATGGTAGCAAGTTCTCTTATTCTTTCACTAATATTGGTATTAGATAAGCTGTATAGTACTAAGAAAGCAAGCATTCCCGCTGCTACAATTAATATAAATACAACTAAACTCATGTTATTCATGACATCTTCAAACATATCAGTTGTAACAGATGTAAAAGTTACTCCCGAAATATAGTCTTCTTCTCCCAAAATTTCTTTTCCTAGTTCGTCTTCTCTTTCTAATGTCAATTCTGGTATAATTGCCAAAATAGTATTTGGTTTTATTTCTTCTTCATATAATTGCTTATAAAGTTCTGGTGACATATAAATATAGTGGAATAAGTAGTTTTCTGTAATTGCCGTTACTTTTACTTCTACTTTGTTGTCCTCTTCTAATTCTAAAATGATGGTATCTCCTTGCTTAATGTCTAACAATGTAGCTAATTTTTCTGTAATAATAACTCCACTATTGTCTAATTGATATGTTTCATCTTGATGTTTTCTATCTCTTAATGTTATAAAATCTTTTAATTTTTCTACATCTTGTGGTACTACTAGTTGAATACTTTGGTTATTATCATTTTTATCTATAGAAACTGATTGCATATTAATAAGCATACTATTTGCAATATTTTCTTTTGCAGAAATGGTTTCATAAGCTTCTTGTGTTTGTTTTGTAGTTAGCCCTTCTTTTAAAGAAATTTCTAAATTATATTTAAAGATTTCTCCATATTGTGACGGAATCATACTGCCTATAGCATCTCTTAACCCAAATCCTGCAATAATTAAGGAAGTACAACCTGCTATTCCTATAATCGTCATTAAAAATCTCTTTTTATAACGAAATATATTGCGTAGAGTTACCTTTTGAGTAAAGTTTAATTTTGACCAAATAAATGGTATTTTTTCTAAGAAAACTCTTTTTCCTGGTTTTGGTGCCTTTGGTCTCATTAAGCTTGCTGGTGTAGAAGCTAAAGTTCTAGCGCAAGAGTATATTGTTGCTCCTACTGTACATACCATAGCAGCAAGTAGCCCTAATGTAGCATATTCTGTATTAAATTCTAAAACAATTGGTGGTAAAGTATACATCATGCAATACATATCAAAAATAATACTTGGTAATAAATAAAAACCAATTGCCATTCCTATTAAACTTCCCAAAATGGTAGCAATAAGAGCATAAATAATATATTTAGAAGCAATTTGAAATTTACTATAGCCCAGTCCTTTTAAAGTTCCTATTTGTACCCTTTGCTCTTCTACCATTCTTGTCATAGAAGTTAAGCTAATTAATGCTGCAACTAAAAAGAATACGACTGGGAAAACTTGTGCAATATTAGCTACTCTATCGGTATCTTGCAAATAGCTTACATAACCTGTATTTGCTTCTCTATCTAAAATATACCAATCTGGTTTTTCTATTTCTTCTAAATCTAATCTTGCTTTTTCTAATTTTTCTTCTGCTTCTGCTATTTGTTCTTCCGCTTCTTTTTTAGCTTTTTCTAGTTCTTTTTCTCCATCTTCTATTTCTTTTTGAGCATCTTCTAATTCTTTTTGTGCATTTGCAAATTCTGTATCTGCTGTTTTCTTTCCTTGTTCATATTTTTTGGTTTGCTCTTTTATCTCACTATTTGCTTTATTTAATAGTTCTTCGCTTTCTTCTAGTTGTTTTTTTGCACTACTAATTTCTGTTTGAATTGTACGAATTGTATTTTCTAAATTTTCTATCTCTATTCCTTGTTTTTTTAATTGTTCTTCTATGGTTTGCATAGTTGCTTGTAAAATATAATTTTGTTTTTGAAAATTAGCAATTTGTGTTTTAATATTTTTAATTTCTTCTGCATCTTCTGTTTCATCTAATCCTTGTAATTGTTCTTGTAATTGTGCTATTTTGGTTTGATTTTCTGTTAAAGTGGAAGATGCTGTATTATATTGTTTTTGTGCTTCTTGTAATAACTCTAGATTGTTTTGCGCTTCTTCTATTTGTTTTTCTGCTTTTACTTTTTCTTCTTCAAATAGTTCTTGTTTTTCTTGTAATTGTTTTTTTGCTTTATCTAGTTGTTCTTTTGCATCTTCTAATTCGCTATAGGTACTATTTTTTTCACTTTGTAACTTAGCTTTTCCTTCTTCTATTTCTGCTTTGCCATCCTCTAATTCTTTTTCTGCCTTTTCGATTTCGTCTTGTGCCTTTTTGGTTTGTTCATCTAGTTCTTTCTGTGCATCTTGTATTTTACTATTTGCTTCATTATAAATTTCATCATATCTTGCTTGTCTTCTTTCTTCTGAAATTGCATCTATTTTATCTTTTACTTCTTGCACTCTATCTTCATAGCTACTTTGATAAGTTTTTAGTTCTTGAGCTCCTTCTACTGTGATATAGGCTACTGTACTTAAGTCAGTGTCAAAGTTATCTCTTGGAATATACATGTAGTAGTCTATTTTTCCTGAACCTAATTTAGTGCTTCCTCTTTCTATATAAATATATAAAGGTGATTGAACCGTACCTACAATTGTAACTTTTTCTTCTTTTAATAGTTTTTGTGTTTCTCCATCATCATTCGTAATGTCTTCTACTTCAATTTCGATTTGGTCCCCTATATGATGTTTTGTTCCTAGTAAAAAATTTTCTTCTACTACACATTCTGTATTGTTTTCTGGTAGTCTACCTTCTACCAAAGTAAGCTGATTCATATTGGTTGGTAAAGATTCTAATTTTACTACAAATTCTTCTTCTCCACTATTGACAATAGCATCTGTAGAATAAGAACCCTCTATTTGCTCTACTCCTTCTACTTTTTGTAACTCTTCTAAGTCTGTGGTAGTAAGACCGAGTGTTGATATTACTTGAATGTCCATTACATTTTGTGTATCAAAATATTGGTCTAAAGTTTCTTTCATATCTGGGCTGGCAGCTTTGATTCCAGCAAAAAAACCCACACCTAATAAAACGATTAATAACATAGAGATAAATCGTTTATAATTGTGGGTTATTTCCTTAAAAGTATCTTTTAATAAAGCTGTTTTCATTTTGCATTTTACTCCTTATAGTTTGTTATTTTCTTTTGTGGTTTTTCTTTTATTATTCTACCATTCTATTTGTTCAATAGGAGTTGGATTTGGATTAATAATAGGTTCGCTAGCTGTACCATTTTTAAAATGAATTACTCTATCTGCCATAGGAGTTAACGCTTGATTATGGGTAATAATAACTACTGTCATTTTTTCTTTACGACAAGTATCTTGTAATAATTTTAAAATTTGTTTTCCTGTTTTATAATCTAATGCACCTGTTGGTTCATCACATAATAACAATTTAGGATTTTTAGCAATAGCTCTTGCAATAGCTACTCTTTGTTGTTCTCCACCAGATAATTGTGATGGAAAATTATTCATTCTATGCTCTAAACCTACTTTTTTTAAAATAGTAGCTGGATCTAATGGTTTTTTAGAAATTTGAGTAGCAAGTTCTACATTTTCTTTTGCTGTTAAATTTTGTACTAAGTTATAGAATTGAAAAATAAATCCAATATCTTCTCTTCTATATCGGATTAATTCTTTTTCTTTAAGAGAACTAATATCTTTATTGTCAATTATAATTTTACCAGAAGTTGCCCTATCCATACCACCTAAGATATTTAAAGCAGTAGTTTTTCCTGCTCCACTTGGTCCTACAATAACAGCAAGTTCTCCTTTTTCTATTTGAAAATTAGTTTTATCTAAGGCTTTAATGGAAACTTCTCCCATTTTATATTCTTTTACCACATTTTTAAATTCTATATATGCCATCTTTTCTTCACATGGTTACATATTTTTTTATGCCACCATATGCTCCTTTTATCATAAAATTTAGGTTTTTAAAGTGGCTACCCATAAACCTCATTTTTCTTTTTTATTATATTCTACTTTTTTTGTTTTTTCAATTGTTTTTTTAGTGAAATTTTTGTGTCCTTCTAACGGTCAGGCACTTTCTTTTTTTCTTCCGCATATAATGCTAGTAAATGTTTTTAGGAGGTATGTTATTTATGTTTTCTCTTTCTTTAACTGGTTTTTTAGCATTTTTAAACTCCGCTATTTTTTTGGTTGGTTATATATCTAATAATTCTTTATTTCCAGAACCTTTAAGTAGCGAAGAAGAAAAGAAATATTTAGAACGTTTAAAGGAAGGGGACGAAGAAGCTAGAAATATTTTAATAGAACGAAATTTAAGATTAGTAGCACATGTATGTAAAAAATATAGTACTACAAAAGTAGAACAAGATGATTTGATTTCTATTGGAACTATTGGATTAATAAAGGGAATCAATAGTTTTGATAGTAGCAAAGGCGTGAGACTTGCAACCTATGTTTCTCGTTGTGTAGATAACGAAGTATTGATGTTTTTAAGAAGTAATAAAAAGGTAAATGCAGAAGTATATTTAGAAGACCCTATTGGAAAAGATAAAGATGATAATACTGTTACTTTACAAGAAGTTTTAGAAAATAACGAGAAAAATATAGAAGATGAAGTGGATTTAAAATTTAAAGTAAAAAAACTATATGAGAAAATGAAAGAAGTACTAAAGGCAAGAGAAAAAACAATTTTAGAATTAAGATTTGGACTTGGAGGCAAAAAGCCTCAAACGCAAAATGAAATTGCTGATAGCATGGGAATTTCCCGTTCTTATGTTTCTAGAATTGAAACCAAGGCAATTGGCAAATTAGCAAAGGAATTTAAGGAATGAGTGTCAATGGGGACGGAGAATTTTGACAACTTAAGTCGTTGGGGACGGTTCTTAGTGACCCCATTTAGGGCCACTGAGAACCGTCCCTAGTAGCCCCTTTTAGGGTCACTAAGAACCGTCCCCAACATTCAACATTCTTAATGCGTTTAGTATTGCTATAATAGAAACTCCTACATCTGCAAATACTGCCCACCACATGCTAACTATTCCAATTGCAGTTAAAATAAGTATCAAAATTTTTACAATAATTGCAAAATAGATATTTTCTTTTACAATTCTCATTGTCTTTTTTGCAATTTGAATTGCTTTACTAATTTTGGATGGTTCATCTGTCATAATTACTACATCTGCTGCTTCTATTGCTGCATCTGAGCCAACTCCACCCATAGCAATTCCAATATCGGAAAGTGCTAATACCGGTGCATCATTAATCCCATCTCCTGCAAAGACTAATTTTGCGTTTTCTGTTTTACTTTTTAGTAGTTCTTCTACTTTTTCTACTTTTCCATCTGGTAAAAGTTCTGCATATACCTCATCCATTTTTAGTTCTTTTGCTACTGCTTCTGCTACTTGTTTTTTATCTCCGGTAAGCATAACTGTTTTTTGAATGTGATTTTTCTTTAGGTCTTCTATTGCTCGTTTTGCATCTTGTTTAATTTTATCTGCAATTACAATAGTTCCTGCAAATTTTCCATCTATAGCAACATATAATATGGTTCCTATATCTCCACTTTCTTGATAATTAACATCATATTGTTTCATTAATTTATCATTGCCTACTAAAACTTGTTTGTTTTCTACTACTGCTTCTACTCCATGACCCGAAATTTCCTTTGCTTGAGAAACCAATTTGCTATCTATTTCTTTTTGATATGCTTTTTTCAAAGATAAAGAAATAGGATGATTAGAAAAACTTTCTGCATAGGTTGCCATTTTTAACAGTTCTTCTTTTGATATATCTACTGCCTCTATCTTTTGTACCTCAAAAACACCTTCTGTTAGTGTTCCTGTTTTATCAAATACTACGATTTCCGCTTGTGCCAAAGCTTCTAAATAATTACTACCCTTTACCAAAATTCCACATTTGGAAGCTCCTCCTATTCCTCCAAAAAATCCTAAAGGAATAGAAATAACTAATGCGCATGGGCAAGATACTACTAAAAAGCTAAGTGCCCTATAAATCCAATCTGTAAAATTAGCATTTGGTATTAGTATTGGTGGCAAAATTGCTAAAAAAATAGCGATTATTACCACAATTGGTGTATAATATTTGGCAAATTTGGTAATAAAATTTTCTGATTTTGACTTTCTACTACTTGCATTTTCTACTAAATCTAATATTTTGCTAACAGTAGATTCTCCAAATTCTTTTGTTACTTGAATAGAAATAACACCTTCTTGGTTAATACATCCGGCTTAGTATTTCATCTCCTACTTTTATACTTCTTGGTACAGATTCTCCTGTTAACGCAGAGGTATCAAGCATAGATTTTCCATCTAATACAATTCCATCTAAAGGAACTTTTTCACCTGGTTTTACTACAATGGTTTCTCCAATTTTTACTTCACTTGGATCTACTTTTTGTAATTTTCCATCTCTTTTTGCATTAGCAAAATCAGGTCTAATATTCATAACACTTGCAATCGATTTTCTAGATTTATCCACTGCATAACTTTGGAATAATTCTCCTACTTGGTAAAATAACATAACTGCAACTGCTTCTGGAAGTTCTCCAATAGCAAATGCTCCAAGAGTTGCAATTGTCATTAAAAAGTTTTCGTCAAATACTTTTCCTCTAAAAATATTGCGAATGGCTTTCCAAACAATTGGAAAACCGACAATAATATAGCTTATAATATAAATTGCATTATTAATCCAAACATTTGCAAACCTAATAGTTAATGCTACTATAAATAATGATAAAGCAATTATTACCTGTATCACTCTTTTTTTCATTCGTAAGCCCTCCTATATTTTCTCTACTTTTACATCTGGTTCTTCTTTTTTTACTACTTTTTTGATTTTTTGAGTTAATTCTTCTTCTCTATCTTCTGGTAATTCTACAGTCATTTTTTCTGTCATAAAACTTACTGTAGCATTATTTACACCTTCTATTTTTTGTACTTTTCTTTCTAATTCTGCTGCACAATTTGCACAGTCTAATCCTTTTAAATTAAATTTGCATACCATTTTTCATCTTTCCTTTCTGTTATTATTTTTACTATTTTCTTTATCTTTTCTTATATTTAATTATCTATATTTATCATAATTAGCTTTTTTAATAAGCTTTTTATCGTAAAATATACTTTTAAATCTCAAAATTTTATTTATGTTCTATATGTTCTATTCCTAATTCAAATAGACCTTTTACATGGTCATCATCAATAGCATAATATACTTCTTTTCCCACTCTTCTGCATTTTACAATACTCATTCTTCTTAAAGTTCCCAATTGATGAGAAATAGAAGATTTACTCATCCCTAATACATTAGCAATATCGCATACACACATTTCATTTTGGTCTAAAGCAAATAAAATTTTAGCCCTTGTAGTATCTCCTAATATCTTAAAAAACTCTGCTAGCTTATTAAATAAATTATCTTCTGGCATTTTGCTTAACGTATCTTTTACCACATCTTGATGAATGATATTACAATCACAAATAAATTCATTTTTTGACATTTATCAATCACTTCCTATCTTATTGTTAATTAGCAATTCTGAAATAAATAAATTGCCATTTCGTATTTTTATTTCATTTTATTATATGCAAACAATTGAATATGTGTTCAACTTTAATATTATTATAGTTGAATGTATATTCAATTGTCAATAGATTTATGATAAAAATTTAAATTTATAAATGGCAATAATAAATTTCCGGTTTATTATGCACAAATTTCACTTAAGATTTCGTTGGTACTTTTATAATTAAACATAGCTCTTGGATAATTATTTATCCAATCTTCTATTTTTTGTATAAATTCTTCTGATATTGGTGTTATATCAATTCCTTTTGGTATAAACCTTCTTATTAATCTATTAGCATTTTCATTACTTCCTCGTTCTCCTGAACGATATGGATGGGCATAATATATTTGTGTTCTAGCCTTTTTTCTTCGATTATCATAAGATTTCTCTAAAGCCTTCCAATTTCTAAATTCTCCACCATTATCAAAAGTTATAGTTTTAAATTTATTATAAAATATTTTTTTATATTTCTTTTCTATTATATCTAATGCTTTTGCTACATATTCTGCTTTCTTTCCGGGTAGCTTTACGATTATTTCTTCCCTTGTCTTTCTTTCAGTTAAAGTAAATAATACTGAACCTCTTTTTTTAGTTCCTATTACTAAATCTCCTTCCCAATGTCCATATATTTCTCTACTATTAGCTTCTTCTGGTCTATAATCTATACTCTTTTCTGCTGGTACTTTTTCGCATACTGTCTTTTCTTTATTTTTTTCCTTATATTCTTTGTTGTAAATCATATCGCTTGATTTTATATCATAAATATCTCCTGCATATATATTATTTCTAATTGTTCTTGCACACATTTTTGTTTTAAAATTCATTGTTTTTATCTCTTTTGCTATTACTTCTGGTGACTTTTTATCTTCTTTTATAGCTTTTTCAACATATTCTTTTAATTCATAATCATTATCTATTTTTAACTTTGGTCCTTTTGCTTTTAAATAATATTCATATTTTTGCTGTGCTACATCTGCACTATATACCCATATTTCAATTAATTCCGTTGTTAGATTTTTTACTAATCCTCTTTTTATTTCATTCCTTATTGTCTTTTCTGTTCTATCTAAAAGTTCAGCTATTTCAAGTTTTGTACGTTTATCTCTATTCCACCATCTTTCTATTGATGGTCAATTGTAAAAATAAATTTTATTTAGAAAAAGTAACTTCTAGTTACCGAAAAAAAGCTATTTAAAAGCAAAAAAATGGTAAAAAGAGGTTGCTTTTTTTATGAATTTTGTGTAAAATGAAGATATAGACAAGAAAAAAGAGCGCAATTAAGCGAGTGAATTCAAATTAATTTTTTTGAGTGTAAGACTAATTTCTATTCACTTAATTTTGTGGACACGACAGTGCCAATATTAAATTAGCGTGGATACTTCTTGTAGATGTTTTTTTAATTATTTTAAGAGATAAGGTTGTAGTGTGACCTTATCTTTTTCAATCTTTTGTATGTTTAGTTTATCTAAAGTAACTTTACCATAGAAAAATTCAAATGCTTCATATGGTGTTTTTCCACCTAAAGACTTTCTAGGTACAGAATTGATATGTGAAAACATTAAGTTAAGCTTGTCCTGAGTTAAATCTTTAAAGCTTTTTTTCTTAGACAGAATATCACGTACAAATATATGATTATTCTCTACATGAGGCTTCTGGCTAGACATTTGAGCATCACAGTAAAAAATATTGCTTCTAATTTCTCCAGTCTCACAATTAATTTCAAAAAGCTGTGGCTTAGCAAATTCGGATCCTCTGTCAGTAAGAAGTAAGCCAAATAACTTATGATACATATCATCTGATAAAATATCCTGAAAGTAATTAAGAGAATTGGACATTTCCTCAGCCGTTTTATGTTGTTTTAAAAGCCCTATCATAAAGCCTGTATTTTCAAATATGAAAGTCTGGATAAATGGACCGTTCTGATTATTGTAAACAGTATCCATTTCAGTTGTAGGCATATCAGAATTGTTCTTTACAAACTCTAGATAATCTTCATACTTTCTACCGGTGTAATCAGCAGGTTCAGCTCTTTTCTTGAGTTTTTTCTTTCTAGATATTTTCCTTTTTACTTTTCTTCTTAGTTCAAGGTCAGTAACACCCCAATCTTTGAATAAGCCCATTTCAATGTATGTATAAATTGTCTTTTCACATTGCTTGATTTCTTTGTGATTTTGTAAAATTGTATAAATTGATTGACCTTGTTTTATTAAAGGACAAATGACATGTGCTAATTCATAAAGTTCAGTTGTGTTTAAATTAACACCTTGTCTAGAATCTTTTAAAGTATATTCATAATTGCTTTGAGCAGTATTAGCGTAGTAGAAGTATTTGGCTTTATTACATTTTTTAATGTTAGGGCAACAATTACAAGCACCTATGAATCTGTCTCTTTGAAGACAAGGAACTTCCTCAAAATCAATACATTTGCTAACACAAACTTTGCATTCATTGAAATGTTTGCAAGCCCAAGGGGCTTCATCAATTTTAGAATATCTACGTTTTCTATTGTTTTTAATTTCCTTTCCGATAGTAGATTGACTTTTGTTAAGTTCTTTAGCAGTTTGGAATTTTCTTAATCTTTTGCAAATATTTTGTTCGATAACTTTCCTATCTTCTAAAGATAGATGCTTACCATCAAATTTCATAAATACCTTCTTTCTCAAGAAGTATCCACATTTATATTATACTAAATTGCATTTAATCTTACAATAACTGTTAATTTACTATTAATTTGTATTTATTTTTTATTGAATAGAATTTACTTTTTTAATTAACATCTTTCTATTGATTGTCTTTCACTATATTCTAAGTGTTTACCTTTTCTACTTTTTGTGGTATTATTTTCTTGACACATAATTAATTCTTCCTTTCAATGTTTGATTCGACACCAACATTGTATCATAAGTTTTAATTATGTGTCTTTTTATTTATCTTAAAACGGTAATTTAATTTTACCATTTATATAAAAATTTAAATTTTTTGCAATAAAAAAGAGACTGTCCTAAAATCAGCCTAAATCTATTGAAAAGATAATTTTAATGCTGTGGCGATATTTTAAAACAATCTCTTTTTATCTATTATTTCATTATTCTTGTGTCTGTCTTACTACTCTACAGGGATTTCCATAAGCTATCACATTAGAAGGAATATCTTTTGTTACTACACTACCTGCTCCTATTGTTACATTGTCTCCTATTGTTACCCCTGGAAGAATTGTTACATTGCCTCCTATCCACACATTATCTCCTATTTTAATCTTCTTTGCATATTCTAGTCCTTCATTTCGTTCTTTTATATTAATTGGATGGCCTGCAGCATAAATACCACAATTTGGTCCTATAAATACATTATCACCAATTGTAATTTCTGTTGCATCTAAGATTACTAAATTATGATTTGCATAGAAGTTTTCTCCAATAGTAATATTGTATCCATAATCGCAAAAAAATGGTTGTTCTATTAAAAAATTACCTTTCGTATTTTTTAATAACCCTTTTAGTATTTTGGTTCTTTTTTCTATGTCAGATGGCTTTGTTTGATTATATGCAAAACAAATATCTTGTGCATTAGTTCTTTCTTGTATTAGTTCTGCATCATAATTTGGATTATACATAAACCCATTTTGTACCTTTTCTTTTTCTGTCATTATCTCTTTCCCCTTCCTTTTCTTGCATCCATTTAGTTTCAAAATTTTACTTATTGCAACTATTCTTCTTATTATATACATGAAAAATCAAATTTAATCAACATCTTTTCAAAAAACAATTGCTTTTTCTTTTGTTTTTTGGTATGATTATATAGTAGTTTTGATATGCCGATGTGGCGGAACTGGCAGACGCACCAGACTCAAAATCTGGCGGGAAACCATGTGGGTTCGAGTCCCACCATCGGTACCAGATAATAAAAACCTATGTAAGTATACCTATGTAAGTATTGAGATATTAATATTTTACATAGGTTGTTTTTTTAGTAATACAATAGGATTTTATTTTATTAAATAATATTAATTTTTCTTATTAAGTAAAATTTTTATAAAAACATAATAAATTTATTGACTTTTGCAAACATGTGTTTTATAATATTGTTCCGTAATTAATATAGTAAAAAAGGAGGTTGATAGTTTTGAGCGATATAGACAAGAAAAATGTTTCATTCGAAGAAATAAAGCATATCGATGAAAATGGTGTTGAATTTTGGTATGCTAGAGAGCTGCAAAATGTTTTGGAATATAAAGAATGGAGAAAATTTGAAAACGTAATAGATAAAGCAAAAGAGGCATGTAAGAATAGTGATATTAGTGAGTTTGAACATTTTGTCGACGTCGACAAGTTGTCGAAACGTGCTAATAATGCAGAAGTCAAGATTAAAGACTACAAATTAACACGTTATGCTTGTTATTTAATAGCCCAAAATGGAGATAGTAGAAAAAGAGTAATTGCGCTTGCTCAAACATATTTTGCAGTTCAAACTAGAAAACAAGAAATCAACGAAAAAGAGTATATTTTATTAACAGAAGATGAGAAAAGATTTTATCAAAGAGATTTGACAAGAAAAAGTAATTATTCTTTAAATCAAGCTGCTAAAAATGCAGGAGTTAAAAATTTTGACAAATTTCATAATAGCGGATATAAAGGTTTGTATAATGGAGAAACTGCTGATGATATTGCAAAACGAAAAGGATTAAGATATAGAGAAGACATTTTAGATAATATGGGTAGTGATGAACTTATTGCCAATTTATTTAGAATTTCTCAAACAGAACAAAAATTAAAAAAAGATAATATACAAACTGAAAAAGAAGCAAATAAAACACATTATAATATTGGGAAAAATATAAGAGAAGTAATTGCTAAAAATGGTGGAACTATGCCAGAAGACTTACCTACACCTAATAAAAGCCTAAAACAACTAGAAAAAGAAAATAGTAAAAGTTTGAAGAAAAGATAGAATATTAATAGTTGCACTATAATAAGAGGGTATCCTAGAATAGGAACCCTCTTTATTTTGCTTTTACATCATATTCCATTACATGAACTTGAATAATTTCATGTTGGTAATCATCTATAATATGGTTGTATTGAAAAAATTCTTTCTTTGTTTCTTGTAAAGTACAATTATTTAAATCAAGAAGTATTTCATCTGATACATCCATTCCCTTTGGCAATGTTTGATTAAAATTTTCAAAGAAAATAATATTAGAATAATATAACATTGGCATTTTTTCTGGCACGTTTAAGCGATACAAATAAATTTCTTTTTCTCCTAAATTTTGTTCTATTGCCTTTTTTTGGTCTAGATGAAATAGTTGTAAGTTTTCTAATGAAATCGGTTTAGTTTTGGCAAGATAAATAGATAATTCATAAGGTGTGCTAATTTTGCAAAATGCTTCTTTTAGTAGTTTTAAATAATTTCTTAAAGTATCAATAAAGGTATCTAATTCTGTTTGCAAGGTAATATTTAAAATGTTATATTTATCTTTTTCTACCTCTCTATGTTTTTGATTATTTAGCGTTTTTATTTTGGTTTTATCTTCTGACATGCTTCCGAAAATGTCAAAATCTTTTGCCTGAATTACTTCTATATTATTCTCATATTCTTGTTTTAGTTGTTCTAATTCTTGCTGTAATATTTGTTTTTGCTCTTTGCTTAAATCTTTACTTTGGGTACTATTTAAAATTTGGCTAGCAGTAAGTACTTGTTTTATAGCAAAAATAGCATCTGTTTCGTTTTTCGAAAATTTTCTTCTTTGTAATTCATCTACTTGTTTTCCTAATTCTTCTATATCTGTTTCATAATCAAAACTTTTTCCTATTTTTTCTTTTTCTTTATTTTCCTCTTCTTCTCCTTCGTTTAAGCTAGGGAGCTCATCTTTGTTTGTGAATTTCCAGAATTCAAAAATACTTTTTTTATGGAGGTCTATTTCATTTAAATAGATATTGGCATTTTTTATTTTTCTTTCTAGATTTACTTTTTTTAATTCTAATGCCTTTTGGTCTAGTTCTAAATTTTTTATCATTTTCTTTCTACCATCTAGTTTTGTACACACTTCTATTAAATCTTCTATGGTATAAAGTTTTTTATTTTCTTCTAGAATTGCTTCTTGCTTTTTAGGTTCTTCTTTTGGAACTTCTTTTTTATTTTTAGAACTATTTACAGGCTTTAATTCTTTTTTACGGTTAGAAAAGTAATACTTTATTTTTCCAAAAAAAGTTTTTTTACATTCCAAGAAAGTGGCAATTTGCCTTTGTTTGCTCAAATATTCTTCATTTTGTTTTTCTACTATTTGTTTTAAATCTTGTAATTTTTCTTGTGCCTCTTTTAATTTTCTTTCTTCTAAAGTAACTGCTATTTTCTTTTGATTCACTTGGTTTTGAATAAATTCTGTTAGTGTGTTATAGTAAATTGCTTTTTCCTCTTTTTCTGTTACATAATAAAAATCCATTCCACCTTTTTCATCTATTTTTATTTTAAACTGATAATCTTCTGGAAGGCCTGTTGCCAAAATAAATAAGGCTTTTAGTAGTTTATAAAACTCTTGTGCTTCTTCTTTGTTAGTAAATGTGACAACATAGTCACTTTCTATTTTTTCATAGACTTTTGCCTTTCCCACAATGGTAAGTGACATTTTCTCTTTTTGATCATATACTTCATAAATGTTAGGCCATTCTTTGGTAAAATACCAAATATAGTTTTCTAAATCTGTAATTTGGCTTTTCACTAGATAATTTCCAGAATATTCTAAATGTGTAATAGGAACATAAATGAGCTCCTTCTTTCTAGCTTTTTTAGCCTCTATTTGTTTTTTTAAGAGATAAAATAGAGCAACATTATTGGTTTCATTAATAGGTACTAACATAAAATATTGGTTTGCCACATCTGAATAGTAGATTTGCCAAATATAGTTATGTTCATATTTTATTTCATAAGGAATTTGGTTTTGTAACTGTTCTTGCTCTTTTTCAATTACTTTTAAATCTTCTAAATGCATATCATTTAGCAATTTTAGAAAAGCATCAAAATATTCCAAATTTTCCTCTGTTTTAGAATCTAAAAATTGACTAATTGGTATTGCCAATTTATATTTTTCACTTAAATTGGTTAGCCTATCTGTTGGTGTTAACAAAATTTGAATTTGTGTAACATCTACATATTGGTATACTTTATAGCTCATATCATCATAAGCTTTAGAAGGTCTAAAAGAAAAGGGTGTAAATTCTTTTAGAAATTTTGGTACCCTTTCCAAATTAAGTCCTATATATTGTAATTTTTCCTTTACTTTTTCTTTATCTTCTGCAATTTTTTCTAGCATGTTTTCCTCCTGTTTGTTTTTCTGGTACAAGTATATCACAAAGAAAATAAGGTTACAATTATTTTAGGAGATTTTTTAAACTTTGTTCATATTCTTTTTGACATCTTGATAAGATATTAAGCATTTGATTGTTTTTCATTACTTTTGGTTCTCCCTTATACAAATTTAGAGGGAGAGCATTTTCACACCTTAGTGTCTTAATTGCTCCCCCTCTTTGTACGATTTTACTGTTGCCTAACCAACGTTACAGCACTTAAGTCTGCTTTCTATTTTAGGTTATTGTGGCAGTCGTACCTGCTATGCAAAATAAATTGCATCTATTATTAGTATATTTATTATACTATATTATATTCAATATTTCAATACTTTTTATTCGTCTTTTACAATTTTTACAGTTTTCCCTACACTTGACTAACTTAACATAAAAATGGTATAATCTTTACATAGTCTAATACGACTTATTTTAAGTAAAGGAGATTTAGGTATGGAAGAAAAACGGATTACTTTAACTCTGGCAGCATATGGCATCGTTTCTGTGGCGGAGGTTGATACTCCTATGGAGTATATCCTCAAATTTACCGTTTCGGAAGAAGTATATGCTACTCTTCATCCCATTTTTATGGGACTGGGAGCTGATTTTTCTTCTGAAGACTACCTGCTTTATCAGTTTGGTGACAAAGAAAACCCGAGTGGCGATCCGGAAGGAACCATTGCTATGGTTCTGGAAAGAATTGCACATCTAGTACCTGAAGCATAGTAAAATTTTTTTGATTGATACCAACTATTAACCAATATCTCCTAGCACTTAGGCTAAATAATTTAACTTAAGGAAAGAGGTTTTCTAGTTTTTATTATCTACTTAAAAAGTAGTAATAAAAAATTTAGAAAACCTCTTCTTATTTTTTAGTTTTTAATTTTAAATCCTAATTTACCTAATCTTGCTTTACCTTTTAAACACAAAATTCTATTTTAGATAGGCCTATTGTTCAAAATTTTCTACTTCTTTTTGCACTTTTGCTATAAAGTCTTGTAATTGCATTTGACCAATATCTCCATCTTTTCTAGAACGTACTCCTACTGCATTTGCTTCTACTTCTTTATCTCCTAATATTAGCATGTATGGAATTTTTTGAAGTTGTGCTTCACGGATTTTGTATCCTATTTTTTCTTGTCTGTCATCTAATTCTACACGAATACCATTTTTTTCTAATTCTGCTTTTAGTTTTTCTGCATATTGTTTATGGCTATCTGCAATTGGTAATAATTTTACTTGTACTGGTGCAAGCCAAGTTGGAAATGCACCTGCATAATGTTCTATTAAAATACCAATAAATCTTTCTATACTTCCAAAAACTACTCTATGAAGCATAACTGGTCTATGTTTTTCTCCATCTTCTCCAATATAGGTTAAGTCAAATCTTTCTGGCATTTGGAAATCTAATTGGATGGTTCCACATTGCCAATCTCTTCCTAAACAATCTTTAATATGGAAGTCAATTTTTGGACCATAGAAAGCTCCATCTCCTTCATTTAATTGATATTCCATGCCTTGGTCTTCTAATGCTTTCTTTAAAGCATTTTCTGCCATGTTCCAATCTTCATCAGAACCCATGGAATCTTCTGGTCTAGTAGATAATTCTACTGTATAACTAAATCCAAAAATGCTATAAACTTCATTAATTAAATGCATTAAGTTTACAATTTCAGATTCAATTTGGTCTGGCAAACAGAAAATATGAGCATCATCTTGTGTAAAACATCTAACTCTAAATAACCCATTTAATTGACCAGATTTTTCGTGTCTATGAACTAAACCAAGCTCTCCTAAACGAATTGGAAATTCTTTATAAGAATGCATTTTACTTTTATAAACTAACATTCCACCTGGGCAGTTCATTGGTTTTAAAGCATAGTCTTGTTCATCTATTTTAGTTGTATACATGTTATCTTTGTAATGATCCCAGTGACCTGAACGATGCCATAATTCTTCATTTAAAATCATTGGGGTTTTAATTTCTTGATATCCATTTGCAATATGTTTTTTTCTCCAGAAATCTTCCAAAATATTACGAAGTACCATTCCCTTTGGTAAAAAGAATGGGAAACCTGGTCCTTCTGGTAATAGCATAAATAATTCTAATTCTTTTCCTAATTTTTTATGATCTCTTTTCTTTGCTTCTTCAAGCATATTTAAGTATTCTTCTAACATACTTGCTTTAGGGAAAGAAATACCATAAATTCTTTGAAGAGTTTGTTTTGTTTCGTCCCCTCTCCAATAAGAAGATGATGAACTTAATAATTTAAATGCTTTTATACCACCAGTACTCATAATATGAGGACCTGCACAAAGCTCTTTAAACTCACCCTGGTCATAAAAACTAATTTCTTCTCCTTCTGGTAGCTCTTCAATTAATTCTACTTTGTATGGTTCTTTTCTATCTTGCATTAATTGAATGGCTTCTTGTCTTGGAAGAGTATATCTTGTAATTTCAAGATTTTCTTTTATAATTTTTTTCATTTCTTCTTCTATTTTAGCAATTTCTTCTTCTGTAAAAGGTTTTTCTACATCAAAATCATAGTAGAAACCATTTGCAATAGAAGGGCCTATTGTTAATTTTACACTATCCCCATAAATTCTTTTAATAGCTTGTGCCATAATATGAGAAGTAGTATGCCAATATGCTTTTTTACCATCTTCGTCATCAAAAGTCAAAATTTCTAACTTACAATCTTTTTGTAGCTCGGTACGTAAATCTTTTACCTCTCCATCTACCCTGCCAGCCATAGCATTTCTAGCTAGTCCTTCACTAATTTGTTTTGCAACTTCTAAAATAGAGCTACCTTCTTTTACCTCTATTTTAGAACCATCTTTTAATTCTACTTTTATCATGTTTTCCTCCTTCTTCTGGGGACGGTTCTCAGTGGCCCCTAAAGGGGTCACTTGGGACACTTCATGACAACTAAAATGTATTGTATCCCTTTAACAATAAAAATACTCCTAAAATATATTTTCCATATATTTTAGGAGTGCTTTTATAACACGGTTCCATCCCTTAAATTTACTTAATTACTTCTTTAACGCAGAAATACGTCTAGTTTTTGCTAGAAACAATGAGGTAGTTTTTCAAATCCGTTTATTTAGACTAGCTTTCAGCCTATGACTAATCTTCTCTTTTAACAACCTTGATTTTACTTTGTCTCATTTTTGTCTTTTTCTTTATCACTTAAAATGAATTATACTCTTTTTTTGAGCAGTAGTCAAGAAATTTAAAAAATTTTTACATTTTTTTTGCTTTTAAATAGCTTTTTCTCGGTAACTAGAAGTTACTTTTTCTAAATAGAATTTATTTTTACAATTGACCAAAAATTATGAAAAAAATGTAATAATGTCTTAAGTAAAGAAATGAGAAAATGTCCCAAAAATTTCAAAATAATTGCTTCTTACTTTTCCATATAGCATAACTAAATCCCATTTTTTTAAATTTCTATAAATATAGTCTGCTACATCATCATATGCTCTTGCATAAATAATGTTATTATCCTTTTCTATAATAAGTTTCACAATAGATGTATGTTTTCTACTAATGCTTTTTTCTTTTGTATTATAAATAAATTCTAATTTTATTTCATTTTTTATATTTCCACCTATAAATCCAATATTCATAAGTTTTTCTCCCATTCTTAATAACATAAAAGTAATACATTCAGCATAATCTATACTCGATTTTCTTTTTATAATATAAAACCAAACATTTCATAACTTACTAATATTACTTTTATTGATACATTTTTACCTACTTACCATATCTTTGTATTAATTTCATCATGTACCTTATCATTACTGTATATAATGCCAATTAATATGATTTTTTGGAAGGAATAAATCTCTTTAATACTAATACTATCACTGAATATATTCCGTAAAATATATTATCTGGAAATTGTATTAGAGTGTGGGTCTGGTGGAGATGTTGGAATTGTTGTCGTTGTTCGGATTGTTGTTGTTGCGGTTGGAAGCTGGATTGTTAGAGCCGGAATTGTTGTAATTGCCACCACGATTAACACGATTGTTGGTGTTGTTGGCCTTTTGATTTATCCCTAATTCTTTATTTAATTTTATTATTATTGTAATTTGTATTTTTTATTTTAATTTGTAATTTTACTATTGTTTCATACTAAATTTATATCACTTTACTCTATATAAAATATTTTTTTCGTCAAATTATAGATATTGGCATAATGAATATACCCCATATGTCCTGCTAAATACTTTTTAGCTTCTTTGCTACTTATTTTTCCACTTTTTATATTGTATTTTAATTCTTTTACTTTTTTCTTAAGTTTTCTTTTTCCCTTATCTCGTATTTTTAGCCTATATTCATTAATTTTATATCCACAAAAATTCACTCCTTGTTTGCTTTTAAATATTTGTGTTTTTTCATTAAGTTCTAGTTCTAAATGGAATTTTAAGAACTTCTTAATATTTTTTAAATATGTTTTAGCTTCTTTTTTTGTTTTTGCAAATAATACCATATCATCGAGATAACGAAAGTAATACTTCACTTTCAAACTATGCTTTATATATTGATCCAATTCATTTAAATAGATATTAGCAAAAGTTTGAGATGTATAATTTCCTATTGGTAAACCTTTTCTTTTACCTAATTGGTTTTCTAATTCTTCTTTTGTGCAGTTTGAATAAATAATTTCTTGTAATAACCATAATAGCTTTTTATCTGTTATTTTTCTTTTTAATATTTGAAACAAAATATCTTTATCAATATGATCAAAATATTTTCTAATATCCATTTTTAAAATATAATAATTATCCCAAATTCTTTTACAATGTTTCATTGTGTTTTGTACATCAATGCATGCTTTATGCATTCCTCTATTTTTAATGCAAGCATAGGTATGAAATATAAAGCTTTTTTCGAAATACTGTTTTAAAAAATTATCTACTACCCATCTATGTACAATTCTATCTATATATCTGCTTTTTTCTATTCTTCTTAATTTTTGTTCTGTTACATAAAAGGTAGTATATCCACCATGCCTATAACTTCCTGTTTTTAATTGTTCATAAAGCCACATAATATATTCTTCTTGTTTTAAGTTAAATAAGATAATTTCTTTTCTATAGCCTTTACCTTTTCTACTTAACTTATGGGCTTGCATTAGATTTTCATAATTCAGCTTTTTGTCATATTCATTTTTTATTTTTCTTGCCATAATATTTAATAAGTCCTCCTACTAGTTTTCCTATTTCAGAAATGTATGACATAGCTATATTAAATTTTTTCTCATCTATCCATCTATTTTTTACCATCAGTCTTAAGAATATCCTTTGGCAATTTAGCTCTACATCTATTTTGTCTATATAATATAGCCTTTTGCTTTCATCTATTTTTACAATATACATTACATTTTTTAGCATTTCATACATGGATACCTTATATTCATTACCTATACTAAATTTTTCTGTTCTTGGTAATTTTATTAGTAGATTTAGCATGTATTCTATATATGTTTCTACTTTTGGTATTAATAATAATCCTTGTTCTTCCATTGTTTTTTATACCATTGTATATTTTATAAATTTTTTATTTTTGCTATTTTTTCGTCTATTAAGTTATGATTTTGTTTAACATTCCAAGAACATTTTGCACAATTAAAACATTTTCTACTTTCTGCTACTGGTGATAATATAATTCTTTTTAAAAGTTCATATTTCCTTTCTCTATTTTCTTTTTTGGGATAATATTCATAAATTGCTACAGATATATTTTTTGCTATTATTTTTCTTATAAATTTATCAATTTTTGCAACTGGTATTGCACACTTACATATATTTTTAGAAATACATATATTATTTAATCCAAATTGTTCTCGTAGTAATACTGCATCTTTTCCTACTCCATAAAAGAAAATTCCGCAACGTATTAATACCAAATAGTCAATATTTTCTGGCTTATTTTGTATTTCTTCCACAATTTTTAAAAACTTCATGATTTTCTCCTTTCCTTGTGTTGTATATATTTTTTGACAAAAAAATATATACCACGCAAGTGGTATACCACGCAAGTTAATACTTTCTTGTGGCATTTTGCCTTTGGGCAAATGCCAACAAGTAAAGTATTGATTACGTGGTACTCCCACATGGGGAGTACACGCAATCCGTTTGTTCTAATTTTTACCCTTTAGTCAAGTACTATGTTAACTTATCCACTACTCAGTGTTACATTATGTAAAGTGTGGGTCTGGTGGAGATGTCGGAATTGTTGTCGTAGAGCGGATGGTTGTGGCTGCGGTAGGAAGCTGGAGAGTAAGAGCCGGAACTGTAGTAACTGCCACCACGAATAACACGACTGTAGGTGTTGAAGGCCTCTTGGGTCCATTCCGCACAATTTCCTGCAAAATCATAAATATTATTTGCTTGCCAACTTTCTTTATATCCTGCTGTTTGTTTTGTTCCTGCTCCTTCTTCTGTATTATCACTATAATTTCCCCAACTTGTGGAATTTTCTATATCATATCCTGCTCCTGATAACCAATTACATACTTCATCCCATTGGTTTACATAAATCATTGTTGTTTTTGCTATTATTTCACTTTCTTGTTTACCTGAGTTATTAATTATTTTTGTACATGCCGCTTTTAAATTATACCAATTTTGATCTGTTATTACTGTTCCGCCTTTTGCTACTGTTGGGCTATTTATATCTCCTGTTAGTTCATATCTTCCTATATAAAATCCTCCATATTTTTCTATACTATCATGAATTTCTTGGTACTCATTTACCATATCTTGTGCAAATTCTTGCACACTACTTGCTCCATTTATGATACTATAATATTGACTATCTGTATCATATTTCGTTACTAAATCTGGCTCTCTATAACCTGTTGTTCCTGGTTTGTCCATTGTATAAATACTAGATTTACTGTATATACTTGTGGTTACTCCTGTTCCTCCTGATAAAGCTACTGTTTCTTCTGTATACATTTGTGCTAGCCTTTCTGCACTTACTGGTATCCATACAAATTCATTATTGGTTCCATCTTGTTTAATTACAAATCCTTCTTCTACTTTTTGTTCTTCTTCTACTGTGGATGCTGTAAATCCATTTGGTATAGGTACATTTACTGATGGTTCATCTTTTGATGGGAATGGTGTTACTTTGCTTAAATCCCAACTTTCTGGTACTTCTGGACCTTCTGGTGTAACTCCTCCACCTGTTCCAGTTTCATTATTCATTATACTATTTAATTCATTTACTAAATTTTGAATTTCTTGTTGTTCATTAGCTATTGCACCATCCCAGGTGTTTTTTGCTTCTTGGGCTGTTCTTATAATTCCATCTTCTCCTAGCAACATATTTATGGTTACTCCTGATAAAATCAAAAGAATTACTATGGTTACTACTAAGGCTATTAGAGTTATACCTTTTTCATTTTTGCCTTTTCTATATTTTATGCCTTCTTTTTCTCTTCTTTGCATTTTTTTCTTTTCTCCTTTCTCATTTGTTTTTATCGTCTACTTTTTCTTTATGCTTAATTTATATTTTCTCTTAATAATTATTGTTTGTTTAAAGCACATTTTATATATTCTCTTAAATTTATCTTTCTATTTTTTCTGTACTATTTACTTCTTCTTTATTCAAACACTTTAAAAATTTTCTTTAAGAACCTTTAGCTGTATTTGTTCTATACTTTAGCATAAAATATATTCAATTTTCAAAGTGCTTGAATTGGTTTTAGTTAAACCATTTTTATTTTATACTAACTACTTTCTAATTGCAAGTATTTTTTATAGAATTTTTTCTACAATAAGGTAAAATATTTTTATCTCAAAATTCTATTTAACCATTTTTTCTAATTCGGTTTTTGGTGTTACACCTACTATTCTTGCAGTTTCACTGCCATTTTTTATTACAATAAATGTAGGTATACTCATTATTCCATATTTTTCTGCTAGTTCTGGGTTTTGGTCTATGTCTATTTTACATACTTTAACTGCCTCTCCCATGGTTTGTGCTAATTCTTCTACTACTGGTGCCATCATTCTACATGGTCCACACCATGTTGCCCAAAAATCAATCAATACTGGTGTATTGGATTGTAACACCTCTTTTTCAAAATTGTTATTATCTACTGTAATAACTGCCATTTTTTCATCATCCTTTCTAATTTATTTTTAAATTTTTTTATGATTTCAACACTGCTAGCCCTGCTACTGCACCTTCATAAACTGCTTTACTAATTTGTAATAATCCTCCTGTGCAATCTCCACAAGCAAATAGTCCAGGTACTGTTGTTTCCATATTTTCATTTACCACAATTCGATTGTTTTCTATTCTTGCTCCAATTTTTCTTGCTAAGTCGCTACTAGATGCTGTTCCTAATGCTACAAACACTCCTTGTACTGGTTTTATGGTATTGTCTTCAAATTCTATTTCTTGTATTTTGCTATCTCCTCTAAATTCTCTAATTTTTTTGCTTTCTATTTTAATGTCTCCTATGTTTCTATTTTCTACAATAGGCTCTCCATTGGTTAGAATAGTAACCTCTTTTGCTACTGGTTTTAGTTGTTCCATTTCGTGGATAGCATAGTTGCCATTTCCTAAAACTGCTACTTCTTTATTTTTATAGAAAAAGGCGTCACATACTGCACAATAACTTACTCCTTTTCCTTCAAATTCTTTAATTCCTTTAATTGGTGGTACCATTCTATTTGTTCCTGTTGCTAATATTACAGATTTTGCTTGATAATGGGAGTTAACAGTTTCTACTTCAAATTTTTCTTCTAGCTGTACAGAAACTACTTCGTCCTCTATTAGTTCCACTCCTAAATTTTTAGCTTGTGCCAAGCCATTTTCATAAAGTTCTTGCCCTGAAATTGCTCTTGCAAATCCATAATAGTTTTCTATTTTGCCTGTTTTTGCAAGTGCTCCATTTCCTTTTGAAATTACTAAAACAGATAATTTTCTTCTTTTGGCATAAATAGCAGCCGATATTCCGTGCGGGTCCACTTCCTACTACAATTACATCATACATGAATTGATTCTCCTTTAATTTTTATTATATTCTAGCTTTTAACCTTCTATACATTTCTCTAGTTTCATTTTTTACAGAATATCATATAAATTATAAAAAGTATAGCCCTTTTCTTTTAAATAATGAATAACATCTGGCAAAGTTTTAGCTGTTAAGTCTTTGTTTGGTGCATCATGCATTAATATTACTACACTATTTTGATTTCCACAAGTGTTTTTTAAGTTTTTCATAATTTCTTCTTTTGTACTTGCTCCATCTGCATCATAAGTAAGTGCATTCCAGTCTAAATAGGCAATATGATTTTCTGTAAAAACTTTTTTGGCTTTTTTCTTAATTTTGTCGTAATAGCCTCCTACAGAACCTCCTGGAAAACGAAATACATTGGAATTATAGTTTGGATTTTCTAAGGCATCTTGTATTAGCTTATTTGTTTTTTTATATTCTTCTAATGGTGCAGTTTCATTTTTATATATGTTTTTATAAACATGAGAATATCCATGGTTTGCTATATAGTGACCTTCTTCTGCTTCCCTTTTTAATATTTCTGGATTTGATTTTACCATAGTTCCTAATACAAAAAAGGTAGCCTTTACATTCTCTTTTTTTAATGTATCCAAAATTTTTGGTGTAACAGAATAAGATGGGCCATCATCAAATGTTAAAAATGCTCTTTTTTCATCTGAATTATAAATATGGTTAATGGCTTGTATTTGTTCTTTAGTTAGTTTTCCTACAGTTTCATTAGCATTTTCTTCCTGCTTATTATTTTGCTCATCTTCTTGCTGATTATTAATAGGAGAATTTATTTGTTCTTTCTCTTTTTGTGCCACATTTTTTTGAGTGTTTAAATAATTAACTAACTGAATAGCACCCAAAATAGAAAGTGCTATTACCAAAATAGCAATTATAATAATAAAAATCCATTTTTTCTTACTTTTCTTTTTAGCTACACTTTCTATTCCATATAACATCATAAAAACACCTTAAATTGACATATTTCTGTAAAATAGTATACACTATTTTTCAAAATTTTAATAGCCAATTTAAGGTTTTTATTTAAAAAAGTATTAGAATTGTCTTTTGAAATTTTTAAGCCTTGCGTGGGTGACCATTGTGACAGCTGTTCGAGGCATTATTTATGCCGAGTTACAGATGTCCAAAAGGGGAAAGGTTTTAAAAATTGAAAAAGACAATTCTAATACTTTTATTACTATTTTTACTCCTCTTTCGTTGTATTAATTTTAAGCAACTTAAATATTTCTACAATTACAACAGGCATTAATACTAAAATAACAATTTCAATAATATTCATTGCTGGCAATACTGGTATGCTGAAAATGTGTCTTAATGCTGGTACACATAATATAATAATCATTAAAGCTGCTGACACAACAGTTGCTAAAATTAATTGTTTATTATTGAAAATTCCTGTTTTGAAAATTGATTTTTTGTTATTTCTAATATTAAATACATGCACTAATTGTGATAAAGCAAGTACAGTAAATGCCATTGTTTGGCCTATTTCTACTCTTACTTCTTCTTCGGAAAGAGTTTCTACAATTCCTTGGCTATTGGTTACTTCTACAACTGGTAATTGGTCAGTTGGTGTAGAAAGTCCAATGATAAATGCAATTAAGGTAATGAAACCTATCATCATTCCTTGGTAAATTACTCTCCATGTCATTCCTTTGGTGAAAATTCCTTGTTTTGCTTTGTTTGGTTTTCTATCCATTACATCTTTTTCTGCTGGATCGACTGCTAAAGCTAGTGCTGGCAAGGAGTCTGTTACCAAATTAATCCATAAAATATGAATTGGTAGTAATGGTACAATTAAGTTGACATCTGTAATTCCAAACCATTCGCTTAGTAGTGGAGTAATTAATATAGCAACAAATAATACAATAATTTCCCCTACATTGCTAGATAATAAAAATTGAATTGCTTTTAAAATATTATCATATATTCTTCTTCCTTCTTCTACTGCTGAAACAATGGTTGCAAAATTATCATCTGTTAAAATAACATCTGCTGCTTCTTTTGATACATCGGTTCCTACAATTCCCATTGCACAACCGATATCAGAAGTTTTAAGTGCTGGTGCATCATTAACCCCATCTCCTGTCATGGCTACAATTTCTCCATTTGCTTGCCATGCTTTTACAATTCTTACTTTATGTTCTGGTGATACTCTTGCATAAACACTATATTGTCTAATATTTTTCTTTAAATCTTCGTCAGACATTTGCTCTAATTCACTACCAGTGATTGCTTCATTATCATTTTCTAAAATCCCCAATGCTTTTGCAATAGCAATAGCAGTAATTTTGTGGTCTCCTGTAATCATTACTGTTTTAATTCCTGCCCTTTTACATTTTGCTACTGCATCTTTTACCTCTTCTCTTGGTGGGTCTATCATACCAACCATTCCCACATAAGTTAAATTCTGCTCAATTGTTTTCATTTCTTCCTCTGATGGTTCATGGTCTAATTCTTTATATCCCATAGCAAGTATACGAAGTGCATTTTGTGCCATTTCTTTATTTTGAATGGCTATTTCATTTTTGTAATTTTCTAAATCTTGTTTTACTTCTCCATTTACTACATAACTGTTACATTTTTGTAATAGCTCGTCCACTCCACCTTTGGTATATACTACATAATGGTTTTCTAGTTTGTGAACGGTTGTCATTAATTTTCTTTCAGAATCAAATGGATATTCTTTTACTCTTGGATATTGTTCTAATATACTAGGCTCAAAATTTAAGTGAAATCCCATATCTATTAAAGCGGTTTCTGTTGGGTCACCTGTTAACGTTTTATCTGCCGCAATTTTTGTATCATTACAAAACATGCTAATATAAACAAGTCTTTGTAGTTCTTGTGGAATATTAGTAATATCTATTTTATCCATATCTACTAATTGGTTGTTATAAAATACTTTCTTTACTGTCATTTTATTTTGTGTTAGTGTTCCAGTTTTATCAGAACAGATAACAGTGGTACTTCCTAATGTTTCTACAGCTGGCAATTTTTTTACAATGGCATGTCTTTTTACCATTCTTTGTACACCAATTGCAAGTACAATGGTAGATACTGCTGCTAGTCCTTCTGGAATAGCTGCTACTGCTAAGCTAACTGCTGTCATAAACATATCAATTGGATCTTTTCCATATAATAAACCAACTGCGAAAATAACAATACAGATTAAAATAGCAGCAATTCCTAATGTTTTTCCTAATTTGTTTAATTTTTGTTGTAATGGGGTTTGAGTATCTATTGTTTCATTTATCATGCCTGCTATTTTACCCACTTCTGTATTCATTCCTGTTTCTACTACAATACCTTTACCTCTACCATAGGTAATTAAACTAGAAGAAAATACCATATTGGTTCTATCCCCTAGTTCTACTTTTTCATCTTCTATGGTTGCTACATTTTTGTCTACTGGAACAGATTCCCCTGTTAAAGAAGCTTCTTGGGCTTTTAAGTTAACTGCTTCTATCAATCTTAAATCTGCTGGCACATAATCTCCAGTATCTAAAACGACAATATCCCCTGGCACTAATTCTTTGGATGGCACTACTTCTACATTGCCATTACGAACTACTTTTGCCACATGAGAACTTAATTTTTGGAGTGCTTCTAATGATTTTTCGGCTTTGCTTTCCTGTGCTACTCCAATAATAGCATTGACAATTACAACAATTAAAATAATAATAGAGTCTGTGATTCCTTCTCCTTTATAGTAGCCTACAATTCCTGAAATAATGGCTGCTATGATTAAAATAATAATCATAAAGTCTTTGAACTGTTCTAAAAATTTGACAAATAAGCTTTTTTTCTTTTTTGCAGCTAATTCATTAATTCCATAAGTTTGTCTATTTTTTTCTACTTGCTCTTTGGATAATCCTTTTGTTTCATCCACCCCAAAGTATTTTTCTACTTCTTCTGTTGATTGATGAAACCATACATTTGATTTTTTCTCCAATGTTCTTCTCTCCTTGTTCTTATTTTTCTCTTTTTCGTAAAAACTATTCTTTTATTTTCTTTTTTGTTATTATACTTTAGTTGTTTTTATATAACAATTGTTTTTAGTAAAATTTTTTTATTAATAACTTAGCTTTTTTTGGATACCTAGCCCATCTCCATAGCAAATTAAAGTTTCTATTTTTTTATTTACTTTTTTTGGGATATTAGTTATTTTTAGAGATTGTTCAAAAATTTTTTTATTGTTTTGGTTTATGGTAAAATCAGATTGTTGTAATTTAGCTTGTTGTAATTTAGCTTCTTGTAAGTTTACTTCTGATATATTGGTTTCTTGTAACTTTAGATTTTGCAAGTTTAGTACTTGTAGATTTGGGGCTTGTAATTGTTTTACAGGTTCTAGTCCAAATTTACTTTGAAACCAGGAAAAAATTCTTTTTATAATACTCATCTTTCTTCTCCCTTCTCACTTTTTTCTGAAGCGACGGAACTTTTAGATAAATCCACATATTGTTTTTCTTGTTCTTCTAATTCCCATGGTCTAAATCCATTTGCTCTTTCCAAATCTTCTTTATAACATTCAAATTGTTTTGTAAATTCTTCTTGTGGTAGTTCTATAAATTGTCCGGCTGTTTTATCTGCAAAGTAGAATTTTTTTCCTAATTCATTTGAATTAAGATAAACATATAAAACTGGTCTTTTTTTCTCATCTTGTTTATGGTACACTCTATGAATAACACATTTGTTAAAGTTGAAGTTCTTATCATTTAATAGGATATCTTTTAAAACACGCATAGTAGAATTTGGGCATGTAACAAATTCTGGACAAGCTTGAGAAAGTAGTAAAAATTGCTTTTGAATATCTGTTTCTGGTTCATTTGCATAAAGTTCGTGTAACATCTTTGATTTTTCTATTAAATCTTTAATAGGAAATTGCCCATCTTTATCTGCTAGCCCAACACTTGTAAATAATGCTCTTAAATTTTGTTCATTTAAGCTTAAAGTTATATTTCTTAATTGAGAATCATTTTTGTGACTATTGCTATCTTTTCCGTCTTCATCTATATCTAATTTTCTTGCTTGTTCATAACTAATACAAAAATTATCTGGTATAGCATTAAATCTATGGCTTGTTAAATTCCATGTTGGGTCTACTATGGTATCACCTTTTTGTAATTCTCCATTTTCATCTGGAAGTTCTATATCTTTCACTTTTAGAAATGCATGATTTTCACTTTGCACAATTTCACTTTCAATACCTATTCTTTGCAAAATATATTGTTCTACTGCTGCTATTCCATTACAAACACCATAACCAGAAGTAATAATTTTCCATAATGCCCTAGCATCTTTTGGGTTAAACACTTCTGTCTCATAATCTGGAGTATAGCTTATTTTTTTACCAATAGCATGGTCAATAATCGCCATTTTTTGTAATTTAGAATAGCTAGGATCTAAGCTATTAACAAGGGAGCTTATCCATTGTTCTGCTTTTTTATATTCATTTGGAGTAGAAAAAAATTGTATCGCGTAAGCTATTTCATTGCTTACTTCCATATTAGGGCAAATATCACATAATTGTAAAAAATTTTTTCTTTGTTCTTCATCAAATCTTTCTGGATTAACTCTCATTATGGCATCTAGTCCACGATAATCTTCCAAATTTCTTTCTAAGTTTAAAATAACACGTCCAGTATATACTGATGTTGGAATACTAAGTGCTGTTTTATATTCTTCTGGGAAATCTGTAGTATCAATCTCTCGTTTTACCTTTTCTTTCAACGTTGCCAAGATTTCCATTTTCTCATTTAGTGTTAAATTAAAATTTTCTAAATTTATTACAACCTCTTTTTGTTGCTCAGCATTAAATTCACGTATAATTTCATATGGACGAATATCTATTGTACTACAAAATTCTTTACACTCTTGTAAAAATTGGTGTAAAGTTTCTATATCCAATAATGATAGTATGTCTAATTTCTCATATTTTGTATGAGCTTTTTCTAATCTTTTTTTTAAAATTTGAATATCCATTATTTCTCCTCTTTGGCTCTTTATCTCTTGTTTTGCATCTTTTCTTCCTTAAGTATTATTTTATAAAATTTGTTACGTTTTTATTTATTATACATTCACAAGTTACGAACTTTGTTCTCTTTCTAAGGATATTATAGAATAAATAAAAATGATTTTCAATACTTATATAAAATAAATTCATAAAAAATGGAATTGGACAGTTTTTTTGGAATAAATATTGATAAAAAATAATTTTTAGTATATACTATTAGTAGTTTATTAAAGGAGATATGCTATGGAAATTAAAAGAAATTATTATTTAAATAAATTAATAGCTAAAAAAGAAAACAAACTTATAAAAATAATTACAGGTATTAGAAGAAGTGGTAAATCATATTTACTTGATCCAATTTTTAAGAACTATTTACTAGAAAGTGATGTCAATGAAGACCACATTATAAAATTAGAATTAGACTCTATTGAGAACGAAGAATATACTAATCCTAAAAAACTTTATGAATATATTATGAATAAAGTAATTGATAGCAATACTTACTATATTATTTTAGACGAAATTCAAAAAGTAGATAATTTTGAAAGTGTTTTAAATAGCTTTTTAAGAAAATCGAATTTAGATGTATATGTAACAGGAAGTAATTCTAAATTTTTATCTTCTGATATAATTACTGAATTTAGAGGTCGTGGTGATGAGATAAAAGTTTACCCTCTAAGCTTTTCTGAATTTATGTCAGTATATGATGGTAATGAAGTAAAAGCACTAGATGAATATATAAATTATGGAGGATTACCTCTAATTACATCTTTTAAAACAGCCGAAGAAAAAATCGATTACTTAAATTTTCAAAAAGATAATGTATATATTAATGATGTAATTGAAAGAAATGATATAAGAAACGATGAAGAATTAAAAACTTTAATAGAGATAATATCTTCAAGTATAGGTTCTCTTACTAATCCAACAAAACTATATAACACATTTATTAGTAGAGGAAATAAAAATATTACAAATAAAACAATAGCATTATATTTAAAATATTTAGAAGAAGCCTTTTTAATTGAAAAATCTAAAAGATTTGATGTAAAAGGAAAGAAATATATTGAAACTCCATCAAAATATTATTTCGTAGATATTGGAATTAGAAATAGTTTAATTAATTTTAGACAATTAGAAAAAAATCATATAATGGAAAATATAATATATACAGAACTTAGAAGAAGAGGTTTTAATGTTGATGTAGGCGTTGTAGAAAAAAGAAATAATTTAGATAATGGTAAAAAAGATTATAAACAATTAGAAATAGATTTTGTAGTAAATAAAGGTAGTGATAAATATTATATTCAATCAGCGTACAGCATAGAGGATAATAATAAAAAAGAGCAAGAGCTACAATCACTTTTAAATGTGGGAGATAATTTTAAGAAAATAGTTATAGTTTATGATCATTTTATTAAATGGCAAGATGATAATGGAATAATATATATGAGTATATATGATTTTTTATTAAACGAGAATAGCCTTAAGGATGCATAAGAATAAAGACTGATAGAATTATATAAAATCTATTAGTCTTAAAAAAAGCTCCTACATAGGAGTACAAATCAAATGGAGCAGGTGATGGGAATCGAACCCACATAGCCAGCTTGGAAGGCTGGAATTCTACCATTGAACTACACCTGCATTATTATTTACTTTGTTCATACTGTTTTGCATGAACAAATAATATTATAAATGGTATTTTGTATTTTGTCAATTACTTTTATGAATTTTTTTTTCATTTCTTGCATATTTTTTTATAAAATAAAGAAAGGGTAAATGTACAAAATATGAAATTTCTTATTGATTATTGTAAAGGGATTTTAATTGGTAGTGGTGCAATTTTGCCAGGTATTAGTAGTGGTGTTTTTTGTGTTATTCTTGGTATTTATGAAAAATTAATTGATAGTGTGCTAAACTTATTTCATGACTTTAAGAAAAATTTTATTTTTCTTCTTCCTATTGGTCTTGGTGGAATTACAGGAGTGTTATTAGTAGGCAAATTGCTTAATTTTCTCTTTAATGAATACCCTATGCCAACTAAGTTTTGCTTTATCGGTCTTATTTTAGGTAGTATTCCTGTATTATTCAGGCAAGCAAATCAGAAAAACGGTTTTCGACTTTCCCATCTCCTTTTTCTAGTAATTGCTTTTTTTATTGGTTTTCTTTCTGTTAAATTAAAAACTATATTGCCAAATCTCATTAGCTTAGACTTAGGAGAAAATAACTTTTTCTATTTTATACTTTCTGGATTTCTTATGTCCGTTGGTATTGTAGTTCCTGGCGTAAGTAGTAGTGTTATTTTAATGTGTTTACGGTGTTTATAATCTTTATTTAGGTGCTATTTCTACTGTAAATTTATCTATATTAATTCCTATGGCAATTGGACTTTTACTTGGAAGTCTATTGTTTTTAAAAGTAATTCAGTTTTTATTAAAACATTATTATACGCAAACTTTTTATGCCATTATTGGATTTGTATTAGGCTCTGTTCTCATTCTATATCCTGGATTTAACTTTAGTTTAGAAGGCTTTATCTCTATTGGATTATTCATTTTAGGTTTTTACATTGGTTTAAAGTTTGAAAAAGTCAGCCAGTAGGGACGGTCCTTTTTGGCTGATTTTCGACCATTGGGGACGTTCCCTTTTGGCTGAAAAACAACCAAAAGGGACACTCCTCCTCTTTTTTATTTCTAAATAAAAGGAATGTCCCTAATGTAGCTAAAAGTAATAGTAACTAAAATCAACAAAAAAATAAACGCTCCTAATAGCCGTAAAAGAAGTGTCCCAAGTTACCCTAGATAGGGTAACTCTCCCCGTCCCTACTTACCTCTCCTCAAAATCCAACCTTTTTCTGCGGGAATTGGTAGAGACATAAGGACTGTTTGTCCAGCTTTTCCTGGGTTTACTGTTGATATTTCTTTTCCAGTTTCTGTATCCCATAGTTCTTCAATTTCAAAAGAAACTGTTTCTATTTGGTTTGGTATTAGTATTTCCATTTTATCTCCAACAGTTAACTTATTTTTAATTTCTATTACATAAATATTGTCTTTATCTTCATCTTTGTTTTTTGCCATTGCATTTCCGCTTTTTGCAAGAGCATCCTCTTTTTTATAGGCTTCTAATACTTTTCCCCCAAATTCATAATTTGGATTATATTGTTTTCCTTCATATTCTTGAAAGTCTTTGTTGTTTCTATCATTAAAATAAAAGGTGGTTAATCCTCTTGTTTTTGTTTTTTCTAACTCTTTTAAGTATTTTGTTGCATCATAATTTTTTGGGTCTTTGGCATAATCATCAATGGCATTGCGATAAGCATTTACAACAGATGCTAAATAATATTCTGTTTTTAGTCTTCCTTCTATTTTTAAACTATCGATTCCCATTTCTATAATTTCTGGAATTTCTTTTATTAAACATAAATCTTTAGATGAAAAAATATAGGTACCTTTTTCGTCATATTCTACTGGCATTAAATTGCCTGGATTATTATGTTCTTCTACATAAACATTATATGCCCATCTACAACTTTGCGCACAATCTCCTAAGTTGGCACTTCTTCCTGCTAAAAAGTCACTTAAAAAACATCTTCCAGAATAGCCAAAACAAATGGCACCATGAACAAATATTTCTACTTCTAAGTCTTTTTCTTTGTTGTTCATAATTTCTCTTATTTGTTCCTTATTTAATTCTCTTCCTAGAATAACCCTAGATGCTCCATTTTTATGCCAAAAGTTAGCTGTATGGTAACTTACAATATTTGCTTGTGTACTAACATGAATTGGAACATCTGGTGCATATTGTTTTAAAATTTCCATTACTCCACCATCAGAGGCAATAATGGCATCTACTTTTAAGTCATTTAACATTTTGGCTTGTTTTTTTATTTCTTCATAATAGCTATCCCAGGCATAAATATTAATAGCGGCATACACTTTTTTTCCAATACTGTGGGCATATTTAATTGTTTTTGCTAGTTCGTCATTGTCTACTTCTGCTCTACTTCTTAAGGACAATGTTCCTGTTCCGCAATAAACAGCATCTGCTCCATATAGGAATGCCGTTTTTGCTTTTTCAAAAGATCCTGCTGGTGCTAATAATTCTGGCTTTTTCATTTTTTTATTTTTATCTCCTTGTTTTACTTTTTATAAATTTTTTCATTTATTTTTGTTTTTCATTTTATACTTATTACTTTTTTCATCTCATTTTATGTGATATCATAATCCAATATTTTTGAAACAATTTTATTTTTTTCATTTTTCTAGTACTATTAAATTAAAATCCTATTTCTCCATAATCCATTTCTTCTTTTTGTGAATCATCATATTGATATTCTTCTAATACTCTTTGTTGTAAATCTAAAATTCTTTCTCTTTCTGTTAAGTTTATATTAGGATAAACTGGCTCTAGTACTTTAGCATAAATACATTTCTTTTTCTTATACAAACTAAAGATACCTTCTGGTTCTTCAAATTGATAGAAAATAGGAACAATAGGTACATTTGCTTCTACTGCTAATTGAAACGCACCTTTTTTGAATTCTCTTATTTTTTCATAATAAGGCCATAATGCTCCTTCTGGATAGAAATGTACTGTTTTCCCTTCTTTTAGAGCTTGCTTAATTTCTTGTTTCCATCTCACTTTTTGTGATTGTTTATTAGGAATTGGTACTGCATATAAAAGTCTTATTAAATGTCTAATAACTGGTATTTTAAAATTGCTTGCTAAACTAGTAAAGTAAGTTCTGCAAGGAAAATTTACTAATGCATTCATAGTACAATCCATTGGATGAATATGATTAGAAATGGTAACTTTGCCATTTTCCACTTTTCGCATATTTTCTTTATTTTCTATTCTAAAACCAAATAACACTTTATTTAATATCCAAACAACAGGTGTAAAAACATGAAATACCAAATTAGAAAACAAATTAAAAATGTTATTTTTGCAAATAAATTGGTAATTATCTTTTATTTCAAATTTTAGAGGCTCCCACATATGAAAAACTTGGGTATCCCCTTTTAAATTATCATATTTTGTTTTTTCATATTCTAATTCGTCATATTTTACTTCTTTCATTCCTTTATTTTCCTTTTCTTTTTCTATTTTCTTTGCAATTCTATTTTGTGTTTCGCCTTTGATTTTCTTTTGTTTTTTCTTTGTAATATACTGTATTTCAGTTGCTACCTCTTTATATTCTATTATTTTAGTAAATTAATATGTCTTATTTTATTTACTTCTTTCTTCTATTTCCTCTTGAAACATTTCTTCCATCTTTTTCATACTTTTTTCTATTTTAAAGTTTTCTGCAAATTTTGCATACTCTTTTTCTTGTTTTTTCTTTTCTTCTACATTATCTAGCCAATAATCAATTTTTTGCGTTAAATCTGTGCTATTTCCTGCTTCAAAAAGACTTCTTTCATCTAAAGCAAATTGTTTAGTTGCAGATTGGTCACTTTTAGCAATAATAGGCACTAAGCCTGTAGCAATTGCTTCTATACATGAAATTGCTTCTATTTCTGCGTCTGAAGTATGTATATATAAGTCGGTATAGCTTAGCAATTTCTTTAGTTCTTCTTTGGTATAAAATGCCATAATAGGTTTATTTTGTAGTGTTTCGCTTAATTTAGCATAATGCTTTTTCATTGGTCCATTACCTGCAAAAACAAGTTGTATTTTATCTGCATATTTAGATTGTTTAGCAGCTTCTATTAATAAATCTTGTCTCTTTTCACCAGATAGTCTTCCTACCATAGTAATGACAATTTTATCTTTTAACTCTTCTGGTTTTTCTGATTTTTTATAAACCCAGTCTGATTCAATTCCATTAGAAATCACATGCATTTTGGCTGTGTAACCATGTTTGATTAATTCATCTGCAATTAGCTTACTAGGACAATGAATATGATGAAATCTATTAAAAAATTTATCTCTAAACAGAAAATAAATTTGGTCATTAATTTTAGTTTGCTTTCCTAACCCAATAGAGTAAGTAATATTTTCTGGTTGTACATGGAAGGCAGTAGTTCTTGGTTTATTTAGTTCTTCACATATCTTAAGTCCTTTACTAGATAATAAAAAAGGCATATAAAAATGTACTACTTCTGCCCACTCTATTGCTTTTCTTAATTTTTCTTCATCTGGCTTTGCAAATTCCATACCTTGTGATTTTACAATTTTATTAGCAATAGGTGGTAATTTAAATTCTTTTACTGTATATTTATCTTTTTCTTCTTTACCTGTACTAATAACTCTTACTTCATTTCCATCTTTTCTTAAGTTTTCTACAAATCTTCTTGCTGAAATGGTAGTTCCATTATTTGCTCCATCATACTGGTCTATTACAACTAGTATTTTCATTTTTTATTCAATTCCTTTCCATAACTATATTTCGTAAGGATTTCACTTATGTAAAAAGTTTTGTAGTTTTGTTTTCTATAAAATTATATCATATTTTTATTATTTTGACTACTACTTTTTGTCAATGGGGACGGAGAATTTTGACAACTTTTGAATTAAGATTTAATAAAAATAAATATTTTTTAAAAAAGTTGTCAAAATTCTCCGTCCCCATTGACACTTTCTTAAGACTCTCTTAAGAAGTAAAGTTATATATTTACTTTTTTTTCATAATTTGATAAGATATGTTTTAGAAAAAAATGAGGGTGTTTATATATGTTAGATTCTATAGATAACAAAAATTTAAATAGTGAAAGTTTAAAAAATGAAGAAGTACTAGATAATATGGTAGTAGCAGATACAATCGAAATTTCCAAAAGCAAAAAAAAGCTTAAATTAAATAGATTTCAGCTTTTTATCTTATATTTTTTCTTATTTGCTTTTATTGGTTGGCTAATGGAAACTGTATATGCTATTTTTACTTTAGGGCATTTTGTAAAAAGAGGTTTTCTATTTGGTCCTATTTGTCCTATTTATGGCTATGGTGCTTTAATGCTTATTTATTTTTTAGGTAGATATAGAAAAAATAATTTGAAGTTATTCTTTTATGCTGCTATTCTTTTTTCTGCTTTTGAGTATGTAACAAGTTATGTGTTAGATGCGCTTTTTGGTATGCATTGGTGGGATTATTCTAATGATTACTTTAATTTAAATGGTCGTATTACTCTTTCTTTTTCTATTGCTTGGGGCATTATTGCTATTTTATTTGTTAACCATGTATATCCATTCTTTAAAAAGAAATTAAATATTATATTAGCCAAAATTTCTTACAAAGTAAAAACTTGCATAATTTATATACTTTCCTCTGTTTTTGTAATTGATACCATTGCTTCTTGTATTAAATATTTGCTATAACTTTTGTTATAGCAAGACCATCTCCTACTTCTAATATCTGTGTTTCAAGATTTGGATTTTGTGTAATTTCTGCAATATATTCTCGCAGGTTTCTTACTGCAGTACGTTGTTTATGTTTATTATAATCACTCATTACATATCCTTTATACAAGACATTATCTGCAATAATAGTTCCACCTGGTTTTATCATTCTTAAAGCCTCTTTTAAAAAGAAAGGGTACTTTCCTTTTGCAGCATCTATAAACACCACATCATATTGTTCTTGTAAAGTAGGTAATATTTCTACTGCATCCCCTTCATAGATTTGGATTTTATCTTCCACTTCTACTTTTTTGATATTTTCTCTTGCTTCAGATGCTCTAGCAGAATCTCGTTCAATAGTATCTATTTTTCCATCATTTGCTAAATAGCTTGAAAAGCAGATGGCTGAATAGCCAACTGCCGTTCCTATTTCTAAAATTCTTTTCGGTTTTATTTTACTTAAAATATTTGCCACTACTTCTAGAGTGTCATCCATAATAATAGGAATGTGCTCTTCTAAAGCTTTTTGTTTTATTTTTTCTAGCTCTATTACATTCATCTATCTTCTTTCACTTTCTTATCTTTATTTTCATTTCTTGCTTTTTTACTATTTTATTTAACTTTTTATAATTACACATTTATTTTCAGTATTATTTTTTATCTTTCTTCCTCTTCTTTTTTTTCTGGAATTTTAGTTCTACTCGTCCATGGAGATTTTGGTCGGTTTTCCCTATAATCGTTTTCTACCCATGCCTTAAAATATGGAGAATATTTCTTAAATTCAGGTCTTTTACTTAAAGCAAAAATAACTTCTAATTTTGATTTTCCCTGTTCTTTCATTTCTCTAATAAGTTCATGTACCTGTTGTCTTAATTTTGCATCTTGAACTACTAATGATTCTTTAAAAGATTGTTTTCTATTTTTTCTATCTTCTGTTTCTGCACAAGCATTTACATTCCATCCACTTCTTTTAGTGGAAGAATGTAGTTGTTTTTTGATCCACTGGTTTGTATGTTCATTATCTTCAAAAGCTTTTGCCATTTATTTTTTAGCACCTTTCTTTCTTTTTCATTAAAAATCTATTTTTTATAGCACTCTGTTCTTTTAATTTTATTCGTTCCATCTTTTTTTAAGAAACATTTTTAAAATAGAAATATTTTTTGCATCTTAAATTTCTTACTCTGCTGTAGTTCTTCTTGCCATTCTTTCTCTTGTTTTGTTATCTAATATTTTCTTTCTTAAACGAATATTTTTTGGAGTTACTTCTACTAGTTCATCTTCTGCAATAAATTCTATTGCTTTTTCTAATGACATTTGAATTGGTGGTACTAAGCGAAGTGCATCATCTGAACCAGAAGCTCTTGTATTTGTTAAATGTTTTTCTTTACATACATTAATAGAAATATCTTCATTTCTAGAATTGATTCCAACAATCATTCCTTCATATACTTCTACACCTGGACCTATTAAAAGTTCTCCTCTTTCTTGTGCATTATATAATCCATAAGTAATAGAAGTTCCTTGTTCAAAAGCTACTAATACACCTCTTGTTCTAGATTGAATTTCACCTTTATATGGTTCATAGGAATCAAAAATACTATTCATAGTACCTTCGCCTTTGGTATCTGTTAAAAATTCTGTACGGTAGCCTATTAGTCCTCTTGCAGGAATTTTAAACTCTACTTTTGTATGTCCTACTTCTGCAGGTTCCATATTAATCATTTCTGCTTTTCTTCTGCCTAGTTTTTCAATAACATTGCCAATACAATCATCTGGTACATTTACTACTAATCTTTCCATTGGCTCACATTTTACGCCATCTATTTCTTTAAAAATAACCTTTGGACGAGAAACTAAAAGTTCAAAACCTTCTCTTCTCATGGTTTCTATTAAAATAGATAAGTGTAATTCTCCACGTCCAGAAACTTCAAAACTATCTGGAGTATCGGTTTCTTTTACACGTAAACTTACATTTCTTTCTAGTTCTTTAAATAATCTGTCTCTAATATGTCTAGAAGTAACAAATTGACCTTCTCTACCGGCAAATGGTCCATTATTTACACTAAATGTCATAGATACTGTTGGCTCGTCTATATCTACAAATTCTATTTTTTCTGGATTGTTTGGATCACATACAGTTTCTCCAATATTAATGTCAGAAATACCAGAAATACAAACAATATCTCCTGCTCCCACTTCTTCTACTTCTACTCTTTTTAGGCCTTGATAGGTAAATAATTTTGCTATTTTTCCTTGTACAATTTTATCGTCCTTTTTACAAACTGCTACATTCATGCCAGAAGTAATTTTTCCACGTTCAATTCTACCAATGGCAATCCTTCCTAGATAATCATCATAATCAATATTAGAAACTAATAATTGCATGGTTCCATCCATATCACATTTTGGTGGCTGAATGGTGTTAATAATCGTATCAAAAATACAAGTTACATTATCACTTTCATCTTCTAAATTCATTTTAGCAATTCCATTTTTAGCAGATGCATAAATAACTGGAAAATCTAGTTGGTCATCATTTGCATTTAGCTCAATAAATAGCTCTAGCACTTGGTCTACTACTTTTAATGGATTTGCACCTGGTCTATCTATTTTATTAATAACAACAATTGGTTTTAAATTTAAGGCTAGCGATTTTTTTAATACTTCTCTGGTTTGAGGCATTGGTCCTTCAAAAGCATCAACTAATAAAAGAACACCATCTACCATTTTAAGTACACGTTCTACTTCTCCACCAAAGTCTGCGTGACCTGGTGTATCTACAATATTAATTTTAATGCCATTATACATAACAGAGGTATTTTTAGAAAGAATGGTAATTCCTCTTTCTTTTTCAATATCTCCTGAGTCCATAATTCGTTCAGATACTTGTTCATTTTCTCTAAATACATGACTTTGTTTTAATAGTGCATCTACTAGTGTTGTTTTTCCATGGTCAACGTGTGCAATAATTGCTATGTTTCTAATGTTTTGATTATTCATTTTCATTACCCCTTACTTATATTAGTTTTATATTTTTCTTTATTTTTTTGCATTTTATTTTCATAAAATAACAATTTATCAGACCAGTTTAATTCTATATTCATAAATTAAATATTTACTCGAGTATTTACTGCAAAAAATATAGTGAAAAATTAAATAGTCACTATATTTTTTATTTTGATACTAATTTTATAAGTTATCATTTTTCGAAATTTTGTATCCTATTAATTAACATTATAATTATACTCTATATTTTTTCCTTTGTCAACATAATAATATTGTCCATAATCTCTTTACTTACCTTATCTAGTAACTCTTTTTCTGGTTTGTTCGTTTGATATTTGCTAAAATCTAAAGATTTTCCATAATTTAGTTTTTACTTTATGAAATGGCTTCATTTCTCCTTGTATTCCTACTGGTATAACAGGTACTCCTGTTCTTAAAGCTAAAAAGGCAGCTCCATTTTGGGCTTTTCCATTTTTTTCTAACCCATGTCTTGTTCCTTCTGGAAATAACATTAGAATTTGTCCTTCTTTTAGAATTTTTAAAGAAAACTTCATAGATTCTATATCCATTTTTCCTCTTTTTACAGGAAATACTGCACATTTTTTAGCAAACCATCTAATAAAATTATTTTTAAACAGTTCTTCTTTTGCCATAATATAAAGTACCCTTTTGGTAGAAGCTACTAGAATTGGTGGGTCCCAGTTGGATTGATGATTAGCACACATGATGTAGGCACCTTCTTTTTTGATATTTTCTTCTCCTACTTTTTTTACTCTAAATACAATTTTGCAAAAGATATTAATTAAAAATTTAACAATTGGTCTTATCATTTATTACTCTCCCATAACGTCCTTAATTTCTTGTTTTGCTGCATCTACTGAATCTGAATCCGGAATCATTACATATGAATAAATATTTCCTAAAGAATAGGTTGTTCTTGAAGCACCCGTTCCTGTTAGTGAATTTGTTTTAATTGTCCAAGAAGACATATTATTTAATTGATCTTTTACTAGGCTACTAATTTCATTTTGATTGATATTAGTTTGGAAATTATCTTCTAAAGCATTTAAAATACTAGTATATTTAGTTAAAATTGTACTACTATTTAATACTTTTTTCATAATAGCTTCAATGACATGTTGCTGGTTTTTAACTCTTTGATTATCTCCTGCAGCAAAAGATTGTCTTTCTCTACTAAATACTAAGGCTGCATCTCCATAAATGTAATTGTATCCTTGATTAAAATGATAATTTCCTCTTGTAAAATCGTAATCTGAATATACTTCAATACCACCTAAAGTATCTACTAACTCTACAACTGTCGAGAAATTAACTCTTACATAATAATTGATATCAATATCTAATAAATCTTCTACAGTTGTTACAGTTTCATTAATACCATAAATACCAGAGTGAGTTAATTTGTCTTTTGCTTGTTTTCCATGTAGTGTAACATAATAATCTCTTGGAATTGAAGTTAATAGTACTTCATGTGTATTAGTATTAATTGTTACAATAATGTTGGCATCACTTCTTCCTACATTTCTAATACTTCCAGAAGTATCTATTCCACTAATCATCACATTAAAGATTCCATTTTCTACAGTATATTTTGAATTGCTATTTCCTCCTGCAGTGCCTATCATCTTCTCTATTTCATGTGTTGCAGTATAGATAATTTTAGTATCTGATTCAAAGTTTTCAATTTCTTCTGAAAGAATAGCATGTTGTGATGAACTAATAAATATAACGTCAATTTCTTCACTTAATAAGTTGTTTCCTAATCCTGTTAAACTATTTTGTGCTTCAAATTGTACATCCACTTTACTTTCTAATTCAGATTGTACATCATCTTCAATTTGGAAGAAATATACTGTTTCATCAGCAATGTCTTCTACACTATCATAAGAACTTGCTTTTCTGACTACTACATAATAGTCTTCTGTTTCTGCTCTTTCTTGGAATACATTACCTAAAAAATCAGATGTTGCTAATGTATAGTTTGTTACATAAATATAAATTCCTGAAAGTAATAATACAATAATAAAGCATAAAATTGTTAGTTTATAAGTTCTATGCTTTTTTACTAATCCTACTACCATTGCAAGAGTAAATACAATTTCAGCAATTGTAAAGATTGTTACATATAGACCTGGTAGCAAGTCCATTTTTAAAACGGAAATATAAAAGATAATGGTAATTACAACAAACGCAAATGCAATTAATTTAAAAAATATATCTAATTTGTTAGATGTACTAGATTGTTTCTTTTTCTTTTTATAACTTTTTGGCTCTTCTGCCATTCTCCTTCCTTGACTCATTTAGCTCCTCCTTTGAAATTTTGATATTCCTATTATAAAGTTTTTTCTATAATATCTGCTATTTGAATACTTGCTGTTCCATCCCCATACGGGTTAGAAGCTTTACTCATTTTTTCATATTCTTTCTTATCATCTAATAACAACTTTATATTTTCATAAATTGTGTTTTGATTTGTTCCTACTAATTTTAATGTTCCCGCCTTAATGCCCTCTGGTCTTTCTGTAGTATCACGCATAACTAATACTGGTTTTCCTAATGATGGTGCCTCTTCTTGAATGCCCCCACTATCTGTTAAGATTAAATATGATTTTGCTAGAAAATTGTGAAAATCTAGTACCTCTAAAGGCTCAATTAGTTTTATTTGTTCATTACCTCCAAATATTCTATTAGCAGTTTCTCTTACAATTGGATTTTTATGAATTGGATAGATGACTTTAACATCTTTATATTCATCTACTATTTTTCTAATTGCTGTAAACATTTCTTCTAGTGGTTGTCCTAAATTTTCCCTTCTATGGGCTGTTAAAAGTAATAATCTATCATTGCCAACCCAGTCAAAAATTGGATGATAATAATCTTTCTTAACAGTTGTTTTTAGAGCATCTATTGCAGTATTTCCAGTTATATAAATACTTGATTCTTCTTTTCCTTCTTTTAATAAATTTTTTTTTGCTTGTTGTGTTGGTGCAAAGTTGTATTTTGCAATAATACCAGTAGCTTGTCTATTAAATTCTTCTGGAAATGGAGAATAAAGGTTATATGTTCTTAGTCCAGCTTCTACATGCCCTACTGGGATTTGCATATAAAATGAACATAATGCTGATATGAACGTTGTAGTCGTATCGCCATGGACTAGTAATAAATCTGGTTTTTCTTTTTCTAATACTGGTTTTATTCTAGATATAATATTAACTGTAATATCAAACAAAGTTTGTCTATCCTGCATAATATCTAAATTATAGTCTGGTATCACCCCAAAACAGTCTAATACTTGAGTTAACATTTCTCTATGCTGGCCTGTAACACATACCACTGTTTGTATACTTTTTCTTTTTTGTAATTCTTTTACTAGTGGGCACATTTTAATTGCTTCTGGTCTTGTTCCAAATACTAACATTACTTTTTTCATCTTATTTCCTCTTTTCTCCTTATATTTATTTTACCCAGTTGATCAATAACTTTACTTGAAATATTTTTCAATATAATACTACTAATTGTAATCATTGCAAAAGTAATTATATAATTTATTATAATATTATTTGTAATATATAGTAAAGACATTGGTCCTAATATATAGATGCAATGTGTAAGATATATATAAAATGTATAGGAATCTAACGTTGATAATATATTATTTGTATAATAAAATTTATTTTTTCGTATTCTTCCTATTAAATTATATAATATCATAAAAATGGCAATTCCTAAAAATAAATTTCTGTAATATATTGCAAAACTAATTATTTTATAAAGAATAGTATTACTTATAAATATTGGCATAAGGATTTCTAATATAACCAATAAGATGGCTATTATAGTAATAATAATACTACTGAATCTCTTGATTTTTTTGCTCTTTTGATAAAATAGTGATATGAAATAGCCAATTATATAAATTACCAAACTAGTTATGTACCTCATATTAATTGTAGGTATTATAATTAAACAATGTACTATTAAAATAATTAGTAAAACTAGAAGCCAATATTTTTTATTTTCACTTATTTTCTGTCTTATGACTTGCAAAATTGGTGTTATTATATAGCAAAGTAATATTAAAGGAATAAACCATAAATGTCCTAATCCAGTTATGTCTTTTCCAAACAATTGAAGGCAAAAAAATGTAGTAAATATATTAGAAAGAGATAGTAATTCTCTTTTTAATATAATATATGCTATTAGAGCAATAGCAAAAAATATATAATATGGTACTAAAATTTTTATAAATCTATTTTTTAACCATAAAATTTTATTTTCAATTGTTTTATTTCCATATAGAAAACCAGACATAAATAAAAATATTTGTACATTTACGTTAAGCCAGTTAGCTAGTGGATTTCCATATTCTTGTAAAATGTGGCATAATACAATTCCAATGGTTGCTAATATTCTTATTATACTAATTCTAATGTCTCTATTTACATTTTTTTGTTTTATATTTTCAGCATTTTGTTTAATAATGGATAGCATTTTTTCCCCTTTAATACTTTTATAACTTATATGTATCTTTAATATTTACTGCGTTTTTTGTGTCAAAAATAATTTTTCCTTCTATTTTGTTCATATTTTCCTTTAAATGTGTATGAGCATTCATGACAAGAATAATTTCTATATCCTTTAAAAATTCGTCAAAATCATGATATTGATTTGCTACAATCTCACGTTTAACATGTGGGTCAAATACTTTTACTTGTTTTGCTTTTTCTTCTCCCATGATTTCTAGCATTTGAAGAGTAGGGCTTTCTCTAATATCATCTACATCGTCTTTATAAGTTAGTCCATAGATTCCTACTTTTGAGTAATCTTGAATATTGTGCTCCTTCATAATTGTTTCTAATCTATCTAATACAAATTTAGGTTGTCCATCATTTACTTCTCTCGCTGCTTTAATAACATTAACAATATCTGGATAATCTCCAACTAAAAACCATGGATCAACAGAAATACAATGTCCTCCTACTCCAGGTCCTGGTTGAAGTATATTAACTCTTGGATGTTTATTAGCAATTCTAATAATTTCATATACATCCATTCCATCTTTTCTACATATTCTAGATAATTCATTAGCAAAAGCAATATTGATATCTCTAAATGTATTTTCTACCACTTTGGTCATTTCTGCCGTTTTAATATCCGTTACAACAATCTCTCCTTTACAAAAAGAAGCATATAATTCCTTTACTTGTTCTCCTATTTCTTTACTATCTGCTCCAATAGTTCTTGAATTATGTTCTAGCTCATACATCATATTACCTGGTATAATTCTTTCTGGAGCATGCACTAAATGAATATCTTTTCCTATTTCTAAACCTTTTTTTGCAATAATTGGTCTTATAAATTTATCAATGGTTCCAGGAGAAATTGTAGACTCTATAATTAAAATAGCCCCTTTATTACATACATCTAACACAGATTCTACTGCTGAAATAACATATTTTGGATCAATTTTTTTGTTTTCTTTTTCATATGGCGTTGGTACTGATACAATATAAATATCATCATGCATATATTCTGTTGTAAATTTAATTCCTGTTTTTAATGCATTTTGAAATGATTGATCTAGTCCTTCTTCTTCAAAAGTAGTTTTTCCTTTATTTAGAGTTTCTATTAACTCCTTATTATAATCTGTTCCTACTACTTCTACGCCGTGAGTTGCAAACATTAATGCTGTTGGTAATCCAATATACCCTAATCCTATTACATTTACTTTTTTCATTTTAATTTACTTCCTTTCTTTTTTTATTATTTTTAGATTGTATATATATCATCATATATAATATTATATATATGATAGAATAACAAATTGTAATTAATGTTAAAAATTGTTCTATCGGTAATGACAAAGTATTACATAATATATAAATAACAATAGATGTTATAATAAACATACATTGTATTTTTAACTCTATATCTTGTCTTTTCACAATAACAAGTGCTGGTGTTAATGCAGCAACAACCAACCTTATTCCAAACATCCATGCAAGTATTTGTACATATTCTCCCGATATTCTCCAACTTTCTCCAAAAAATATACTAAATGCCCATGGTGCCAATAATTCAAGCCCTGCTACCATAATAATAGAAACTATGGATAATCCCAAAGTTGTTTGCCATAATGTCTTAGTAAATCCTCCTACTTTTCTGTTCTCTGTTGTTGCCTTTTCAAAAAATATTTGTGCTATATTCCTGCTAATTAATGTAAGTGGTAAACCTAGCATTCTATATGACATTGAATAATAACCAAAAGTTGTCGCTCCATATAGTCCTGTTATAAAAAAGTTCAATATAGAATAGGATGCAAGATTTACCAAGTTAGATGGAGCTGTATATAGCATTAATTTCTTATTGCTTTTAGCAACTTCGATAATCTCTTCTTTCCTAATACATCTCAATTCTTTTAAATGAGGAATTAATCTTTCTGATTGTTTTCTTATTCCTACTAACATACCCAATAATTGTGCTATTATTAGTCCCATTACAGAACACTTTAATAAACCTAAGACTATTAGTAATACGTTTTGCACAAGTATTCTAATAACATACACTCTTGAAATAATATCATAATCTTTATTTCTATTATTATAATATATTAGAACATTAGATAATCCATTTAATAACAATATTATAAATATTATGATTAAATATATAATATATATTGGTGAAAATATATTAGTACATATTAAATATATCGTGTATCCTATAATAGATATAGTTGATAATATTAAATTGATTATAGTACATAATACAATTAATGCATAAACTTTCCTTTCTTCATTTTCAGTTACAATGGCCATTTCATATTTTGCACAAACAACAGGTCCAATCATGTTCACAATAGTTAATAATAAGGTATAAATTCCTAATTCCTCTGCATTATATATTCTCGTTGTTATTGGTGATACCAATATAGTTATTAATTGTCCTATGAAAGAACCCATTGTTAATTTAGCTACTGATGTTGAAAAAAGTTTTTTAATATTTAATTTTTCTTTCATTTTAATTCTCTTTCTACTTGTTTTGCTCTTTCAGTCCATGTATTTTGAGGAAGTACTTTAATAGCATTTTGATGTTTTTCTATCAGTAATTCATTATTCTTATGTATTTTTTCTAATAGTTCTGATAATGCATTCTCCTCGCAAGGTATTGCCCATCCAATATCTGTATCTGTGATAAATTGACCAACTTCTGTTCCTTTGGTGGCAATAATTGGAGTTACGTTTTCTAAGTATTCAAACAGTTTAATTGGTAGTACAAACTTTCTATATTCATCATTCGGAAAATACAAACTAGCAATATCTGCTTGTTGATAATATTCTTCCAATTCTTTTCCAGACTTATGAATAATAGTGACTCTACTATTTAAGTACTTTTCATATCTTACTTTTTCAATATCCCAGTCCCTTTGTCTACAACAAATAGTTAAATCAACATATTGTTTTTCTTCCACTACTTTTAGTAATGGTTCTAAGTCATATAAATTTCCTATTCCACCTACATAAAAAATATTTATGCGGCTTTTATCTCTTTTTTCAAAATGCTCTCTTCTTTTTTCCATTTGCTCTTGATTCCAATTTTCTCCAGGTGGTAATGTTTTTATTGTTGTTTCACCTATCGTCTTTGGTAAATATTTTGCCATTTTCATACTTTGTAAATATAAAATATCTACTATTTTTCTATATTGTTTGATATCATAATTGTACATCCAAAGTGCAAAACTCTTTTTTAGCTTGCTCATTTTTTCGCCATAAAACGGAAATTGCCAATAAATGTCTCTGTAATATAAACCTATTTTTATATTGTACTTTTTGCAAAATTTCATAAATCCAAAATCTAAAAAAGGATGGGTTGGTAAATGATGACTTTCTGTTAATAAAGTTGGCATTGTACTATCTTCAGAATACATAAAATCATATTTTACACCATTTAATATATTTTCTTCAATTGCTTTTATTTGTTTTTTTCTTGTTTTAGCATCTCCCATAACCACATCTACTTTATAACCTATATCTTTAAAAGCCTGTAACATACAAATTGGCCTACGTGTTGAGCCTGAATTAGCTACTGGATTAATATAATTTGGTACGTGAAAAATACATCTTTTATTTTGCTCCATTTTGTTTTCTTGATTTCCTCCTTTTTTGGTAGTTAATTTTATTATCAACTTAATTCCCACTAAAACTGCTAATAAAGCTATAAATTTTATATTGTAAATAAAATCTACAAATCCTCCCTGTAATACATCTTTAAATACTATAAATGCTTCTATATAAATAAGCATATTAATAGGATCTTTTTTACTTTTTATAAACCATGCTAGTATTCCAGAAAAGATAATTCCTACAAGTATAGGTGATAAAATTACTCCAACCATTCCAAAATTTGCATAGGCTTCTCCTACAAATAGAGTATTCATTACCCCAGCTGTTCCATTTGCTACAGAAGCACTTGAGTACTCTTCCATTACTAGTCTACCACTTCTGATTGAATAATCACCTTCACCTAAAAATCCTACTAACAATTTAGGAAAACTATGTCCTTCTATGTAAGGTATAAATTCCGGAAATCCATCTATATGTAAAAACAATGCTGATACCTGTGTAATAATAATTCTGCCTAATGGTCCTGAAGAAATAGATAATAAAGATTGATTATATCCCATAATAAGTTCATAAAGTACAACCACAATAATTGCAAATATACATAAAATTGGTATAATTGTTTTCAATTTGAAGTTAGTGCCTAAGGTAATTTCTATTATTAAAAAGAATAATAGATAATATAATATCGAAGCTTTTGAAAAATCATGTGTTAATGCTAATATACTTAAAATTAGTAAAATTACAAATAATACTTTCCATTTTGTTTGTTTAGTTACTCTCATATAAATGTATGCTAAATATGAAATCATTGGAGTTAACGCCAACATAACAATATTTTTTATATATACATTTCCCTCAAAGGCTCTAGATATGTTAATTCTTTCTGTTGCAAAATCAAAATTTTCATCTAATAATTTTATAATTGGTATATATCCTATACAAGAAAATACATAAATAATCGATATTGCACATATAATAATAAGAACTAGTACTATGTAAAACATTTTTTTTCTATTTTCTTTACTTCCTATTTGTACATTTTCTTCTAGTTTACTAAAATATGTTATTTGCAAATCTTTTTTATTATTTTTCTTAGTTTTATCTATCTTAAAGATATATTTATTACATAAGATTATAATAATTGGTATTATCAAAGATGTATAGGCTAATATGTAATATGTTTTGTCAATAGTAGTATCTAACCTTATTTTTCGTATTAAGTAGTGATCATTGAATCCTAAGTATATCAAAGAACCGCCTATCAGTTCAAAAAACAATATACTAAGAAAAACAAAAGTAACTACATTCATTTTAGTTATTTTTAAGGTACCTGCTGCTTTTTTAAATAAGAAACAATATAGTATTAATACCAATAGTACCAGAATATATTTCATATACCCCCCTATATTATTGCAAAATTTTTCTGATAATATTTATTTCATCATTGCAATTTTTTTCTAAAAAATATTTTTCAATTTTCTTATTATCCATTTTATTCAATATTTTTTTGTACTTATTTATAATATCTTCTTTTGATATATTATTGTTGTCTATAAATTCAACATTAGAAAAAGTATCAAATATTTCATGACAGACTGGTATATCTGATGTAATAATGGGAATTCCAAATGTTGCTATTTCACATGCCATTAATCCTTGTGCATCTGTTCTGGTTGGCATCAGAGCACATTTTGATTTATTTAACATTTGAATAATTTTTTCATGACTACAATGTTCTTGTATTCTCTCTATATTTGGTGCCTTTTCATATATTTCAAAATATTTTCCCTTTCCTACTACTAAAAATTTATACTTTGGATTTTGAAATGCTAATTGATTAACTATATCTATGCAATACTTTGAACCATCTAAGTTTCCCCTTATTGTAATAAAGTCATATTCTTTTTTACTGTTTTTATCATAATTTTCTGTTTCAAATTCTTCTCCTATACTATTATAGGTAATATAGCTATGGCTCTCTATTAATTCTTTTGATATCTTTGTGTTTTTTAGGAACATTTCCTTCATCCAATTACTTACAAAAATATAATAACATTTCTCGTTGTTTTTTATAAAATAATTATGCCAAACTCTTAGTTTAATTGAATCATAAATATTTTGCAAAAAACAAAACTTCTTTTTCATATAATTATATGGTTCTGAATAGTCTCTATTTAATTTTAAAACTTCATGCCCATGGAAAAAGAATAGTTGTTTTTTAAAGTTTTTTTTATATTTTTTAATAAATCGATAATGATTTCGTAAATTTGGAGCATGAGATACTAAAAGATCATATGTCTTATCTTTTTTATTTTGATAAGTGTTAAGTGTAATTACTTTAACTCCATCTATTATATAATCTTCTTTTGCTCTGAAGTTTAATACTTCTATATTTAATCCTTTTTTTACATAATATATACATCTTGTATGAATATAGAATAAAGAAATTTTTCCATCTAAGTTTGGATAATCGGTTGCTAAAATTAATAGCTTCATTTATTTTTTCTCCTATCTTTTTTATGTAATTTAATATCTTCTATTACTTCTTTTTCAAATTTTTCCGCAACTTTTCTACGTGAATAGTGTTTATTAATATAATCAATACTTTTTTGCTTTTTTGTTTCATATTGTTGATAGTTTTCTAGCATGTATTGAAATTTTTGTTTTAGTACTGTTACATTTTGAGCAGATTCTCCTAGTTGTGCTTCTTTTAGAATATCACAAACATCGCCGATTTGCAAGTAAAAGGACTGGGCACCCTACTCCTAGTGCATCAAATATCTTTGTTGGTACACTATCAGTCATTTGATTATTTTTTAGTGAAATAAAACTTACTTTTGCATAAGTTAATATTGTTCTTACTTTTGAATATTCTATACGCTCTTCCAACTTAAAATTTTTCAAGTTTTTTTCTTTGATTTTTTCTTGTAAAGTACTTTTGTATGCACCATCTCCCCATATTATAAATTGTATTTGTTCATTTTCCTTATAGTCCTCTGCAATTTCAAGAAGGACATCTAAGTTTTGTGCAAGACCTACATTTCCTGTATAAATAACTGTAAATTTATGTTCTAATTGATACTTTTCTACTAAATTCCTATCTATTTTAAATGATATAAATTCATCATCCAATCCATTAGAAATAAATTTTACTTTGTTAGGTTCTGCACATTTTTTTAATTTCTTTACTTTTCCAGGAGTTACAGTAGTAATATAATCACTATGTTTATACATAAAATTTGCAATAAAATTAAATACTTTATAATAAATGCTATTCTTAGAAAAGCTCCCCATTTCTATAGCAACATCTGGCCATATATCTCTAACATCAAAAATAATCTTTGCCTTTTTTATTTTACCTATAATATAGCCAGATATACTTGGAATAATAGGTGGTGAAGTAATTACTATAGCATCTATTTTTCCCACCTTTGTAATAGCTTTAAATATTGATGTAACTGCAAAAGTAAAATCTGTGAATAATCTAGCAAATATATTTTTTTTAGTATTTTTAGTACTATATGAATAAATTATTTTATAGTTTCTACCACTATTCTGAACATCATTTAGCTTGTTATGAGAACTCGTTAAGATTGTTACAACATTTTCTTGTTCAGAAAGATACTTAGCCAAAGAGTCCACTCTTTTTGTACATGGTCTTCCTTCTTTTAAATTAAACTCATGTGTATAAAATAGCAAATTCATTTTTTTATTTCCTCTAAAATATTTCATATTTTATATTCTATTTCATTATATAAAAAATTATTTTATATTTCAAGCTTTTTTATAATCTATTGTCATTTTTTAGTCTTTTTTAACATTTTTTGTTTTTCTAAAATGATTTCCTCTACATTTTCTTTAACTTGTCCAATTGTTAAATGAGTGGTGTCTACTACTATTGCATCTTCAGCTATTTTTAAGGCTCCTACTGGTTTATGCATATCATTATAATCTCTTTTTTTCATGTCTTCTAAAGTTTCTTCATAGGTTGCTACAATGCCTTTTTCTTGGTTTTCTAAAAATCTTCTTTTGGCTCTTTCTTCTACATCTGCATCTAAATAGATTTTAACATCTGCATTTGGAAATACTACTGTGGTAATATCTCTTCCTTCCATAATAACATCCTGATTTTCTGCCATTTTTCTTTGCAAGTCTACCATAATTTCACGCACTTTTCCGGATAGAAGATACAGGAGATACAAAATTACTTACTTCTTTGGTTCTTATTTGCCTACTTACATCTTCTCCATTTAAATATACTGTAATTTCTCCATTTATATTTTGCATTTGAATATTAATATTTTTGGCAATTTCTATAATTTTTTCTTTTTCTTCTGTAGATTCAATAGAATTAATTCCTTTTCTTAAACATTCTAATGCTACACATCGATACATTGCTCCTGTGTCTATGTTAAGTAGATTTAATTCCTGTGCTATTAATTTTGTAATGGTTCCTTTTCCGGTTCCTGCTGGTCCATCTATTGCTACAATAAACGACATTTTTCTCCTCCTATTCATTTTTTCCTTTACTTTGGTTTTCTTGTTTTTCTGACTTTTCTTCTAAAGTTTGCACATTTTCTTGTTCTTGCTGTATATTTTTTTCTTCTATTTTTTGCAATTCTTCTGGCTCTAGCATATGTATTCCTTTTGCTACAATGGTTACTTGTTGCACATTCATGGTTGTTAATTTTTCTATTTCTTTTTTTATTTTTTGTTTGAACTCCCTTAAAGTTTCCAAAATGTTAAACCCATAATTAATAGAAACCTCCATATAAATGTTAGGTCCTTCTGGTGTACTCTCTACTCTAGTTCTCATAACTTTGTAAATGGCATCTGTTTTCTTTGCTAAATATTCTGCAATTTGGCGAAATACTGTATCGGAAATAGTAAAATTTCCTAAATAACTAAAGGTTGGTCTTATAATAGATTTTTCTGCTATATATGGGTCGTTTCCTTTTCCTTTTAGTTTAAAAATTTGTAATGGGTCTAAAATATAGCCTGAAAAGTCTTTTTTGATTTCAAAGGTTGGTACAGGAATAACATGTTTTCCTTGTGTAGTACGAATTCTTTTGGCTGTTTCCATTTCTGTTTCTGTTGCGACATCTTGAATATAAATTCTTTTTTCTGGTTTGGAAAGTCCCAAATTTTCTGCAATTTTATCTACCATTCCATCTGAAGTACCCAGAATTAAAATAGATTCTGGTTTTAGTCTTCTAATTGCCTTTTTCATTTCGTTTCTATCTTTTTCATTTACAAAGATTGCTTTTTTTACGGTTTCTACTTTGGTAGGTGCTTTTTTAGCAGAAGTTCCTGCTACTACATTATTATCATGAATTAACAATCCATCATCAATAATATAGTGGATTTTGTTTTCATTTGCTACCATTTGGGCACGGTAACTTTTCCCTGTTCCAGATGGTCCTACAAAGGCATATACTTTTATTTCTTCATTAGAAATTAAATTATTAAAAAGTTGCAATTTGGCTCCTTCCTTTCTACTCTTTTTCTACAGTAATAATTTGATATACAAATCCTCTATATTTTGGTCTAATTTTCTTTCTTGCTATTTCTTTTAAATCATATTTTTCTGCCATTTCATTGTACCACTCTAATCCTTCATGGTCAATTAAAATCATTCTGCCATGATAATCATCTAAAAAATCTTCCTCAAAAGTAATTTTTAGTGGTGGACTATAGTTTTCAAAAGGTGTTACATCATGGTTTGGATCTATGTGATATAAATACCAATTATATTCTGGCATCTGTACAAAAATATTACTTGCATGGAAATAATCCTGATATAAAATCATATCTCCTTCTTTATATTGTTCTTGAATATAGCGAACTTCTTCTCCATTAGTAGAATCATAATTTTCTTCTATAATAATACTATTATTATATATACTCAAACCTAGAATAATCATTACTACAATACTAGAAATAATTTTCTGGTGTTTGGTGGAATTGCTAAATAAGAAATAGGCAAATGGGAAAAGAATAATTCCACTTGTAATTAACATATAACGATAATACATAATTGGTCTTATTAGCACAGTAACAATTAACATGGAAAAGAAAAGAATAAAATGTACTAATAAGCAATACCAAATAATAGTTAAATTCTTTTTTTGTTTTTTATGGCAAATAATCTGGTAAATTAAGTAGCTGTACATAATAATTGTAAAAATGGTACTAATAGTAACACTTAATCTTCCATTAAATTGTACTCCTAAAGGTGCTGCTATAGAATCTGTCCAGTTAAATGGAATCCAATAAGACTGACTTACTTTTCCGTGCTTGTGTTAGAAATACAAATAGCCATGGTAAATAGCCTATAATTTCTACAATTGCTGCAAATAAAAATCTAAAAATATATTTCTTTTTTAACTTTTTCTTTTGTATTAGAAAATCTTCATAAGAAGTATAGTATGGTATTTTTTCTTCATACATTTTTTGTGAAAATAAAATATGTAGTAATAACAAGCCATTCATGATGGCGACTGCTACTAGTCCATAGTAATGGCAATGGGCAGCGCATAAGCTAGCTATAGCAAACAAAAGCCAATTTCTCTTTTTTTCTTGTTTGATACTTCTGTAAGCATATATGCCAGATAAAGTAGTAAATAGCATAGTCCAACTATACATTCTAATTTCCATTCCGTACATTGCCATAAATGGAAGGAATAGCATAAAAAAGGAAAAGGCTAACCCTACTTTTGGTCCAAAATCTTTACGAATATGAGTAAATCCTAAAATTCCTATTAAAATCCCTGCTGATACAGAAAATAGCCTAGCTACTAAAATGGAGTTTCCAAAAATACAATTAACTGCTTTTAATAATAAATAATATAAAACAGGATGAACATCATTGCTATCAATACGAATAATGTCACTAATATCATGGGAAACTAGAGCTATGGTATAACTTTCATCAAACCATACCTCTGTGTGAAATGCTCCCAATAGAATAAAGATGCTACCTAATATGATAATTAAAATATGGAACCATTTTGATACTATAATATTTTCTATTTTACTTTTGTTATTACTTTGTTGTTTTTGTGTAGCTTCTTCTTTTTGCTTTCTTTTTGCTAGCTTTTCTTCTTTCTTCATTATTTTCCCCTTATTTTTTGTTACTATGTTTTCTATTTGTGTTGTTCTTCTATGGTATTGTTTTTATTTTATTTTTTTAACTTTTTACTTTTTTACCTTTTTATCTTTCTACTTTTTTATCTTTCTACTTTTTCTCTACTAAACTAATATAATATTGATAGCCATGATATTCTGTGGAAAAGTGGTCTTGCTTAATTAATTTAAGGTTTTCTCCATAACGTTCTGACATTTCTCTATAAATGTTATAATTTCCTCCATCAATAACCCAAATTCTGCCATAATAGTCATCTAAACCCTCTAATGTTTTTATGGTTTTCATATTTTTACCAAAAGCTTGGTAAGCAGGTTCTACATTCCAATAATCTCCATCAAAAAAGCAGTTTGCAATATCTGGTAATTGCATACTAAGTACAAATCCATTACCTGTATTGCCAAATAAAAGAAGGTCATCTTGTTGTAAATCTTGTTTCACATATTCTAAAGGCTTGCTATTGGTTGGTCCATAATTCATGGTACTTACATTGTAATTTACAAAAATTGCTGTAATTAAGGTAAGAATACAAATAAGAATGGTTAATATTTTCTTGCCACCTTTTATCATAAAAAATGCCATAAAGAATATGAAGATTCCTGTTAAATTTAAGAAATATCTAGCATATAAAATAGGTACTTTTAAAGAAATAATGAAAATACAAATAACCACAATGGCATATACACCAATGGCAAATAATCCTGGTTTGTTACTTTTTCTATGTTTTACTATTGCATAAATCATAGTGCCAATTGCATAGGCAAGTAAAATAATACTAAAAGTAAGTGCTAACTCTTGTTTTAAAAATATAGTATCTAGATTTCCTGTAAATTGAAAAGTTAAAATTTGTAGCCATACTTCTATAGAAGGAGTTTGTATCCAAAATCCTTTTGATACAGTTTGGAATTGTGCTAATAAATAAATGAGCCATGGTAAATATAAAGCTATTTGTATAATAGCAGAAGCAATAAAACATTTTAAGTTTAAAATATTGAATTTGCTTTTTTCTGTTATGGTTTTGTTTTCAGATTGTTTTTTATGTATTTTTATTTGATTTATAATGAAATAGATAAATAATGCTAAATTAATAATTCCTGCAGTTGCTAGACCATAATAATGGGTATAACTAGCTGTTAAGCTAAAAACGGCAAATAAAACCCAATTTTTATAAAATCCCTTTGGCTTAGTTATTTTCTTTTTCTCTTTTTCTGTTTGATTATTTTGAGCTTTTGTTTTTTCTTCTTCTGTTAGTTTTTCTTGTGGTTGAAGGCTATTTTTATAAATTCTATAAGCATAAATTGCCATTAAGCTTACAAGTAACATTGCCCAAGTGTACATTCTAATTTCTCCTGAATATACACACATAATTGGCAAAAAAAACCACGAAAAAGGAAAAAAGTAAGCCTACTTTTTCTCCAAAATCTTTTCTAATATGAGTATAGCCCAATATTCCTAATATAGCAATTGGAATCATGGATAATATTCTATAAATATAAATATTAGGTCCAAATAATAAATAAACAATATGTAAAATCCAATAATATAGCACAGGATGAACATCATTGCTTCCTATTGACCAAATATCAGCAAAGCTCTTATTGGCCATTCCAACAGAATAGCTTTCATCAAACCATAAGTTTTGGTGAAAGATAGGAATACTAATAAAAATAATACCTAATAAAATAATAGCAATATGAATATATTTTAAATTTTTTTCTTGCTTTAAATTATGTTCTTTATTTGGTATTTCTGTTACTTTACCCTTTTTCATGTAAAAAATTCTCCTCTTTTTATTTTTTATTTTTTGTATTTTATATGTTTTTTCATTTATTTATATATTTTTATATTTTATACTTTCATATTTTCTGCATGTTTTTTATTCTTTTGCATTATATCATTATTATATTCTATTGTCTAGATTCTTTTAGGATGAAAATGTCAATGGGGACGGAGAATTTTGACCATTTCATTAAAAGTTGTCAAAATTCTCCGTCCCCACTGACAAAGAGGAGAAAACCTCTTATAAATGTTCCTGTAAAGGAGTGTCCCTGTTGGCTGATTTTCGACCAATAAGGACCGTCCCTATTGGCTGATTTCACGAATAGCAATTTTTCTAACATGCTCGATTTTATCCCAACTAGTATCACGTTTAAATAAACATTTAAAGTTAATTGCAAGCCATGAGCCTAAGAATAAAGGATAACATAATAGTCCTTTTATCATTGGTTTAATTGGTCTTTTATCTAACAACATAATTAAAACTGCTGTTCCTATTGGTAAAAGGAATGTTGGTATTACATATCTCAAAATATTTAAAGTTAACTCTGCACTTGTCATTCCTTGTCCTGCATACATAACAAAATTTAAAAATAGTAATACTAATGTTGCCACAAACATTGGAATACTTCCAATAATGTACAAGAATCCATCAAAATTCATCATAGTTTTGTGTTCTTTAATTGCTAAGGCTAATGGTTTTGTGTATTCTTTGATACATTGTATATGACCAACTGTCCATCTTGTTCTTTGTTTCCAACTTTGTTTAAATCCTAATGGTTGTTCATCATAAACAATCGCATCTGCTGCCCAACCTAATTTTTTTCCTTTTATAATTCTTTTTAAAGAAAATTCAATATCTTCTGTTAATGTTTTTGTATTCCAACCTTCTGGTTTAATTACATCAAATTTTACCATGAATCCAGTACCATTAATAAGTGGTGATAATCCTACATTGTATCTAGCTAAATGGTAGAAACGGTTCATAGTCCAATAGAAAATAGTATATCCTGCTGTAATCCAGTTATCTGTTGGATTTTTGATATCTCTATATCCTTGTACTACATCTTCCCCTTGGCAAAGTTTTTTATTCATGTTTTTAATAAAATCTTCATGTACAATATTATCTGCATCAAAAATGCAAAATGCATCATAAGGTGCATCTTCTTCAATTTTTTGTGCTAAAAACCAGTTTAAAGCATAACCTTTTGTTTTCTTTTCTGGGTCAAATCTTTCATACACAATAGCACCTGCATTTCTTGCTACTTCTGCAGTACGGTCTGTACAATTATCTGCAATAACATAAATATCTAGTAATTCCTTTGGATAGTTTTGCTTTTTTAAACTTTCTATTAATTCTGTTACAACATTTTCTTCGTTATGTGCTGGAATAATTGCCATAAAACGATGATTTTTTTTCTACTAATAATGGCTTATCTTTTAGGTTTTACTAATGAACAAATACTAATTGCTAATTGGTATAACCAAAATATAGTAATAATCCACACTAAAGCTTGTTGTAGAATGTATAGATATTCCATTTCTTCTCTCCTTTTTTAATTCCTTTACTTTTCTATTGTATGCTTGTTTTCTTCACAATATTAATTATACTATTTCCTTTTCTTTTTTGCAACTATTATTTTTAACTTCATAAAATCTTAATGTCTTAATTTTCACTTGTAGTAGAAACCTCTAAATCCCTCATATTTAAATTAATTCTGCCTTGGTCATCAATATCTGAAACTTTAACTGTTACTTCGTCTCCAATAGAAAGTACATCTTCTACCTTTTCCCACTCTTTTATGAGAAATTTTAGAAATGTGTAATAATCCTCCATTACCACCACCTAAGTCAATAAATGCTCCAACTGGCATAATTCTCGGTAACAGTTCCCTCATAAATTCCGCCTACTTCAATTACTTTAGCAACTTCTAAAATCATATCCATTGCTTTTTGAGCATTAGCTGTATCTGTAGAGTAAACAAATACTTTTCCATCTTCTTCGATGTCAATTTTTACACCAGTTTCTTCAATAATTTTATTAATCATTTTTCCACCAGGTCCAATAACATCCTTAATTTTTTCTGTATGAATCGTTGTGGTCATAATTTTTGGTGCATATTTTGAAATTTCTGCTCTTGGTTTACTAATAACTGGTAGCATTACATTGTCTAAAATATAGTCTCTTGCTACTTTTGTTCTTTCAAAAGCTTCTTTAATAATGTCATAAGTTAAACCATCTATTTTAATATCTACTTGAATAGCAGTAATACCATCTTTGGTTCCACCTACTTTAAAGTCCATATCTCCAAAGAAGTCTTCAATTCCTTGAATATCTGTAAGCATAATATATCTATTTGGATCATTTTTATCTGTTATAAGTCCTGTTGAGATACCTGCTACTGGCTTTTTAATAGGTACACCGGCATCCATTAAGGCAAGTGTGCTTCCACAAATACTTGCCTGTGAAGTTGAACCATTAGAAGATAATACTTCAGATACTACACGAATAGCATATGGAAATTCTTCTTCTGAAGGAAGTACTGGTACTAAAGCTTTTTCTGCTAAAGCTCCATGTCCTATTTCTCTTCTACCTGGACCTCTTGAAGGTCTTGCTTCTCCTACGCTATAGGATGGGAAGTTATATTGATGCATATATCTTTTTTCTGTTTCTTCGTCTAAACCATCTAGCATTTGTTCTTCACTTTTCATGCCAAGTGTTACTACAGACATAACTTGGGTTTGTCCTCTTGTAAAAATAGCACTTCCATGCACTCTTGGTAGAACAGCTACTTCACAAGATAATGGTCTTATTTCGTCTATTTTTCTACCGTCTGGACGTTTATGTTCTTCTAGAATCATTTCTCTTACACAAGCTTTTTCTAAGTCATGAATGCTATCTGCTATATCTGTTTTCTTTTCTTCGGTAGCTTCTTCTCCATATTTTTCTACAAAATAGTTTGTAATATCTTCTGTAATTTTTTCAATATTTTCATCTCTTACGGTTTTGTCAGTAGCTTGTACATCTTGGTACATTCTTTCTTTAAAGTTTTCTTCAATTTCTTTGTATACTTCTGGATCTGTAGCAAAAGATTTGTATTCAAATTTTGGTTTGCCTATTTCGTCTTTCATGTTTTGTATAAAATGGCAAATCTTTTTTATTTCTTCGTGTGCTTTTTTAATCGCTTCTAGCATAGTTTCATTTGGTATTTCATCAGCACCAGCTTCAATCATAGTAATTTTATCTAAAGTTCCTGCTACTGTTAAAGTTAGTCTGCTCTTTTCTCTTTGTGCTAATGTAGGATTTATAACAATTTCATTATCTACATATCCTACATTTACTGCTGCTGTTGGACCTCCAAATGAATGTCAGAAATAGAAAGTGCAGCTGATGCACCAATCATGGCACATACTTCTGGGCTATTATCTGGTTCTACTGATAATACAGTAGCAACTACACAAGTATCATTTCTAAAATCTTTTGGGAATAATGGTCTTAATGGTCTGTCGATTGCTCTTGAAGTTAAAATTGCTTTGTCTGTTGGCTTTCCTTCCCTTTTGGTAAAGCTTCCTGGGATTTTACCTACTGCATATAGTTTCTCTTCGTAGTCTACAGATAATGGGAAAAAGTCTATTCCCTCTTTTGGTTCTTTTGCTGCTGTTACATTTACCATAACAACAGTATCTCCGTAGCGTACTATTACACTACCATTGGCAAGTTCTGCAATTTTGCCTGTTTCAATACTTAGTTTTCTTCCTGCTAGTTCTGTTTCATAAATTTTAAACATGATAAATTCTTCCTTTCTTTTTACGTAAACATTATTTTTATTACCTATAGCAAAGTCATTAACACGCGATCTAGTG
>CAWVJY010000003.1:0-88169 GCA_963929915.1 Bacillota bacterium
ACACTAGATCGCGTGTTGAGCTTTACTGCAGTTTGATACTGGGTTTCGATAAGTTATGTACAGGATAGGTGGGAGACGAAGAAGTCAGAGGCGTCAGCCTTTGATGGAGTCAACCGTTGGGATACCACCCTTAAGTTGTTGAAATTCTAACTAGTGGTCATGACCTGGCCAGAGGACAATGTCAGACGGGCAGTTTGACTGGGGCGGTCGCCTCCAAAAGAGTAACGGAGGCGCCCAAAGGTTCCCTCAGCGCGGACAGAAATCGCGCGAAAGAGTGTAAAGGCAGAAGGGAGCTTAACTGGAAGACAGACATGTCGAGCAGATACGAAAGTAGGGCTTAGTGATCCGGTGGAAATTGAATGGAAAAGCCCATCGCTCAACGGACAAAAGTTACCCTGGGGATAACAGGCTTATCTCCCCCAAGAGTTCACATCGACGGGGAGGTTTGGCACCTCGATGTCGGCTCATCGCATCCTGGAGCGGAAGTACGTTCCAAGGGTTGGGCTGTTCGCCCATTAAAGCGGTACGCGAGCTGGGTTCAGAACGTCGTGAGACAGTTCGGTCCTTATCTGTCGCAGGCGGAAGATATTTGAGAGGGAGCTGTCCTTAGTACGAGAGGACCAGGATGGACATACCGATGGTGAATCAGTTGTCACACCAGTGGCACGGCTGAGTAGCCAAGTATGGAAGGGATAAACGCTGAAAGCATCTAAGTGTGAAGCCCACCCTCAAGATAAGATATCTCATACCGTTAAGGTAGTAAGATTCCATGTAGACTACGTGGTAGATAGGTTGGAGGTGTAAGTACAGTAATGTATTGAGCTGACCAATACTAATAAATCGAGGGCTTAACCACAGTATGAAAAAAGGTGGAAGAGTTGAAGGAAGAAGTTTACGAGAAGTTTTCTCTATATATTTTTGAGTGTACTTAAAAAAGAAGTATACGAAACATTTCTGGTGATAATAACATGGAGGAAATACCTGTTCCCATACCGAACACAGAAGTCAAGCTCCAATGTGCCGAAGATATTTGCGGGTTACCCTGCTGAGGAAAATAGGTTGTCGCCAGATTTTTTTATGTTTAAAAACATGAGAAATTCTTGATTTCAATTTAATACTTGTAATAAATTTATATACTGATATTTTTTAAGAAACTAGAAATTAGATAAAATTTTAATTTGTGGTTTCTTTTTTTATGTTTATGTATTATAATTCTTATGAATAGTATTCCATAGAATCTTAAGCATAATAGTTTTAGGAAAAATAGAATATAATATATTTAGATAAATTTGATGAATTTATATTATAGAATAAGATTTGTCATACTTTACAATTATAATTATAACTATACTTATCTTTAAACTGATATGTTGTTTTATTCAATGCATTATAAGAATGTAAAAAAGTGAGAAAGGAATGATACTAATATGAATAAACAAATTAATGAATATATAACATGGGTAGGAAAAACAGACTGGGAATTAAAAAAATTTCATGGAGATGAATTTACAACTACAAATGGATCCTCCTATAATGCCTATCTAATTCAAGATGAAAAAACAATTTTAATCGATACGGTTTGGCTACCTTATGATAAAGAGTTTGTAGCAAACTTAAAACAAACAATAGATTTATCCTAAAATAGATGCTATTATTATACAACATGGTGAAGTAGACCATAGTGGTTCTTTAGTAGAACTTATGAAAGAAATTCCAAATGTGCCAATTTACTGTACACAAAATGGAATTAAATCTATTAAAGGACAATATCATCAAGAGTGGAATTTCATCCCTGTAAAAACAGGGGACAAGCTTTCTACTGGTAAACATACCTTAACTTTTATAGAAGCACCAATGCTTCATTGGCCAGATACTATGTTTACTTATATGGATGGAGAAAATATTTTGTTTAGTAATGATGGTTTTGGACAGCATCTAGCATCAGAATTTTTATATGCAGATGAAGTAAATCAAGCAGAGTTGTGGAACCAAGCTATTACTTATTATGCCAATATTTTAGCACCATTCAGCATGCTAGTAAAAAAGAAAATTCATGAAATTTTAGAGATGAATTTAAAAATTGAAATGATATGTCCAAGCCATGGACTAATTTGGAGAAAAAATCCAGAACAAATTGTACAAAAATATTTGGAATGGGCAAATAATTATCAAGAAAATCAAATTACTATTTTGTATGATACGATGTGGAATAGCACCAGAAAAATGGCAGAATTGATTGCAGAAGGAATACAAACTATAGATAAAACTGTTACCATTAAAATTATGAATACTGCAAAAGATGACAAAACAGAAGTATTAACGCAAGTTTTTAAATCAAAAGCAATTCTAGTTGGTTCTCCTACAGTAAATAATGGTTACTTACATTCTATTGCTGGAATTTTGGAAATGATAAAAGGAATGAAACTAAAAAATAAAAGCGCTGCTGCCTTTGGAAGTTATGGTTGGAGTGGAGAAGCACCAAGCAAAATAGAAGAAGAGCTAACAAAGTCTGGGTTTGAAATTACTGAACCTTCCTTGAAAGTAGCATGGAAACCAGACAAAGAAGATACAAAACAATGTATAGAATTTGGAAAAAGGATAGCAAAATAGAAAAATGATACTCGTAAAAGTATATTTTTATAAAAAAATATAGAAAAGAAAAAACATTTTAACTGATAAACAGTAAAAAAATGAAATGAATAATGAAAAATAGAATAGAAAAGGAAGAAAAAATGAGTAAAGTGAGTTGGAAAGCAGGAACTTTTTTATATCCCTTACCAGTTGTCATGGTAACTTGTGGAGATATGAAAAATAGTAATATTATAACAGTAGCATGGACAGGCATTATTAATACAAACAAGCCAATGTGCTATATTTCTGTGCGTAAGGAGAGATATTCCCATAATATGATAAAAAAGAATGGAGAATTTGTTATTAATTTCACAAATGAAAAGCTTAGCATATGCTACAGATTGGTGTGGAGTAAAAACAGGAGCAAAAGTAGATAAATTTAAAGAAATGCACTTAACCAAAGAACCTGCTAAATTTGTAAAATGTCCATTAATTAAAGAGAGTCCGGCAAGTATAGAATGTAAAGTAATTGAAGTAAAAGAACTAGGAAGTCATGACATGTTTATAGCAGAAATTGTTTCAATAGATGCGGACGAACAATATATTGATAGCAAAGGAGCTTTTGATATTACAAGATGTCATTTAATTACTTATGCAAATGGAAAATATTTTGCATTGGGAAAACAAGTAGGAAAGTTTGGCTATTCTGTACAAAAAAGAAAAAAGCCAAGAAAATAGCAAAATAAAAAATTGATTAAAATTTTAAAACTAATTGAACAAACTAATTTTAAAAAGGGAAAATGAAAAAGAGAGAAAAAACACTTGACGAAAGATAAATAAATAAGTACAATAAAGATGAAAATAAAAAGAAAGGAATAAACAAATGAAAAACATTAAAAAGCTTGAAACAGTGCGAGATAACTTATTTTCTAATTCAAAAGGAATAACATTAATTGTATTGGTGGTAACAATTGTGATAATGCTAATATTAGCAGGAATAACCATAGAAATAGCACTAAAAGATGAGGGACTTGTAGACTTAGCAAAACAATCTAAAGAACAACAATTAATTGAAACATATAAAAGTAGGATAGGAATCGTAGGAACAAGCTGGTCATTAAATAGAGCATTAGATGATAGTATAACAGTAGATGACTTGTGGCAAGACATGCAAGATGCAGAAATAATAGAAGATAAAGATAGAGATGTAGAAAAATTAGACGATAATGGAAACTACATTATTACAGTGCCAGAAGGGTATAAATTTCAAATTCATATTAATGAATATGATGATGTAGAAGTAGACTATATAGGAAAAGAAGATAACCTATTACCATATATTAGTGCAATAACGGTAGTAAATCAAACAACAAATAGTGTAGAATTACAAGTAAGCGTAACTAGATTAAATGGAGGAACATTAAGTTATTATTATAAAGTAAAGGGAGAGCTAGATGAAAACTATCAACTAGCAAAAGGAAATACAACAGATTTAACAGCAAATATAACGGGATTAACAGATAAAACAACTTATGAAATAAAGGTAGAAGCAACAAACGAAAACGGAACAACAGAAAAAATAACAGAAGTATTGATAGGAGAATTAAAAGGAACAATTAATCAAAAAGGAGAAACTCAGTGGAATAATGGAACCGCAACCATCTATTTAGAGACACAAGTACCAAATGTAAGTATTTTATATCAAATTAATAGTACAGAAGGAACCTATCTACCTTATGATGATACTCAAGGAATAACGGGATTAGAGCATGGAGATACAGTATTTGCCGTATTAAGTGATGGAACTAATATAACAGATTATACAAGTATTAATATTGAAGATGATATACCACCACAATCAGCAATAATAGCATTAGGTTCACAAACAGTAAAAGAAGGAGAAATCATAACAGCAACCGTAACACATATAGATAATGAAAGTGGAGTACAACCTACCAATTGTAAATGGGTATATAATACAAGAAGTACAACAATAGGAACAGAAGAAAGTAGTTATTTAAATACATTTAATAGTAATGGACAAACAATTAATTTAACAGCATCTACGGCAGGAACTTATTATTTACATGTATTAACAATAGATAAAGCAGGAAATAAAATAGAAACGATTTCAAATCCAATAACGGTAACAGCAGCAAATAGAGCACCAGTAATTGCTAGTGTAAGTTTAAATAAAAAAACAACAAATTCTATTACTGTAAATGCACAAGCAACAGATGCAGATAATAATAATTTAACTTATACACTATACACTAGTACATCAAAAAGTAGTGGATTTACACAAAAAGCAAAATCTGCAGCAACTACTTCAGGAACTCAGGTAACATTAACTGCCTCAGGCTTAAGCCAATATACCAATTATTATTATTATATAACAGTAACAGATGGAACAGAAACAGTACAAGGTTCCACAAGTACAGCTGTGAGAACTTTTTGTCCAGGAAATACAGAGTACTGTAGTGGTGGAAGAGAAGAATCTGAGGATTGTAGTAGATGTGGTGGAACTGGAAATATGTATAGGTGCCATATATGTTCTTACACAATGACATATATGGGAACATGTTTAAGATGTTCTAATAAAATTCTCGCATCAGATAGAATTGATTGTACTTCATGTGGTGGAGAAGGAGAAATTACAACAATATCTCCTTGTGAACATGGTATGACATATTCTCATTACTATTGCGAACATGGTTATACTAGTCAACATGATTAAAATACTACATAAAATGATTAGCTAAGAAGGTCAATAGAAAAGTTAGCCAAAAAATGTACAAAATCTTATAAAATAGTTGACATCTTAGGCAAAAAATGGTACAATAATTAAGCGTATGTGAGCAACATACGCTTAATAAAATGAAATTCAAAAAGGAAAGATAAGCTGGAGGTGTTTGAAATGGCTGCAAAAGGAGCAAGAGAACCAATTACATTAGAATGTACAGAATGTAAAAGAAGAAATTATTTAACAGAAAAGAACAAAAAAAATAATACAGAAAGATTAGAAGTTGTAAAATATTGCAAATTCTGTAACAAACGTACAACACATAAAGAAACAAAATAAGCCTTTTAAGGGGGATAACAAAATGCCTAAAGATGTAACGAAAAACGATAAAAAAGAAAAAAAAGAAAACAAACACTTTTTTAAAGATTTTAAGGCAGAACTAAAAAGAGTAATTTGGCCAACACCAAAACAACTTGTCAATAATACAGTAGCAGTTATTACCATTGTATTAATCACTGCAATTATTGTATTTGTGTTGGATTTAGTTTTCGAGCTAATGAATAGTTATGGTATTGACAAATTAAGAGGTATGGTAGAGTCTCAAAATGTGCAAACTGAAAATACAGATACAAATCAAGAATCACAAAATGCAGTAGACAATATCTTAAATGAAACAACCAATACAGAAAACAATGCAACTACTGAAAATGGCGAAACTGAAAGCAACACTGTAGAAAACGATACTGTAAATGAAGAATAAGGAGGCTTATTAATATGTCTCAAGAAAAAGAAGAATTAGTACCTAGATGGTATGTGGTACATACTTATTCTGGTTATGAAAACAAAGTTAAAACAGACTTAGAAAAAACGATTAAAAACAGAGAACTAGAAGATTACTTCTTTGAAATTATTGTTCCAATGGAAGAACAAATAGAAATAAAAGAAGGTCAAAGAAAAACAAACTTAAAAAAAGTATTTCCGGGTTATGTTTTAATTAAAATGATTGTAACAGAAAAAACATGGTATATTGTAAGAAATACAAGAGGTGTTACAGGCTTTGTTGGTTCTGGAACAGACCCTATTCCTCTTACAGACGAGGAAATTAGAAAAATGGGATTTGAACAAATAGAAGTTAATGTGGACTATGGTGTTCATGACTCTGTACGTATTATGGAAGGTCCTTTAACCGACTTTACAGGAGTAGTTACAGAAATCAATAAAGAAAAACATAAGGTAAAAGTATTAGTATCTATGTTTGGGAGAGAAACACCAGTAGAACTAGAATTTTCACAAGTTCAAAAAATCTAAATTTTAATTTATAACTTTGTATTAATTTGTTAGTTTTCACATACTCGTTCTAAATTAAAAAAATAAATCATTTGTTAGTAATCTAATTTTTAGATTGAATATACATATAAAAAACTAAAGGAGGTGCTAGAACAATGGCAGAAAAAGAAATAGGAAGTGTAATTAAACTACAAATTCCAGCAGGAAAGGCAAGTCCAGCTCCACCAGTAGGACCAGCATTAGGTGCAAGTGGTGTTAATATTATGGAATTTGTAAAACAATTCAATGATAGAACAGCACAAATGGGTGGAACTATTATCCCAGTAGTCATTACAGTATATAAAGATAAATCATTTGAATTTATTACAAAAGAACCACCTATGGCAGTTTTAATTAAACAAGCTGTAAAAATAGAAAAAGGTTCTGGAAAACCTAATAGAGATAAAGTAGCTAAAATTACAAAGGCTCAAGTAGAAGAAGTAGCAAAAAAGAAAATGCCAGACTTAAATGCAGCATCATTAGAAGCAGCAATGAGTATGGTAGCAGGAACTGCTAGATCTATGGGAATTGTAGTAGTAGACTAATTGAAAATTGGGAGAAAGTAACAACTTTCGCTTGAACCAAAGGAGGGAAAATATGAAAAAAGGAAAGAGATATCAAGAAGCAGAAAAACTAATTGATAGAAAAAAATTATATAGTGCAAAAGAAGCACTAGATACCATTGAAAAAATGCCAAAAACAAAATTTGACGAAACAGTTGAATTACATGTTAAATTAGGTGTGGATTCTAAACAAGCTGACCAACAAGTAAGAGGTACTACCGTACTTCCAAATGGTACAGGTAAAACACAAAAAGTATTAGTGTTTGCAAAAGGACCAAAAGCAGACGAAGCCACAAAAGCAGGAGCTGACTTTGTTGGAGCAGAAGAATTAATTCCAAAAATCGAAAAAGAAAACTGGTTTGATTATGATGTTATCGTTGCAACACCAGATATGATGGGAGTTGTAGGAAGATTAGGTAAAGTATTAGGTCCAAAAGGATTAATGCCAAACCCTAAATCTGGAACAGTAACTATGGATGTAACAAAAGCAATCCAAGAAATTAAATCAGGAAAAGTAGAATACAGACTTGATAAAAATAACATTGTTCACCTAGGTTTTGGTAAAGTATCATTTGGTGCAGATAAGCTACTAGAAAACTATGAAACTATTATAAATGCAATTATTAAAGCAAAACCAGCTGCAGCAAAAGGACAATACATTAAAAGTGTAGCAATCTCTACCACAATGGGACCAAGTATGTATATTGATCAAAAATAGAAAATAGATTTATTGCCGAAGAAAGTAAGCAATTTGGTAAGTCTTACCGAGGCAAAGAAAAGAGCGGATTTTTAAGTCCAATCAATCTTTGTCTTGAAAAGGCAAAATTGATTGGATTTTTTTAGGTAAATAAAGATATTTTAATGATAATTGTTAACAATTAAAATTTACTAAATAAAACAATTTTTCATAAACTTGGGAGGTGAAAAAATGGCAAGCAAAACAGTTTTAGCACAAAAAGAAGAAGAAGTTAAAAAACTATCTGAAGAATTAAAAGCAGCAAAAGTAGTTTTGTTGACAGACTACAGAGGAATTAATGTAGCAGATGTAACAAAATTAAGAACAGACTTAAGAAATGCAAATAGTCAGTACAGAGTTATTAAAAATAACATTATTAAAAGAGCATTAAATGCAAATGGAGAAAATGGACTAGATGAACTTCTAGAAGGACCAACAGCAATTGTAACTGGTACAGAAGACTATCTAGAACCATCTAAAATCATTTATAATTTCTCTAAAAACAATGAATTCTACAAAATTAAAGGTGGAATTATTGATGGAAAAGTAATGACAGCTGAAGAAATCATTACTTTAGCAAAATTACCATCCAGACAAGAACTTATGGCAAAATTGGCAGGTGCTTTACTTGGCAATATTACCAAATTGGCTGTTGCTTTGGATGCTGTTAAAGCACAAAAGGAACAAGCTAACGCTTAATTCTTATGAAAAGCTTCGTCTAACTTCGTTAACCATCGCTTAAAATTTTTTCAATGTACAGCTCGTACAATTTCAAAATTTTAGCTCGGTTGCCTCGTTATACTCGCTTTTGATAAGAATTCATAACAAACAAAAAATAATAAAAAAATTTTAAAAAATGAAAGAAGGAGGTCATTGTAAAATGGCAAAAGTTGATGAATTATTAGAAACTATCGACACTTTAACAGTTGTTGAATTATCAGAATTAGTAAAAGGAATTGAAGAAAAATATGGAGTATCTGCAGCAGCAGTTGCAGCACCAGTAGCTGGTGGAGCAGCAGGAGCAGCTGAAGAAAAATCTGAATTTAATGTAGTATTAAAAGAAGTAGGAGCAAACAAAATCCAAGTAATTAAAGTAGTTAGAGATGCTACAGGATTAGGATTAAAAGAAGCAAAAGACTTAGTAGACGGTGCTCCAAAAACAGTTAAAGAAAATGTAAAGAAAGAAGAAGCAGAAGAATTAAAAGCTAAATTCGAAGAAGCAGGAGCTACAGTAGAATTACAATAATTATATATATAATAAGAAAAAAGACTAGAATTAACTAGTCTTTTTCTTTAAATTTGTATAATCAAATAACTTTTCTATAGGTACCTCTAATGCTTGACTAATTTTCCATAAAGTAACCACACTAATACCTTGTGATATTTTTTCACTTTCTAAATTACCAATCAAAGCAGTAGAAACATCTACTAGTTCTGCTAACCTTTCTTGCGTCATCTTTTCCTTATTTAAACTATATAATTTCCTATAATACCTTACATTTTGACCAATTACATTAAATATTTCATCAGAACTTAAATCTTTCATAATTACTCCTTTTATTAACTATATCATTAATATTAAATTATTAATAAATTACAGTAATTGCAACTATTACACAATAATTTTCTAATGTTATAAAAGAAAATACAATACACTTAAAATGATAAAATATCATTGACAATGATAAAATATTAAAGTATAATTTTATTAAAATTAGAAATAATATACATAGGAGGAAAAAGAAAAAATGAGAGAAGCACTAGGAAGAAGAAAACAATATAGCAAAGAAAATGTAGAAGAAACAAGCAAAACCAATTTAAACAAACAAAAAGGAATTACCTTAATAGCATTAGCCGTAACCATAGTGGTTCTGCTAATATTAGCAGGTATCACTATAAATATGCTATTCGGAAGTGATGGACTATTTAACATATCCAATCAAGCAAAAGAACGATATGAAATAGGAGCATTAAAAGATAAAATAAATAATGTAATAGCGGACTGGAGTATAGAAAGACTAACAAAACCAGGAATAACAGTAGATGACTTATGGGATAAAATGGTAGAAGCAGATATAATTACAGATCCAGAAACAGATGTAGAAGGCCCAGAAAAAGAAGGAGAAAATGATGTCTATCAAGTAACAACAAATGAAGGATATGTAGTTGAAGTAATAGTAATGCCAGATGGAAGTGTAGTAATAGGGAATGCAGTAAAAGGAGATAAATTGCCACCAAAAATAGTAAGTGTAGAAACAACATCAGGAACAAATAACATACAATTAACAGTAACAATGAATAGATGGGAAAATGGAACCATAAGCTATTATTACAAAAAAGATGGAGAAGAAGATAGTAGCTATAAAACATTTAAAGAAAATACAACAGAACTAACAGCAAATATAGAAGGGTTAGAACAAAATGTAGTATATAATATAAAAATAGTAGCAGAAAATGAAAATGGAAGTACAGAAAAAGTAGTAAATGAAACAACAGGAGAACTAAAAGAAGGAACAGTAAAACAAAAAGGACCAACAGTATGGACTAATGGAACAGCAAGTATAGAATTAGAAACAACAGAAACAGGAGTAACCATACAATACCAAATAGACACCATGGAAAGACAATGGATAGATTATGAAGGACCAATTACAGGATTAAATCATAACCAAACTGTATATGCGGTAATAACAGATGGAAACAATATTAGTGGACACACCAGTATTGATATATTAGACGAAGAAGGACCAAATGTAACAGTAAGCAAAGGAACAGTAACAACCAATAGTGTACAAGTAAGTGTAAATAGTAGTGATGCACAATGGGGAATGCCAGAGAGCATAACATATAACTACTATATAAAAACAAGTGCAGGAAGCTATAAAGCAGACCCAGACTATACAGGAACAGAAACAAGCTATACCTTTACAGGCTTAACCCAAAATACAAGTTATGATGTAAAAGTAACAACAACAGATAAAGCAAGAAACCCAGGAGAAGGACAAGCAACTAACATCACAACAAATACAGTAGGAGGAGCAAGTGAAGACTTAAGAGAAGGAAACATTATAGCAAGTGAGCCAACATGGCAAAACGGAATAGCAAGCATTACTTTAAGTAAAGGAACAGGAGTATCAAGTGCCTTTACAATACAATATCAAATAGGAGGAATAGAAGAAGGCAATTGGAAAAATGTACCAACAGGAGCAAATTCTGTAACTGTAACAGGCTTACAACATAGTCACAAAGTATATGCAAGACTAACAGATGGAGTAAATACAGGAAGCTATGCGAGTGTAGATATATTAGATAAATTACTACCACAAAGTGCAAATATACAAATAAACGGAGGAACAAGTACAACAACCACAGGAAGTATCACAGCAACCGTAACACATACAGACAATGAAAGTGGAGTAGATATAGCAAATTGTAGATGGGTATATAACACAAATGCAACTAAAATAGGAACAGAAGCAAGTAGTTATCCGAATAAATTTAATAGTAATGGAGAGCAAATAACACTAAAAGCAAACACACCAGGAACCTATTATTTACATGTATTAACAGTAGATAAAGGAGAAAATGTAACAGAGACAGTATCAGAAGCAATAACACTAAGACAATTAGTAACAGGAATAACATTAAATCAAACAAGTGCAACGATAACAGAAGGAGAAACATTACAATTAACAGCAACAGTAACACCAAATAATGCAAGTAATAAAACATTAAAATGGAGTAGTAACAATACAGGAGTAGCAACAGTAAGTACTAATGGATTAGTAACAGCGAAGACACCTGGAACAGCAACAATAACAGTAGAAGCGCAGGACGGAAGCAATAAAACAGCAACATGTAGTGTAACAGTAAATAAAAAACCAGCAACAAATGTAAATGAACTAGAAGCAGGAGACTATGTAATATATGTAGATGGAACAGGAGTAACAAGAGGATGTGTAGTATTATATGATAGCAGCTCGCCATATAGAGTAGAAATAATAACAATGGAAACAGTTGAAGATGTAACTTTAGGAAATAGTAATTTTAATACATCAATGAATTCATATAATAATGCAATAAGTACATTAAATAATGTAACAAGTAAATATATAAATACAACATATGTAGATAAAGCAAGAAGTGTAGGAAGTGTACCGAATAATCCTAATAGCCAAAGTGGATATTATACATTTACAGAATTTAGTTCAAGCTACAGTGGAAAATTAAGAGACATAGACACTAACTACGAAACAGACCTTGACCAAATGAAAGCTTTAAATATAAATGATATAGACGAAGAATACTGGTTGGCATCGCGCAATGTGATCTCGAACTCGAGCGTCAGCAATTTCAATGTGCGCAGTGTGCGTACTAGCGGCAGCTTGGGCGGCAGCGGCTTGTGCAGTGTGTATAACTACGGCAGCGCGTACTCGGGTAGCTATGCGTATGGTCTTCGCCCAATATTCCATCTAAGATCAAATATCAAAGTCACAGGAGGAACAGGAGAAAAAGGAGATCCATATACATTAGTCACATAACCTAAAAGAAAGACTCGGGAAGGCCTTGGGTCTTCCTGAAATGTGCAGGCCTTATGAATGGTGGAGAAAACAGTGTGTGAAATATAAAAAAGTAGCATGCTGTATTTTTATGTGCAAATTTAGATTTAAGAGCGGTATTAAATGATAATATAGAATGTGATATAGAAATTCAACTATCTACACATGATAAAGTGTTAGAAAGATTTTTATATTATTGGTCCAAAGTGTATACATCAAATATAAAAATAGGAGAACAATATAGTAAATTAAGACAAACTATAAGTATTATAATAGTAGATGATGAAATAAAGCAATTCAAAGAAATACAAAAAGCATGTACCAAATGGCAAATACGAGAAGAAGAATATAGAGATAAAATATTGACTTCTTACTTTCAGATGAATATAATAGAAATATCCAAGGCAATAAAGGAATATGAGAAAGACAAAAGCAATGCAGTATTGCAATGGATGAAATTTCTGGATAATCCAGAGGATATGGAGGTAAAAAGAATAATGGAAGAAAACCAAGATATCAAAGAAGCAAAAGAGGAGTTAGACAAAATAAGCCAAGATGATATATTAAGAAGAATGGCATTAAAAGCAAAATTAGAAAGAATGGATCATAAACAAGAATTATATGAAGCAAAAAGAGATGGTAAAGCAGAAGGAGAGGCAATAGGCAGAAAAGAGGGAATTAAGCAAGAGAAAAAAGAAACCGCCCTAAAAATGTTACAAAAACAAATAGATATACAAACAATTAAAGAAATTACAGGTTTAACAGAAGAAGAAATAAAAAACTTAGAAAATAAACAATAAAATAACAAAATATATCTTTAAAAATCCATTTTATCAAATTAAATAATCAAAAATCCTATAACACATTAAAGTATTGTGCTATAGGATTTTTCATGTATTAAAATATTTCAACACCTTACCATTTTCAAGCAGATAATTCGAAAGTCCGGTCAGTTTACTTGCCTATTGGTTCAAAAAGTATTAAAATAAATTAGCTTTTACATTGACTTTACAAAATATAAGTTATAAAATAAGAAAGAAATCATATATTATAGCAATTATGCAAATAGATAGTATTGATTATCAAACATAAAAAATATAAATGAACCTATAAAAAGCCATTCATTTATAGTAAGAGGAGAGAAAAAATAATGGTAATATTATTAGATGCCATGGGGGGAGATAAAGCTCCAGATGCCAATATTAAAGGTGCAGTAAAGGCAATTGATCAAATTGAAGCAGAAGTTGTATTAGTAGGAAATAAAGAAATAATTAATGGAAAAATAAAAGAGTTTTATGGCAAAAATGACATTTCCGAAATATCTCCAAGACTAAAAATTCATCATACTACAGAAACCATTGAAATGGAAGATATTCCAACACAGGCGATTAAACATAAAAAGGATTCTTCTATGGTAGTAGGTTTTAACTTATTAAAAGAAGGTAAAGGAGATGTATTTATTTCCGCAGGAAATTCTGGTGCATTATTAACAGGTGCTACCCTTTTAGTAGGTAGAATTAAGGGAGTAGATAGGCCAGCATTAGCAGGAATTTTGCCAGCATACAAAAGTAGATTAGTATTAATGGACTGTGGTGCCAATACAAACTGCAAGCCGATTAACCTCTTCCAATTTGCACAAATGGCAAGTATTTATTTAAAAACAACATTAGGAGTAAAATCTCCAAGAGTAGGCCTTTTAAATATTGGTACAGAAGAAACTAAAGGAAATGACTTAATGAAAGAATCATATCAATTATTAAAAGAAAAAGCAAAAGATGTTAATGTTAATTTTATAGGAAATGTAGAAGGAAGGGATGCTTTTTCTGGAAATGTAGATATTGTAGTAACAGATGGATTTACAGGCAATATTTTCTTAAAAGCAATAGAAGGATTAGGAAAGTTTGTAAAAAGAACATTATCAGAAAGCTTGAAGAAAAATTTACTTTCTAAAATCGCTGCAATTCCAAGCTTACCTGCTATTAACAGATTTGCCAAAACCGTAGACTACAAAGAATATGGTGGAGCATTGTTCTTGGGAGTAAAAAAACCAGTCGTAAAAGCCCATGGAAGTAGTGATGAAAAATTATTTGAATTTACCATTAAACAAGCAGAGCAATTTGTAAAAAATAAAGCGGTAGATCAATTAATAGAAGAATTTGAAAAAGAACAAAAAATGGCAAAACAAATATCAGAACAAATAAAAGAAGAAAAAAGTGAAGAAAAAATAGAAGTAGAATAAATAGTCAACTATGATAAAATTTTATATTTATTTAGACATAGAAATAAGCTGAACAGTAGGAAAATAGCAGACTAGTAAAAGTAAAATAAAAATATTTTAGAAAATGCTTGACAATTAACACTACATGTATTATTGTTAGGGTAACAAGGTTAAGAAAGATTAAAGGAGGTGAACTTATAGCATGAGTTCAGAAGAAGTTTTTGAAAAAGTAAAAGGCATTATTGTAGAACAATTAGGTGTTGCAGATACAGCAGTTACTATGGAAGCATCTTTTATAGATGACTTAGGAGCAGATTCTTTAGACATTGTTGAATTAATTATGGCATTAGAAGAAGAATTTGACATAGAAATCCCAGATGCTGATGCAGAAAAAGTTGTTACTGTAAGTGATGTTGTTGAATATATTAAAGATCATGTTGCTTAAAGTAAAACAAACGAAAATAAATTAAGAAAGGTATTATCCTTTCTTTTTTATTTTATTTGTTATCCTATAAAATGCATTAAAATAGCTTGAAATTAAAACAAAAAAGCAGTATGATATAAACATAGTTAAATAGAAAGGAGATCAAAAAAGTGCAAAATAAATCAATAGAACAATTAGAACAAAGCATAAATTATACTTTTCAAGACAAAAACTTGTTAAAAAAAGCTTTTACACATACATCTTATGCTTATGAACACCATATAGAAAGTAATGAAAAATTAGAATTTTTAGGTGATAGTATTTTAGAATTTTTATCTAGCAAATATATTTATGCTAATTATTCAAATTTAAAAGAAGGAGAAATGACTAAAGTGAGAGCAGAAGTTGTATGTGAAGACAGCTTATATTTAGTAGCACAAAAGCATCATTTTAGTGATTTCTTGTATTTAGGTAAAAGCGAAGAATTAAGTATGGGAAAAACAAAACCAGCCATTTTAGCAGATAGTGTAGAAGCTTTAATTGCTGCTATATATTTTGATGGAGGATTAGCAGAAGCGGAAAAATTTATTATAGAAAATTTAAAAGATGCAGTAGAAAAGTCTAGTAAAAATGTGGGTATGAAAGATCATAAAACAGTATTACAAGAAAAATTGCAAGAACATGGTAATGTACATATTGTATATGAAGTAATCAATACAAAAGGGCCGGACCATGACAAAACATTTATTAGCCAAGTTTCTTGTGATGGAAAAATTTTAGCAACAGGGGAAGGAAAAACAAAAAAGCAAGCAGAAATGCAAGCTGCACAAAAAGCTTTAGAAAAACTTGCAAACTAAAGTAAAACAAGAGTAGTGATAAAAATGCAAAAATAAATATCATTAAAAATTTAAAACTACAAAATCAGAAACTCGAAAATCAAAAACTTGAAAATCAGAAACTCGAAAATCAGAAACTCGAAAATCAAAAACTTGAAAATCAGAAACTTGAAAATTAAAAACTCGAAAATCAAAAACTTGAAAATCAGAAACTTGAAAATTAAAAACTCGAAATTCAGAAACTAAAAATTAGAAACTAGAAATTGCAAAATTAAATTTTAAAGAAAAGAGGCGAAAAAATTGAAAAAAGAATATATTATTCCAATTTTTGTACCACATTTAGGTTGCCCTCATACTTGTACTTTTTGTAACCAAAAAGAAATCAGTGGACAAACAAAACAAGTAACTGCAAAAGATGTAAAAGAAACCATAAACTACTATTTAAAAAATTTTAAAGATAATTCTAAATATGTAGAAGTTGCTTTTTTTGGAGGAAGCTTTACAGGAATAGAAGAAAAAGTACAAAACGAGTTATTAGAAGCGGTACAAGAATATATTGAAAATGGAAAAGTAAATAGTATTCGTATTTCTACAAGACCTGATTATATTAACAAAGATATTTTAAAAAGATTAAAAAAATATCATGTTAAAACCATTGAATTGGGTGTTCAATCTACCAATGATTATATTTTAGCCAAATGCCAAAGAGGTCACACATTTGAAGATGTAAAAAAAGCCTCTAAAGCAATTAGGTGGAATGGTTTTATTCTAGGTCATCAAATGATGGTAGGTTTACCAGAAAGTACAAAGCTAGATGAAATTAATACAGCAAAAGAATTAATCAAATTAAAACCAAAAATAGTGAGAATTTATCCTGTTTTAGTGGTAAAAAACACAAAACTAGCAGAAGAATACGAAAAAGGAGAATACATACCACTTACCGTAGAACAAGCTGTAGAACGTTCTAAAGAAATTATGCAGTTATTTAATAAAGCAAAAATAGAAGTCATTCGATTAGGACTTCAGAATACAGAAGAAATTACAGATCCAAAAGATAAAAACAGCCAGGTAATAGCAGGACCATATCACCCAGCCTTTAGGCAATTAGTAGAATCTAGTATGTGGTATGATGAAATTGTTAGCAAAATTAAAAAAATTAATGTAAAAGTAATGCAAGTAACCATAAAAGCAAATCCAGAAAACGTAAATAATATTATAGGACACAAAAAAGAAAATATTTTAAAACTAAAAGAAATTTATGATGTAGATGTTAGAATAAAACCAGATGAAAACATAAAAAAAGGAAAATTTGAAATTGAAATAGACAAAACCTATGAAGATATTTTGGAAGAACTTAAAGAAAAAGCGGAAAGGAAAAAATAGAATAAGAATAAATGACCAAAATAAATAAAATCACCAAAGAATTTAATTGAAAAATGAAAATGAAAAATAAAGTATAAAAACACTTATTATTGCCAATAATGGTAATAATAGGTGATTTTTTTATGGACTATATTAAAACAAAAAAAATTTATCAAATGAGAAAATATGCAATTGATATTTTATACTTGTTACTTGGATGTATGTTAATGGCAATGGGAACCTCTTTATTCTTACTTCCTAACCAACTTTCTTCCGGAGGATTTGCAGGTATTGCCACTATTATTTATTACTTATTCCATTTTCCTCTTGGAACAGTAATGTTTGTGTTAAATATTCCATTTTTACTATGGGCATTTTTTAAAATAGGAAAACAATTTTTAATCAAATCTATTTTAGGAACGGTTTTCTTAGCTATCTTTATTGATATTTTCGACCAAATTTCAGCATTAACCAATGACCGATTTTTAGCTTGTATTTATGGTGGAATTTGTATAGGTATTGGACTAGCACTAGTATTAAAAGCAAATGCCTCCACAGGTGGAACTGACTTAATTTCCTACATTGCCAAAGCATATAAACCACATATTAGAACCAGTAGCATTATTGTTGTGGTAGATATTATCATTGTATCTTTAAATGTATTTTTCTTTAAAGAGATAGAAATAGGACTTTATTCTGCCATTAGTATTTATTTAATGGGCAAAATGATAGACATTGTTTTTGAAGGTGTTAACTTTACTAAAATGATGTTTATTATTTCCAACCACTATAAAGAAATTGCAGAAGAAGTGGGAAAAGAATTGCAAAGAGGAAGCACCGCAATTTATGCAAAAGGAATGTATACCAGAGAAAAAAGAATGATGCTCTTATGTGTTGGTTCTAGAAACGAAATTGCTAGAATTAAGCAAATAGCAACCAAAATTGATCCAAAATCTTTTATTGTAATTAGTAATGCAAGAGAAACTTGGGGAAAAGGATTTAAAAGAGATTAATTTCAACCATTGGGGACGGTCCTTTTTGGCCGATTTTCAACCACTGGGGACACTCCTTAAAAAATTTAATTTTAATTGTCAATGGGGATGGAGATTTTTGACAACTCCGTCCAAATTGACGTTGTTTTTTAAAATTAATTTTAACTGTTAAGGAGTGTCCCTTCTGGCTGATTTTCAGCCAAAAAGGACCGTCCCCAATGGTTGATTTAACACAAGATGTATGATACAATAAAAACACTTAATACAAAATAATTAGAAGAACAATTAGGAGAAAAAATGCAAGAGCAAATATATAAAATAAACCAAATAGAAACCTTTCTGCCACAACATATTTTTGAATGTGGGCAATGTTTTCGTTGGAATAAACAACCAGATGGAAGCTATACAGGTGTTTTCAAAGGCAATGTATTAAATGTAGCTGTAGAAAATGGACAAATTGTATTTAAAGGGATTTGTAATGGGAACATTCAAGACATAGTGAATGAGTATTTTGATTTACATAGAGATTACACAAAAATACAAGAAAGTTTAAGTAAAATAGATGAGCCATTAAAAATTAGTATTCAATATGGAAAAGGAATTAGGCTTTTAAACCAAGACCTATGGGAAACCATTATTTCCTTTATTATTTCGGCCAATAACAATATTCCAAGAATTAAAGGTATTATAGAAAGATTATCCAAACAATACGGAAAGCAAATTAAGTGGAATAGCCAAACTTATTATACTTTTCCAACACCAGAAGAACTTTCAAAAGCAAGTGTTGCAGATTTAAGAACATTAGGGCTAGGTTTTCGTGACCAAAGAGTATATGAAACAACAAAAATAATTTTAAATAAACAGGTGGACCTAGAAAAATTAAAGCAAGAAACAAGTACAAAAAAAGTAAGAGAAATATTGCTTACCCTGCCAGGTGTAGGACCAAAAGTAGCAGATTGTATTATGCTCTTTTCTACCTTAAAATGCTTGGATGTATTCCCAGTGGATGTTTGGGTTAGAAGAGTAATGAATGAATTATATTTTAAATTGCCAGAAGAAAATAAGCTAAAAAGAGAGCAAATAGAAAAACTAGCTTATGAAAAATATGGCGATTTAGCAGGAATTGCACAGCAATATTTATTTTACTGGAAAAGAGAAGCTTAATTGAGATTGGAGGGAAGAAAACTTGAGTTTACAAATTATCTATGGAACAGCAGGTACAGGTAAAAGTAGTTATATTTTTGAACAAATACAAGAAAATATAAGGCAAAAATCAAAACATGCTATAAAACTAATTACACCAGAACAATTTTCTTTTACTGCAGAAAAGAAATTGTTAGAAACTTCTTCCACTCCTAGTATCTTGCAAGCAGAAGTAATTACTTTTGCACGTATGGCATATCGTGTATTAAATGAAGTAGGAGGTATTGCAAAACAACGTTTAAATAGTTCTGGAAGGGCAATGTTAATAGACCATATTTTATTAACCAAGAAAAATGACTTTTCCTTTTTAGGAAAATCAGATGAAAATGTAGAAATGATAGCAAGGCAATTAACAGAGCTAAAAAAACATCAAATTACATTAGAACAATTGCAAAACATTACTAAAGAAGAGCAGGACTCTTATTTGCAAAGAAAATTACAAGACATTACTACTTTATATGAAAACTATGCAAACCAAATTCAAACAAAATATATTGACGAGAACGACGGATTAACCATGCTTAGCCAAAAGCTAGAAGAGTCCACTCAATTTCAAAATTGCGATATTTACATAGATGAATTTGCGGGTTTTACCTTGCAAGAATACGAAATTTTGCGAAAATTACTAAAAATATCTCATAAAGTAACTATTACTATTTGTGCAAACAATTTAAACCCAAACACCAATCCAGACCAAGACTTATTTTACATGAATAAACAAACAGCAAATAGAGTGCTAGAAATAGCAAAACAAGAAAATATAGAAGTGGAAGAACCGATTTGGTTATCACAACAAATACTTAATAATGATTTAAGTAACAATAACCAAAGATTAATACAAAACGAAAAAACAACAAAGATAGTTCAAAATAAAATAGAGCAAACACAAACAATTCAAACAGAACAAAATCAAATTAAAACAGCTAAAAGATTTAAAACAAAAGAATTACAACATTTGGCTATTCAAATGGCAAGCCCATTTTATGAAAAATACGAAAGTGAGCCCAAAAATATAGAACTTTTTCTAGCCAATAACCCATATTCCGAAATAGAACATGTAGCAATAGAAATTACCAAACTTGCAAAACAAGGTTACCGCTATGAAGAAATGGCAGTTATTACAAAAAATATTGCACAATATGCAAGCTTATGTAAGGCTATTTTTGCACAATATGAAATTCCCGTATTTATTGATGAAAAAAAGGACTTAAGTAATAATGTGCTAGTAAAATTCATACTTTCCCTTTTAGAAATTTTTAGTAAAAATTGGTCTTATGAAGCGGTATTTGGCTACCTAAAAACAGGACTAACTTCTTTGGAAGAAGAAGACTTAGCTACTTTGGAAAACTATTGTATCAAATGGGGAATGAAAGGTAACAAATGGTATGCAAAAGACTGGAATTTTTATGAAGAAAATGAAGAAGAAATAGAAAAAATACAATATTGTAAAAAACAAGTAGTAGAACCATTACTAGCATTTAAAAATGCTCTACAAGGAACCAAAACTGTAAAAGATATTACCAAAGCGATTTACCACTTTTTCATCCAAAACGAAACTTTACAAAAATTAGAAAAGAAAATTGAAACTTTAAAACAAGATGGAGAGCTAGAAATTGCAAAAGAATATGAAACAAGTCTTCAAATTGTAATGGACTTATTAGATGAAATTGTGCTAGTTTTAGGGGATGAAAATATTACATTTGAAAGATATAGCAAAATTTTAAAAATGGGATTTACTCAAAGCAACTTAGGAACCATACCTGCTACAGCAGACCAAGTAATTGTAGGAGATATTGATCGCTCGAGATCTCATAAAGTAAAAATAGCTTTTCTAATTGGGCTAAATGATGGCAGTTTTCCAAGTACGCAAAAAGACGAAGGATTTTTAGATGACGCAGATAGAAATTATTTAAAAACAAAAGGCATAGAACTTGCTAAAAATAGCATAGAGCAATTGTATGATGAAAACTTTAATATTTATAAAGCATTTACCACTGCAGAAGAAAAACTTTACTTATCTTATCTTTCTTCAGATGCAGAAGGAAAGTCCTTACGACCTTCTATTTTAATTCATAAAATAAAGCGTATGTTTCCAAATTTAAAAGAACAAAGTGATGTTGTAGAAAGAAAAAGTGAAATTCTTTTAAAAAATACTACATTTGATGAACTTCTTATTCAACTTAGAAATTTTCAAATGGGAATTAACATTTCTCCTATTTGGTTTCAAGTATATAACTACTATTTAGATCATGAACCAGAAAAGCTAAAAAATGCATTAAAAGCTTTGCAATATGAAAACACGCCAGAACCATTAGAACCAGAAAAACTACAAAAACTTTATGGTAATACTTTAAAAACAAGTGTATCTAGACTAGAAAAATATCAATCCTGTGCTTTTTCGTATTACCTAAAATATGGACTAAAATTAAAAGAAGCGAATGATTTTAAAGTACAATCTATTGATACTGGTAATTTTATGCATGAAGTAATAGATAGCTTTTTTGAATACTTAGAAGAAGAAAACTTAAATGTGAAAAAGATTACAACAGAGCAAATACAAACAATTACACAGCAAATTGTAGAAGAAAAATTGACCTTAAAAAAATATGACATTTTTAATAGTATTCCAAAATACAGAATACTAGCACAAAGACTAAAAAAAGTAATTGTAAAATCCATGCAATATATTGTGGAAAGTATTCAAAAAAGTGAATTTGAAGTACTAGGGCATGAAATGGAATTTAAAGAAGAAAAAGACTATCCACCAATTGTATTTGAATTACAAGATGGTAAACAAGTAGAAATTACCGGAAAAATAGACAGAATGGATATTGCCAAAACACCGGAAGGAAACTACATACGAATTATAGACTATAAATCCTCTATTAAAAATATCAATTTAAATGAAGTATTAGCAGGTTTACAATTACAACTTTTAACATACTTAGATGCAGCTTGTAAAAAGGAGGATGTATTACCAGCAGGTGTATTTTACTTTAATTTAATAGACCCTATTATCAATGGAAGCCAAACCATGTCAGAAGAAGAAATAGAAGCAGAACTTCGCAAACAATTTAAAATGCAAGGACTTATTTTAGCAGATAGCAAAATTGTACGAAAAATGGACTTAAGCTTAACATCAGGTGCTTCTGATATTGTGCCAGCATATATCAACAAAGAAGGAGAAGTAAGCAAAAGAGCAAATGTGCTAAACCAAAAACAATTTGAAACCTTACAAAAGTATATGGAAAAAATTATTAAACAAATTTCAGAAGAAATCTTACATGGAAATATAGCAATAGAACCATATTATCAATTACAAAATAAAAAAACACCTTGTGAATATTGCGAATATAAAGCAATTTGCCAATTTAACCAAACCACAAAAAATCATTACCGCTATATTACTAATCAAGAAGTAAATATAGAAGAATAAAAAAATAAAGCATACAAGAATAGAGTTGTTCTTTTTTGCAATCTTAATAAGTAAAAACTATTTTCTTAAAAAACACAATGGGAAGAACGAAAGTAGAATATACCAGTAATAAAGCGAGAAAGTAAGAAAGGGATAAAATCACTATGCAAAATATTTTAAATGAGAATCTAGTTTACCAAGAAAAAAATGGAATAGAATATATTCAATTTAAAAAATTATTACAATATCCAGAAATTACCCACTGCTATACCTTAAGAAGTAACAATAAACTAAATTTTCCACCTGTTTATAAAGATGAAAAAACATTAAAGCAAAGTTATAAAAAAATTGCTAATGCTTTAGGTATAGATGCAAATACTATTATAAAACCACATCAAACTCACACTGATAAAGTGGAAATTGTACACAATAATATTAAACTAAGTGAAGCGGATAGCAACAAATTAAATATGCAATCAGAAAATGAAAAATTAAAAATGTCAAAATCAGCATTTGAATTAGAATTTGATAATGTAGATGGCTTGCTTACCAATCAAAAAGGAATCACTCTATGCACCACATCTGCAGACTGCATTTCTTTATTATTCTATGACCCAGTAAAAAAAGTAATAGGAAGTGTTCATTCTGGTTGGAAAGGAACTTTGCAAGGAATCAGTAAAAAAGCAGTAGAAAAAATGTTGCAAGAATATCAAAGCAATCCAAAAGACATTATTTGTTGCATATGCCCTAGTATCAGAAAGTGCTGTTTTGAAGTAGATGAAGATGTAAAAGAACTATTTTTGGAAAAGTATAAGAACTTGCCACATATAGAAGAAATCATTCAAAAAGGAAAAGTGGTAGAAGAAACCATTCAAAAAGAAAAAATAATAGAGAAAAAACAAAAATACCATATCGACACTGTAAAAATAAATCAAGAATTATTAAAGCAAATAGGACTAAAACAAGAAAATATCATAGATAGTAACATTTGCACTATGTGTCATCCAGAATATTTTCACTCCTATCGTGCAGACAAAGAAAATTCAGGAAGAAATGCAGCAATGATTAGCTTAATCAATTGAAAAAAGAAAATTAAAGGAGAAAGATATGTTACCAAACAAATTAAAAAAGGGAGAAACTATAGGACTAATAGCCCCATCTAGTCCAATAGAAAAAGATGATTTAGAAATTATTAATCAATCTATTATGCTAATGGAAAGTTCAGGTTTCCATATAAAATTTGCACCAAATGCACTAAGCAACACACTTGGCTATGGAGCAACGGCAAAACAAAAAGCAGAAGATATCAATACTATGTTTGAAGATAAAGAAGTAAAAGCTATATTTTGCGTTTCTGGAGGATTTAATTCCAATAGTACATTTGATTATTTAGATTATGACAAAATAAAATATAGTCCTAAAATCATATGTGGATTTAGCGATTCTACCTCAATTTTAAATGTGATTTACCAAAAAACAGGGTTGGTTACTTTTCATGGACCAACTTTTAAAGCACTTACTTCTTGGCAAACCAGTTATGGATATGAAGAAGTCATAAAACGTTTCGTAGAAGGAGTCTTAAGCTTAGGACAAGCAGATGATGAATATACCACAATTCAAGAAGGAGTAGCAAGAGGAATATTAGTAGGAGGAAATTTAAGCTTAGTAAATGAAATGGTAACAGGAAAATATGCCATTGACTTTACAGATAAAATTCTATTTTTAGAAGAACTATTTTTAGAAACACCACCAGCTTTAGTAAGTAACTATTTCTACCATATGAAGCAAAATGGAGTATTTGATAAAATAAAAGGAATTTGGCTTGGTAATTATGATGGAAGTGTTAGCATAGAACAAATATTATTAGACACCTTAGAAGGAGAATATAAATTCCCTATTATCAAATCCAACAATTTTGGTCATATTGATAAAAAAACTGTAATTCCAATTGGAACCAAGGCAAAAATAGATACCTCTGCAGATGTAAAAATAGAACTAACAGAAAATTGTGTATATTAATGGTGAAAGGAATGGAACAAAAAATGTACGATAATTGGGAAGAATTAGAACAAAATATTAGTAATTGTCAAAAATGTAAATTATGCAAAGAAAGAAAGCATATTGTATTTGGAGAAGGAAATAAGCAAGCAGATTTTATGCTAATAGGAGAAGGACCAGGAGCAGATGAAGATACGCAAGGGCTTCCATTTGTAGGAAAAGCAGGTCAACTTATGAATAAAGCATTTCAAGGGTTAGGATTAGATAGAAAAGAAGTATATATAACGAATATTGTAAAATGTAGACCACCTAAAAACCGTGTACCAGAAGATGATGAAGCGTCCGCTTGTTTAGATTATTTAAGAAACCAAGTCATTTTAGTAAAACCGAAAATAGTAGTTCTATTAGGAAGTACAGCATTAAAAAATATTTTAGGAAAAGACTATGGAATTACTGCAGCAAGAGGAAAATGGATAGAACAAAAAGGAATCAAATATATGCCAACATGGCACCCAGCCGCTTTGTTAAGAGATGAAAACAAGAAGATAGAATTCTGGGAAGATTTAAAAGAAGCGGTAAAGGAATATGAAATGTTAAAACAGGAAGAAAATGAAAATGAAAATTAATTTATGAATTCAAACACAAAAGTTTCGACTATACTCGAAACTTTTTTAAAAAATAAAAAACTTTCGAGTACACTCTAAAATATTTGACAAAGAAAAAATAAAAAAGTATTGATAAAAGAAAAAGATAATGTTATGATAAAATAAATTACAAAAGAAAGGAGAAATCAAAAAACAATGGAAAGAAAAATGAAGGGAAAAAGAGGTATTACCCTCATTGCATTGGTTGTAACGATAGTAGTATTGCTAATTTTAGCAGGAATAACAATCAACATGTTATTTAGCAATGGAGGAATTTTTAAGACAGCACAAGATGCAGCAAATGCATGGAATGAGGCAACCATAAATGAGCAAGAAAGTTTAAATAATTTGGCAGAGCAAATAGAAAACTTAGTAAATGGACAAACAGGAGGAGAAAATGAAAAACCAGAAGAAATAGTAGATATTACAACAGTAACAGACATAGTACAAAAAGAACAAGGACAAAAGGCAAAAGATAGCTATGGAAATATAGTAGTAGTACCAAAAGGATTTAAAGTAGTAGTAAGTGAAGGAACAACAGTACCAGAAGGAATTGTAATAGAAGATGGAACAGGAACAGAAACAACCACAGGAAACCAATTTGTATGGATACCAGTAGGAACAGTATATGAAGATAGTACAGGAACAAATACAAGTACTATTAAGTTAGGAAGATATACGTTTGATACAAGCAATGGAACCCCAACAATGCAGCAGGCAGCTTTTGCAGGAGATAATGAAAGTAATCCTAGTCAAACTTATGCTAATGAAGTTCCTATTGATGATGATCATATAGAATTAGATGAATCAAGAACAGGCACAGTAGATAATAGTAATCATCTAAATGATTTAAATGCCACAGCTAAAAACTTAGCAGGATTTGTACAAAGTGTAGCAGATAATGGAGGATATTACATAGCAAGATATGAGGCAAGTTATGGAAGTGGAAGTAGTACATCAGATTGGAAGCCATTATCCAAAGTATCAACAGGCACAAGTAGTACACCATTAACACAAGGGATGTTATGGAACCTTGTAACACAACTAGATGCATCAAAAATATCTCAAAATATGTATGCAAATGATAGTAGTGTAGGAGTAGAAAGTGATTTAATAAATAGTTATGCATGGGATACAGCAATTGTGTTTATCCAAAGTATGAATTCAGCAAATAGTAATTATGCAAATGCAAATAAGGATACAACAGGAAATAGCAGTTTAATGAATACCGGAGCAACAGGAGATGAGGTATGCAACATATTTGATATGGCAGCAAATGTAACAGAATGGACCACAGAATATTCCACGGGCACGGTTAGCAGTTTTTCTTACCCTTGCGCTAGCAGAGGAGGCTTTTGCCTCGGCAGCGACCTCTACACGGCTAGCAGGGGCGGCCTCAGTGCGACCAACAGCGACTTCCACATCGGCTTTCGAGTGGTACTTTATATAAAGTAGCACTGACCACTGATAGTGGTAATTAGTTTTAAGGAAAAAACATTAGGAAGTCTTAGAATACTTAAAGAAAAGACTTCTAGCGAATCGAAGATACGCGAAGAAGTGGAAAAGTTAATTAGGATACCTTTTTTAGGTATCCTAAAAAAGTGATAAAATATAGTAAGAAAGGAAATGTAGCATTAAAAGCTAACATAAGGTAAAAAAATGGAAAAAGAAATATTAGAAAAAGCACAATATTGTTTAAATTGTAAAAATCCGCTATGTAGAACAGGTTGCCCATTAGGAAACCACATACCAGATTTTATAGCACAACTAAAAAAAGGAAATGTTCAACAAGCTTATGAAATTTTAACACAGACTACAGTATTATCTGCTGTTTGTGGAAGAATTTGCCCACACCAAAAACAATGCCAAGGAAAATGTGTAAGAGGTATTAAGGGAGAATCTGTATCGATAGGAGAATTAGAAGCTTATGTAGGAGATTTTGCATTAGAAAATAGGGATAGTTTGCTAAACAGTTACCTAAAACAAGGTATGCCAAAAGAGCCTAATAACAAAAAAGTAGCTATTGTTGGTGGGGGACCAGCAGGTCTTACTGCAAGTGCCTTTTTAAGAAAACAAGGTTTTCAAGTAACAATTTACGAAAGGCAAAATAAGTTAGGTGGAATTTTGCAAAGGGGAATTCCAGAGTTTCGTTTGAATAAAGAAATTGTACAAAAAACAGTGGCTCAAATTTTAAATTTGGGAATTCAAGTAGAATATGAAAAAGAGCTTGGAAAAAATATTAGCTTAGAAAAATTAAAACAAAAATATGATGCTGTTTTGCTTACCATTGGAGCCAATGTTCCAAGGAAAATGGTAATCCCAGGAGAAGACTTAGAAGATGTCTATGGTGGAAACAGCTTATTAGAAAATCAAAATCATCCAGACTATACTAATAAAAAGGTTGCCGTTATTGGTGGTGGAAATGTGGCAATGGATTGTGCCAGAACCATTAAAAGATTAGGTGCAAGCAGGGTAGTGGTAATTTACAGAAGGTCAGAAGAAGAAATGCCAGCAGAAAGAAAAGAAATAGAAGATGCTAAAAAAGAAGGGGTAGAATTTCTATTTTTAAATAATATTACTAAAGTCTTAGGAAGCAATCATGTAGAAAAGATAGAATGTATTAAAACCAAATTAGTAGAAAAAGAAGGAGAAAATAGAAAAGTACCAGTAGATATTGAAAATAGTAACTATGTAATGGATATGGATTATGTAGTTATGGCAGTTGGAGGAAAAGTAGAAAAAGAAGTTTTAGAAAATAGCAATATAGAAATGAGTAAAAAGAAATATGTAGCTATTAACGAAAATAATCAAACTTCTTGTGAAAAAGTGTTTGCAGCAGGAGATGTGGCAGGTACAGAGTCTACCGTTGCCTGGGCTGCAAGAGACGGAAGAGATGTGGCAGAAAAAATAGCACAATATTTAATGGATTAAAAAAGCTTATCTTTATAGAATATAATATATAATTCAATTTTATAAAAAATTAATAATAAATGAAAAACAAAAACAAAACAGACAAAGGAAAAAGAATAGGAAATCTTATATTTCTCCTATTCTTTTTCTTTTTCTCCATTCCAAGCAAATAGTTTCTTTAAAGAACGCATGAAACGAGCAAATTTAGTGTTCTTTACTTCTACTAAAGCAACATTATTTAAAATAGCATTATAACGTTCTTCTAATGCAGCCATTTGCTGAATATAGTAATTATTAAAATCATAATTATTTTCTGTAATACCAATAAAATTTTGATAATTATATAATTTTGCACGATAAATTTCTATTTCTTGTGTGGTTGCTAGTTTGTTAAATTCATGGTTAAAATACGAAGTATAAATAAGATGTTGTGTTTGCATAAAAGTATTTTTTAATTCTTGTTTTAAGTTTGCTATTTTATTAGAAATTTTAAAAGCTTTTTTTTCTTCGCATTTGTCATCCAATAATTGCTGATTTAGCAAAATAATTTTTTCTTCTATATTTAAAATATCGTCTAATTTATCTTGAATTTGCAAAAACTCTTTCTTTCCTAAAAGTTTCATAGCATCCAATTTAAACTGATCTGTACTAAAAAAGGTACTGTTCCATAAAATATCTTCTCCAATTAAATTAGCCAATTGTCTTACCAAATTGCAAAGTAAAGGATAATAATTAGGACTATTAGTAGGGAGGGATATATCATAATATTTTACAATTTCTTCTGGTTGCTCTAAAGCTTTAACTGTAGCAAGCTGAACAGCCCCTTCGTTTAAAGCCATACCATAAATATTCCATTCACCATATTCACAAAGACCTAAATGATATAAATTACCTTTTTGATCTTTTACTTCTTGAATATAGTGGATGAATTCATGGATTGCAAATTTTTCTAATTCATCTAAAGGAAGTCCCTCTTTAAAATAGATGGAAGAATTTTTATAAAAATAATTAGCTTCTGCAAAACCTTCTGGCATTTTTGCAAGATACATAGGAATTCTAGAAAACTCAATAAATAGTTGATTTGGAATAAAATGAGCTCTAGGAAAAGCTTTGCAAATTTTTTCAGAAACGTTTTTGGCAAGCGAATTAACACTTAAGGTATCTAATCTACCAACAATTTCAATTCCATCTTTTTTTAATTCTGATTCTATGTTCATGAAAATTTATTTCTCCTTGGTATAATCTTATTATATTATATAACACTTTCTGACAAAAATGTATGACATTTTAATTACAGTTATATTACAAATTGATTACAAAATCTTGTCAACGGGGACGGAGAATTTTGACAACTTTCCTCAAAAAAGAAAATTGGAAATAGCCCAAACTAAAAAGTTGTCAAAATTCTCCGTCCCCATTGACAATTGACATAATACACAAAAAAGAGTATAATAGAACTATTACCAGTGCAATGCACTGTTTAAGGAGGTAAGTTTCATGAGTGAAACTATCATTAGAGAAGACTACAACGTTCAAATGGATATTGGTAAAACCTATATCCGGTTCCAAGATTTAGAAGATTTGGAACAAGACCGGGTAACCTACTATGTCGCTCGAAAGAAAGTAGAGAAACTCTGCGCTGGTGCAGGAATCTCTATGGACGAGGCCGCTCTTCTTCTTGGAAAGATTCAGCAGGTTCTTATTGAATGCTTGAAGTTTAATAAGCCTGACAGAGAACGTAAGTGCAGACATGAAAGAAAGGTAAAGAAAATTCCGGAAGAGATTTTGATTGGTACTTTGTGCAATCTGCTGGAAGTAATGACCTTTGAGGAACTCTTTGGCAAAGTATCTGATATGAAATATTATCAGATTGAAGATTTGTGCAATGTGCCGGACCCGATTACTTTTCTCGAAGGGATGTAAAGAACCAAAAGCATGGGAAGGAACGCATTGTGTTTTTAAAATGAAAACCTCAAAAAGACCGCCGTTTTGGCGGTCTTTTTTTGTGTTAAGGGACTGTCAATGTGTCAACGGGGACGGAGAATTTTGACAACTTTTTAGTTTGGGCTTTTTCCAATTTTCTTTTTTGAGGAAAGTTGTCAAAATTCTCCGTCCCCGTTGACACTATTTCACAACAATATTATAAATCTTATTTTTAACATAAATTTCTTTTACAATATTTTTGCCAGCAGTTGCATTTTTAACATTTTCTAATTCATGTACTTTTTCTTTTACAATGCTTTCTTCTGTATCTAATGAAATAGCTACAGTTGCCTTTACTTTTCCATTTACTTGAATTGGAATTTCAATTTCATCATCTATGGTTTTAGATTCATCATAAGTAGGCCAAGTTGTACTACTAATTGGAGTGCTATTACCCATTAATTCATATAGTTCTTCTGTCATGTGTGGAGCAAATGGGTTTAGTAATTGTAAAAATGTTTTAAATTCTGCTTTATTAATTCTCTTTAATCTATAAAACTCATTTACCATTGTCATAAATGTTGCAACAGAAGTATTAAATTTCATTTCTTCAATATCAGAAGAAACTTTTTTAATAGCTTTATGCATCATTTTTTCAAATTCAGGAGAATAGGTATCTCCTTCTACTAAGAAATCTTGCATATTCCAAACACGGTCTAAGAATTTATGACATCCACGAATACTTTCCATAGACCATGGAGCGGTTTGGTCAAATGGTCCCATAAACATTTCATATACACGGAAAGTATCTGCACCGAATTCTTTTACAATATCATCTGGATTGATAACATTTCCCTTAGATTTTGACATTTTTTCGCCGTTTGCACCTAAAATCATACCATGTGAAGTACGTTTTTGGTAAGGCTCTTTGGTTGGAACAACGCCAATGTCATATAAAAATTTATGCCAAAATCTTGAATATAATAAGTGTAAGGTAGTATGTTCCATTCCACCATTATACCAATCTACAGGACTCCAATATTCTAAAGCTTCTTTAGAAGCTAAAGCTTTATCATTGTGTGGGTCCATGTATCTTAAGTAATACCAAGAAGAACCAGCCCATTGAGGCATAGTGTCTGTTTCACGTTTTGCTTTTCCATGGCAATGTGGACAAGTGGTATTAACCCATTCTGTATGTCTTGCAAGAGGAGATTCTCCATTTTCTCCAGGTTCATAATCTTCTACATCTGGTAATACCAAAGGAAGTTCTTCTTCTGGAAGTGGAACCCAACCACATTTTTCACAATATACCATTGGAATTGGTTCACCCCAATAACGTTGTCTTGAAAATACCCAGTCACGTAGTTTATAATTTACTTTTCTTTTACCAATTCCTTTTTCTTCTAAGTGATTGATTACTGTGCTAATTGCTTCTTTTACCGATAATCCATTTAAAAAGCCAGAGTTGATTAATTTACCAGTAGCAACATCTGTAAATGCTTCTTTTTGTACATCACAAACCACATTAGAGTCTGCAGATTCAATAACAGGAATAATAGGTAAATTAAATTTTTTTGCAAATTCCCAGTCTCTTGTATCGTGTGCAGGAACCGCCATAATGGCACCAGTACCATAAGTAATTAATACATAGTCAGAAACCCAAATTGGAATTTCTTTTCCTGTTAAAGGATTAATTGCTCTTAGGCCTTTAATTTCTACACCAGTCTTTTCTTTATTTAATTCTGAACGCTCAAAATCAGATTTTAAACTTGCTTGTTTTTGATATTCTTTTACTTCATCTAAATTTGTAATATCATTAGCAAGCTCTTTAATCATTGGATGTTCTGGAGCAACAACCATGTAAGTTGCACCAAATAAAGTATCAGGACGAGTGGTATAAACCACAAGTTCTTGGCTGTGGTTGGCAATTTTAAAAGTTACCTCAGCACCTTCACTTCTACCAATCCAATTTTTTTGTTGTGCCTTAATTTTATCTAGAAAATCTACATCATCTAAATCATCAATTAATCTCTGCGCATATTCTGTAATTTTAAGCATCCATTGGCTCTTTTCTTTTTGTACAACAGGACTTCCACATCTTTCACAAACACCATTAACTACTTCTTCATTAGCAAGACCAACCTTACAACCTGTACAGAAATTAATAGGCATAGTTGCCTTATATGCTAAACCATGTTTATATAGTTGAATAAAAATCCATTGGGTCCATTTATAGTAATTAGGGTCAGTGGTATTTACTTCTCTGGACCAATCAAAAGAAAAGCCAAGAGATTTTAATTGCTCCCTAAAATGTTCAATATTTTTCTCTGTTGTAATTTTAGGATGAACATGATTTTTAATAGCATAATTTTCAGCAGGCAAGCCAAAAGCATCAAAACCAATTGGATATAATACATTATAGCCTTCCATTCTTTTCTTTCTAGCAATAATATCTAAAGCAGTATAGCTTCTAGGATGCCCAACATGAAGACCTTGTCCAGAAGGATAAGGAAATTCAATTAATCCATACCATTTCTTTTTTGTTTTATCATCTTTGGCAAAAAAAGTACCTTCGCTATACCATTTATCTTGCCACTTTTTTTCTACTTTTGCAAAATCATAACTCATACCATTCTCTCCTTCTTGGGGACGGTTCTCAGTGGCCCCATTTGGGGTTACTTGGGACACTTCAGCTACTTTGAACAAAAAAAGTTACTATACAGAATAACCTGAGAAACTCAAAATCCACCTATTTATTTTAAAGCTAAAAACTTAATATTTTAAGTCTAGTTTTCAATATTAACAAGTATTATATATCAAAATGTACAGAAAATAAAGTAAAAGTGCAAAAAAAAGATGATTTTACTCAAAAAAATCTTAAAATTTACAGTTAGTATTTAGGTTTTGGATTGTTTAACCCCCGATGGAAAATAAAAAACAAAAAGAAAACTTGTATAAAATAAAAAAAGAAGGAAATAATTTACTTAAAAGGACTGGCTATAAAAGCTTAAGTTAAAAAATTTAGATAATTTAGGAGGAAATGAATATGTCAAATCAAGTAGTAGACAAGCTAAATCAATTTTTATCCGATTTAGCAGTATTTTATCGTAAAGTACAAAATTATCATTGGAATGTGAAAGGAAAGGACTTTTTTACTGTTCATTCAAAGCTAGAAGAATATTATGATGAAATTAATGAACAAATTGATGAAGTTGGGGAACATATTTTAATTTTAGGTGGAGAGCCACTAGGAAGTATGAAAGATTATTTAGCTAATACGAAAATCGAAGAAGCTAAAAATGAAAAAATAAGTAGTTGCAACATTTTTCAAAACTTAGAAAAAGATTATACAACTTTAAAAGATTGTGCTTGCCAAATAAAAGAATGTGCAGAAAATGAAAACGATTATGCAACCTCTAGTCTAATGGATGACTATATCAAAGAATATGGAAAAATTTTATGGATGATTAAGCAGAACAATATGCAATAGTAATTGATAGTTAGTGTAAAAATATGCTAGGAAAAATGAAACGGCAATTTGAAAAAGTATGGTATTTGTGGTACAATAGAAGCAGGTAAGCCATGTGTTTACTATATTTGAATAGGTTTATATATAACGCGATAAGGAGGATTGTAATAAAATGCTAAGCATTACACAGCGTATAAAAAAGATACAAGAAGAATTACCAATGCTTATTTGCATTTTACAAGAAGGAATCAAACTATTGGAAGAAACTACGCAAACTGCAAACACTTCCCCTAGCAAAAAATTAGACTACTTTAGATACCTTTTTTTATATCACAATCGGATACAAACTTTAGAAGAAAACTTTTTAGAGTTGAAGCCTGAAATGATTATGCTAGATCAACAAATAGAAACTTTGCTAGAATATGGAGAAGGATGCTATCCTCAAGTAAAAAGGACATTAAAAAGTATGCTTGAAGAACTACAAAACTTACCAAAAATATAAACCGAAAGGCTCCCAGAATTAATTTCTGGGGGTTCTTATTTTTCCTTTAATATAAGCTATAACTTTAGGACAAGAGTTTATAATGTATTTAGTACAAAACATGAAATGTAAAAATATACATAAAGTGAAAAATAGTTTCTTAAGTAATTCCATAAAAAATTGCATCAAAAGAAAAGTAAAATACTATAAAAAATTGAAACTTAAATTTTATAATATATTTACAATACAAATTGGTTAGTATATAATAGCAAAGAAAGATAACAATTCACTAGTATATAACAATAAAAAAAGGCTATACTAACAAAAGAAAGAATTGAAGGAGGATCACATATGGCAAAAGAAGTAAGCGAAGAAGAAAAAATAAGAATACAGGAAATGATAGATAAATTAATAGAAAAAGCCAAAAAAGCATCCAAAGAATATTTAGAATTAAAACAAGACCAAGTAGATGAAATTGTAAAACAAATGGCTATGGCAGGGTTAGAACATCATATGGAACTTGCTAAAATGGCAGTAGAAGAAACCGGCCGTGGCATTTATGAAGATAAAATTACAAAGAACATGTTTGCAACAGAATATGTATATCATAGTATTAAATATGACAAAACTGTTGGTATTATTTCGGAAAATGAAGAAGAAGGTTATGAAGAAATAGCAGAGCCAATTGGAATTATTGCAGGAGTTACTCCAGTAACAAATCCAACTTCTACTACCATGTTTAAATCATTAATTGCTGCTAAAACTAGAAATGTGATTATTTTTGGATTTCATCCATCTGCACAAAAATGCAGTACTAGAGCAGCAGAAATTTTAAGAGATGCTGCTGTAAAAGCAGGAGCACCAGAAGATTGTATTTTATGGATTGAAGAACCATCTATTACTGCAACTATGGCACTTATGAACCACCCAGATGTTAACTTAATTTTAGCTACAGGTGGAAGTGGAATGGTAAAATCTGCGTATTCTTGTGGAAAACCAGCTTTAGGTGTAGGACCAGGAAACGTACCTTGTTATATAGAAAAAACGGCTAAATTAAGAACTTCGGTAAATGATTTAGTATTGTCAAAATCTTTTGACAATGGCATGATTTGTGCTTCTGAACAGTCAGCAATTGTAGATAGAGAAATTCATGAAGAGTTTGAGAAACTCATGAAAGAAGCAGGATGCTATTTCTTAGATGGAGAACAAACACAAAAATTAAGAAGTAGTATGTTTAATGCAGAAAAAGGAGAAGCATTAAATTCTGATATTGTAGGACAAAGTCCTTACCATATTGCACAAATGGCTGGAATAGAAGTACCAAAAGATACGAAAGTATTAGTATTAAAAGAAAATGGGGTAGGAATAGAATATCCATTTTCAAAAGAAAAATTAAGCCCTGTACTTGCTTACTATATTGTGGAAAATGCAGAGGAAGGAATTGACTTGGCAGAAAAACTAATTGAATTTGGTGGATTAGGTCATTCAGCCGTTATTCATTCGGAAAATAAAGAGGTTATTCAAAAATTCTCTGAGAAAGTAAAAGTAGGTAGAATTATTGTTAATTCTCCTTCTACCCATGGAGCCATTGGAGATATTTATAACACCAATATGCCATCTTTAACATTAGGATGTGGAACATTTGGTGGTAACTCTACTACAGCCAATGTATCTTCTGTTAATCTAATTAATATTAAAAGAGTAGCTAAAAGAAGGGTAAATATGCAATGGTTTAAAATTCCACAAAAAATCTATTTTGAAGCAGGCTCTATTGCTTACTTAGAAAAAATGCCTAATATTTCAAGAGCATTTATTGTAACAGATCCAGGTATGGTAGAATTTGGTTATGTAGATAAGATTTTATACCATTTAAGAAAAAGAAATACCTATGTCCATTCCGAAATCTTTTCAGATGTAGAATCAGACCCATCATTTGATACCATTTACAAAGGTGTAGCAATGATGAAGGAGTTTAAACCAGATGTCATTATTGCTCTTGGTGGAGGAAGCCCAATAGATGCGGCAAAGGGTATGTGGTTATTTTATGAACATCCAGAAGCAGACCCAGAAGGCATGAAGTTAAAATTTATGGATATTCGAAAAAGAACCTATAAATTCCCAAAACTAGGAACAAAGGCCCAGTTGGTAGCAATTCCAACTACTTCTGGAACAGGTTCAGAAGTAACTTCTTTTGCAGTTATTACAGATAAGAAAAATAACAAAAAATACCCGCTAGCAGATTATGAACTAACACCAGATGTAGCAATTGTAGACCCAGACTTAGTTATGAGTCTTCCAAAATCTATTACAGCAGATACTGGAATGGATGTGTTAACACATGCTATTGAAGCTTATGTTTCTAATATGGCATCAGACTATACAGACGGATTAGCAGAAAAAGCAGTAGAATTAGTATTCAAAAATTTAAGAGAGGCATATAATCACGGAGATAATACTTATGCAAGAGAAAAAATGCATAATGCAAGCACAATAGCAGGAATGGCATTTACCAATGCATTTCTAGGAATTAATCATTCTCTTGCCCATAAAATAGGAGGAGAATTCCATTTACCACATGGTAGAATTAATGCCATTTTATTACCATATGTTATTAGATATAACAGCCAAAGACCAACAAAATTTGTCTCTTTCCCAAAATATGAATATTTTATTGCAGACCAAAAATATGCAGACCTTTCTAGAAGAATGAATTTCCCTGCTTATGGAAATGAAGAAGGAGTCAATTCGTTAATTACAGAAATTAAAAAGTTAAATGCAGATTTGAACATACCAAGATCCTTCCAAGAAGCCGGAATTCCAGAACAAGAATTTTTAAACAAAGTAGACATGCTTGCAGATAGAGCTTTTGAAGATCAATGTACTACTGCAAACCCAAGACTTCCTTTAGTAGAAGAATTAAAGCAAATTTTGTTAGATAGCTATTATGGAAAATAGGACCAATGGTCCTATTTTTTTAAGGCTAATACTTGTATTTTCCAAAAAAAATAGGTATAATTAGAACATGTATAATTTAAGCAGTATAATTTAAGCAGTATGATTTAAATAGTATGGTTTATAGGTAAAACCTTTTTCTAAGAAAAACCTAAATAAAAAGAAATTAGGTGAAATAAATGGCAAATGTAAGCAAAGAAGAATTATTGCATATTGCAAATCTCGCAAGTTTAAATATTAAAGAAGAAGAAATAGATAATTATTTAGAAAATTTGCAAGATATTTTAAATTTTGCAAATATTGTAAATAAAGCACCAATACAAGGATTAGAAGAAACCATTGGCGCCAATGATAGTTTTAATGTATTTCGTAAAGATGAAATAAAAGAATTTAAAGATAAAGATTTATTACTTTCTAATGCACCAGAAAAAGAAAGAAATATGTTTAAAATTCCAAAAGTAATTCAATAAATAACTCAATAGTAATTTAATAAAAACTCAATAAAAAATTTGGTAAAAAATTCAGTAAAATGAAATTTACTATGTAGAAGTAATAATCAATACAAACTATTAACAAAACTTAAAAGCGGAGGTTGAAAAATGGACATTACCAATTTAACAGTACATGAGCTTAAAGATAAAATAAAAAGCAATGAGCTTACTATTACAGATATTACAAAAGCTTATGTGGAAAAAATAAATGAAAAAGAAAAAGATGTACAAGCTTTTATTACTACTTTAACACAAGAAGCTTTAGAACAAGCAAGTAGTATACAAAAAGGAATTGAAGAAGGAAGCATAACAGGAGATTATGCAGGTATTCCTATAGGAATAAAAGATAATATTTGTACCAAAGGTATAAAAACTACCTGTGCTTCTAAAATGCTAGAAAATTTTGTATCTCCATATGATGCAGTAGTAGTAGAAAAACTAAAACAAGAACATCTTATTAATTTAGGAAAACTAAATATGGATGAATTTGCTATGGGAGCTTCTACAGAATATTCTTATTTTAAGAAAACAAGAAATCCTAGAAATTTAAATACAGTACCTGGTGGTTCTTCAGGTGGGTCTGCAGCAGCAGTAGCTGCTAATATGGTACCATGGGCATTAGGTTCAGACACAGGTGGATCTATTCGTCAGCCAGCAAGTTTTTGTGGTGTAGTAGGACTAAAACCAACCTATGGTTTAGTATCTCGTTATGGACTAGTAGCATTTGCTTCTTCTTTAGACCAAATAGGACCTATTACTAAAGATGTAGAAGATGCGGCTATTTTATTAAATATCATTGCAGGACATGATGAAAAAGATACTACTTCTGTAAATATAGAAAAGAAAGACTATACAAAAGCTTTAAAAAATAGTGTCAAAGGCTTAAAAATAGGAATTCCAAAAGAGTACTTTGGAGAAGGAATCAATAAAGAAGTAAAAGAAAAATTAGAACAGGCAATTCAAAAATATAAAGAGTTAGGAGCAGAAGTAGAAGAATTTTCTTTAGACATTGCAGATTATGCTTTAGCAACTTACTATATTATAGCCTGTGCAGAAGCAAGTTCTAACTTAGGCAGATTTGATGGTATTCGCTATGGATATCGTACACAAAATTATAGTAATTTAAAAGAATTGTATAAAAACTCTAGAAGTGAAGGATTTGGAGCAGAAGTAAAAAGAAGAATTATATTAGGAACCTATGTATTATCATCTGGTTATTATGATGCTTATTACAAAAAAGCACAACAAGTAAGAACTTTAGTAAAAAATGAATTTAAAAAAGCTTTTGCAAAATATAATGTATTATTAACACCAACATCACCTACTGTAGCATTTGAAATAGGAACAAAATCTAATAATCCTTTAGAAATGTATTTAGCAGATATTTGCACAGTATCTGTCAATATTGCAGGTTTGCCAGCAATTTCTATTCCATGTGGAGTTGATAGCAAAAACATGCCAATTGGTATGCAACTAATTGGAAACCACTTTGCAGAAGAAACCATTTTAAATGCAGCTTATGCTTTTGAAAAAATCAGCCACTAGGGACGTTCCTTTTTGGCTGAAATAAGGAGGAAGAAATAATGTCAAGAGAAGATTATGAGGTAGTTGTAGGACTAGAAGTCCATGCAGAACTTTCTACGAAAACAAAAATATTTTGTAGTTGCCCTACAGAATTTGGAGCTGAGCCTAATACACATGTATGCCCTGTTTGTATGGCAATGCCAGGAGCTCTACCTGTGCTTAATGAAAAAGTAGTAGAATATGCTGTAAAAGCGGGACTTGCTACCAATTGTACCATAGCAAAAGAAAGTAAAAATGATAGAAAAAATTACTTTTATCCAGATCTTCCAAAGTCTTATCAGATTTCTCAATTTGATAAACCACTTTGTGAACATGGTTATGTAGAAATAGAGGAAGATGACGAAAAAAAGAAAATTGGAATTACTAGAATACATATAGAAGAAGATGCTGGAAAATTAAATCATAATGAGTTTGGCGGAGGAAGTTTAGTAGATTTAAATAGGGCAGGAGTTCCTTTAATAGAAATTGTATCTGAGCCAGATATGAGATCAGCTCAAGAAGCGGAAAGTTATTTAAGAAAAATAAAATCTATTTTAGAGTATATAGAAGTATCTGACTGTAAAATGCAAGAGGGGTCTTTAAGAGCAGATGTAAATGTTTCTGTTATGAAAAAGGGTTCTAACAAATTCGGAACTCGTACAGAAATGAAAAATATGAACTCTTTTAGGTCTATTGTAAGGGCAATTGAATATGAAGTAGAAAGACAAATAGAAGTAGTAGAAAATGGTGGTACCATTGAACAAGAAACTTTAAGATGGGATGATGTATCTGGAAAAACTTTTTCTATGAGAGATAAAGAAGATGCACAAGATTACCGTTATTTTCCGGAACCAGATTTAGTTGCTATTCGTTTGTCTGATGAATATGTAGAAAATATTCGCAAAAATTTACCAGAGCTTCCTGAAAGTAGAAGACAAAGATATTTAACTGAATATGGACTTTCAGAAAAAGATAGTAGAATGTTAACATCTTCTAAATATTTATCTGATTTGTTTGAACATACTTTAGCGATTTGTAAAAATCCAAAAGCAGTTGCAAACTGGCTATTATCAGATGTTTCTAGAATTTTAAATGAGCAAGAATTAGAGCCAGACCAAATTCCATTTACAGCAGAACATTTGGCTAAAATGATTATGCTAATAGAAAAAGGAACTATTAGTAGTGCGATTGGTAAAAAAGTATTAGAGGAATTATTTGAAAATCCAAAAGACCCAGAAGAAATTGTAAAAGAAAAAGGATGGATTCAAATCTCTGATGAAGGTGCTATTAAAGAAGTAGTAATGAAAATATTAGAGAATAATCCTCAATCAATTAGTGATTATAAAGCTGGAAAAGATAGAGCACTTGGATTTTTAGTAGGTCAAGCAATGAAAGAAACAAAAGGAAAAGCAAATCCACAAATGCTTAATAAAATGTTTTTAGAAGAATTAAAAAAATAGTCATAGCAAATTAAAAAGAATAAGAGTATAGAATTGTAATAACAGTATTAGAATTGTCTTTTTCAATTTTTAAAACCTTTCCCCTTTTGGACATCTGTAACGAGGCATAAATGCCTCTAACAGCTGTCACAATGGTCGAGCACGCAAGGCCTTAAAAATTTCAAAAGACAATTCTAATACTGCTTTAAATAAATTAAAACTAGTAAAAATACTATTTTGTACCAGCTTCTTTCATAATTTTTTGAAATGCAAAAGCACATATAATAAATCCCACCATAAAAAATAGGCTTGTTCTAAATAAAGAAATACCCACATAATAAATAGTAGGAATACTATATAAAAAATCATAAGTCAATAAAATTAAAATGGATACTATACTAATACCGAAAGAAAATTTAATTCCGGATTTCATTAATTCAGTAATAGAGTGATCCATTTTTTTTATTTCCATTATAAATTGTTTCATCATTAACTACCTCACATTTCTATTTTATCTTATGCTAATAACAGATTATTTTATGCAGATACCTATAAAATATATAAGGCAATAAAGCATAAAGTTACATAAAACTAAATACATCTTATAACTATATTAACATAAAAGAAAACAAAAAACAAAGGAAATTATTGCTAAATCAAAAAGTAGGTAAAAGATAAACTTTCCATAGAAATTCTAAATTTAAATAGCATAATAACTATCTTTTGAAATTTTTAAGCCTTGCGTGGGCGACCATTGTGACAGCTGTTCGAGGCATTTATGCCGAGTTACAGATGTCCAAAAGGGGAAAGGCTTTAAAAATTGAAAAAGATAGTTATTATGCTATTTCTAGTTGTAATACTAGAACTAAAAAAACTGTGCACAATTTTTTTAGTATGTTTTATTTCATTGCATTTAACTTTTTAGCCATGTTAGATTTTTTTCTAGCTGCTGTGTTTTTAACAATAACACCTTTTGTACATGCTTGGTCTACTTTTTTAGTAGCAGCAGAAAATAATTTAGTAGCTTCTTCTTTGTTTCCAGCTTCTACAGCTTGTTCAAACTTTTTAACAGCTGATTTATATCCAGATTTGATCATATTATTTCTAAGAGTTTTCTTTTCAATAACACTAACACGTTTTATAGCTGATTTAATATTTGGCATCTTATTGCACCTCCCTTTAAAGTAAGTTCATAAATTAACATTGTCTATTATACCATGCAAAGTGAATTTTGACAAGAGATTTTTGAAAATCACTTGAAAAATACAGATAAAACATATATAATAAAATTATACCAATGAAAATAAAGAAAAAATTGGAAGGAGAGATTGATATGAACATCAAAATAGTAGGAAAAGAGCTTAAAGCAACAGAGGCAATTAAAGATTATATTGGTAAAAAATCAGAAAGACTAATAAAGTATTTTGGAGAAGAATTTGACGTAACAGCAACCATCAAAACAGAAGGTGGAATGCAAGTAGCAGAAATGGAAGTAAAAACGCCAACAGATAGATTTAGAGCAGTTACTGCACACAAAGACTTATATGCATCTATAGACAAAGATATTGACATTTTAGAAGGTCAAGTTCGTAAAATGAAAACTAAAAAAGATCAACAAAACATGACAGAATCTATTCGTAATAAAGAAATGGTTAGAGAAATGCCAGAACATGAAGTAGAAGGCGAAATTATTAAAACAATTTATTATGATATTAAACCTCTATCACCAGAAGATGCAAAATTAAAATTAGAAGAAAAACCACAAGATAAATTTTTAACATTTATTAATGTAGAAACAGGTAAAGTAAGTGTTATTTATCGTTTAAAAGATAACAAAAACTATGGTTTAGTAGAACCAGAAGCTTAAAAATAGCTAAAGTTTAAAAAATAAAATTATAGTAGCAAAATAGTACATAAGTTATTATAAAAGCTATTGTTTAGAAACTAAAAAAAGAAACCTACTTAAATATGTAAATATCTAAATAGGTTTCTTTTTACGTATGAATGAATTATCAACCTTACGTAATCATAATTATTTATTCTAAAATAACTATCTCATTTGGCTTTCAGCTTGTTGGATTAATTTTTTAACCATTTGACCACCGATTTTACCAGCGTCTCTTGAAGATAAATCTCCATTATATCCTTGTTTTAAGTTAACACCAACTTCGCTAGCTACTTCATATTTGAATTTGTTAAGAGCTTCTTTAGCTTCTGGAACTACAGATTTGTTGCTGTTTGAGTTTGCCATAATTTTCACCTCCTAGAATGTGACTTATTCAAAAAAATTTTTTTAGAAAAAACTTAATTGCTTTTTCAGTATATATGATGTGCAGTTATTCTTTTTTTAAACTGGCAAATATTAGCATTTATTATATAAAAAAATATTGTGAATTCTATTTTTTTATTATGGTCAATTAAAAAGTAACTTCTTTCTTTTATTGTTTGCTTTTGTAAAAAAATCCATTGACATTTTTCTACAAAAAATAATATAATATTTTTGTAAAAGAAATAAAGCAAATAGAAATGTAAATTTACAATTTTATAGTATTATGAAAATGATTTATAAAAATCAAGTACAGAATTATAAGAAACATACATTATTTATTCTTAAAATATTGGTAAAAGGGGATACTTATGAAAAAATTAAAAAAATTTTTAATTCTTGTTATTTTATGCTTTTGTTTATTTTCTACACAGGTTTTTGCAGATGTAGGAAGTTTTGAAGACTATAGCGGAGGAAGTTCTTGGGACAGCGGAAGTTCATGGGACAGCGGAAGTTCATGGGATAGTGGAAGTTCTTGGAGTAGTAGTTCATGGGATGATGATTATTCATCTTCTAGTTCCTCTGGTTCGGGAGGGTTCTTTATCTTTTCCGGTCCAGGACTTGTGATATTTATAATAGCAATCGTGGTTTATATTATTGTTTCAAAAAATCGTAAAAATAATCATCCATATAATTATATCCATAATAGAAAAATAGAAAGTTACAGAATGCAAGATAAACAGCAACGAGAAGCAAGAGAAAGGCAAATAGAAAACAAAATACAACAAACAGATCCAAACTTTAATAAGGAAGAATTTGTTGCATGGAGCAAAAATTTATTTATAAAATTACAGCAAGCATGGACTAATAGAGATTGGGAAACAATAAGAACCTTTGAAACAGAAAGTTTATTTGAGCAACATAAAAATCAGTTACAGGGATATATAGATAATAACCAGATTAATGTAATGGATAGAATTTGTGTAAATTATGCTAATTTGTACAATTATAGAGTAGAAGGAGACAAAGAAATTTTAGTTGTTAGACTAAATTCTAGAATGGAAGACTACATTATAGATGCTACTACTAAACAAGTGCTAAAAGGCGAAAAAGGACTAGACAAAGTAAATACGTATTTGCTAACATTTATTAGAAAACAAGGAGTAAAAACACAAGCTGGTACAACAGAGGTAAATACAACCAATTGTCCAAATTGTGGTGCACCTACTAAAATTACTTCATCTGGAAAATGTGAATATTGTGGTAGTGTTATTACAACAGGAGAATACAATTGGGTACTTTCTAATTTAGAAAGAGAAAATGTAAGACTATAGGATGGCAAAAAAATGTAATAAATAATAAAATTTAAAATAGAAAATGCAAAACGAAAATATGAAAATAGAAAAAATTAAATAATAAAATAAAAAGTAAATGAGATGTCAAGGATTATTTCATTTATAGAAAGAGAGGAAATTATGGGATTAATTAAGGCTGCAGGAGGAGCAATTAAAAGTACATTTGCAGATCAATGGAAGGAGGTTATCCGTTGTGATGATTTAAATAATGATACTTTAATGAAAAAAGTAACAACAGAAAATGGAGTAATTACTAACAAAAGTACCATTATTGTAGCACCAGGTCAATGTGCCATTATTTTCGATAATGGTAGAGTAATTGACGCAACTGCAGAAGAAGGACTTTATACATTTGATTCTTCTTCATCACCATCATTCTTTGCAGGAGATTTTGGAAAAACATTTAAGGAAATGTGGGAAAGATTTACATACAATGGAGCTAGTGCAAAACAACAAGCTGTATTTTTCTTTAATATAAAAGAAATTATTGATAATAAATTTGGCACACCAGCACCAATTCCATTTCAAGACTGGTCACATCCAATTCCAAACCAAATGACTAATACTCTTTCACCAATGAGAGTAGAAATTAAATGTTTTGGAAAATATACTTTTAAAATTACAAATCCTGCTTTGTTCATGCAAGAATTGGCAGGAACTGCAGATGTTTATCCAAAAGCAAAATTAATAGAACAAATTAGAGCAGAAGTAATAGCTGTGTTTCAAAATTTAGTAAATGAATTAGGTTCAGAAAGACATAAAGTACCAGTATTAGAAATGCCAAGCCAAACAGATGAAATTAGAAAAATGATGGATGAAATGGTATTTGACGAACCTGTGAAAAAAAGAGGAATTTCAATTTTAGGATTTGCAGTAGAATCTGTAACCTTAGATGAAGAATCAGAAAAGAAAATAGATGATTATGAATTAAGTTCAAATGCTCATATTCAACAAGGAAGATTGGTGGATGCTTATGCAGAAGCTATTCAAAGTGCAGCAGCTAATAAAAGTGGTTCTATGAATGGATTTATGGGAATTGGCATGATGAATATGGCAACCAATGGTATGATGGGAGGAGTAGCAAATACTCCTTGGCAAAATACACAAGGTAGCCAAATGGATTTAAGCAAAAATAATGAACAACAAAATGTTGCACAAACAAAGGAAGCTCAGCCAAATGGTATAAAAGATATTGGCATGAAACAAGAAGAAGCTCCTTTAGCAACAGGAGAATGGAAATGTGAATGTGGAGCAACAAATGACGGAAAATTCTGCAGTAACTGTGGAAAAGCTAAACCAGTTTTAGAACAGAAAAAATGTCCAAAATGTGGTGCTAATAATGAACCAAATGATAAATTTTGTAGTGAATGTGGCACAAAATTAGAATAATGAACATTATAAATTAAAATAAAAAAGTGTTTTTGCCTTTTGTTTGTAACATTCATTTTATAAACGTATACGGCAAAAGACAACAAAAATAGAGTCAAATGAAAAATTTGACTCTATACTTAGCAAAGGAGAAATTTATGTATAAATTTGTAGCAATTGACTTAGACGGAACATTATTAAATTCTTATGGCAATATATCTGAAAATAATAAAATAGCCATCCAAAAAGCATTAGAAAAAGGAACGAAAATTGTTCTAACATCAGGTAGAGGTGCTATGTCTGTTCGTAATTTCGCCCTAGAAACAGGAGCAGATGAGTACATTATTTGTGGGAATGGTTCTACTATTTATAAATTAAAAGAAGATGAATTAATTTATGATAAATTTTTATCGAAAAACAAAGTATTACAATTAATTCAAATTTGTGAAGAAAATAGTTTTTATTACAGTATTTACACAACAGATAGCATTATTACAAAAAGTTTAAACTACAATGTTCTTTTTTATCATCAAGAAAATGCAAATAAGCCAGATAATAAAAAAACCAATATTCATCTTGTACAAGATATTTATCATTATGTAGAAAATAGTCAAAAAGAGGACTATATTAAAATAACAATTTGTGATAATAACAATATTATTTTTGGTAGTATGCTGAAAAAACTAAAAAAAGTAAAAGGAATAGATGTATTAGATGTAGGACATATGTCTAGAAAGTTAATAAAAGCAGGAACAGAGGAATATTCTATGGAATACTATTACACAGAAGTAACAAGTCAAAATGTAGATAAATGGTCAGCCATTTGCTTTTTAATTGAAAAATTAGGAATTAAGCCAGAAGAAGTAATAGCAATAGGAGACAATATGAATGATAAAACGATGCTAGAAAATGCAGGTTTGGGAGTAGCTATGGGAAACAGTGCACCATATATTCAGAAAATGGCAAAAATTGTGACAGATTCTAATAATGAAGATGGAGTGGCTAAAGTAATAGAAAAATATATTCTTTATTAAAAATAAACTTTAAATGAATTTATTTTATTTTTCAATTAATAGATAGTTACTAATAAGGAAATTTAATAATAAAAATAAACATAAAATGTTGGACCAACAGAGCGATAGAAATAAGATTATAAGAATAAATTGTATAAATTAAGCGAAAATGCACATAACTATAAAAAAGAGTAGGAGTGTGTATTTTTTATGAATAAAAAAGATAAAGTAGCTAGTAAACATAATTCTGTATATGATAAAAACATAGAAATAGAGAATAATACTAAATCTCAAACAAGAAAAATGAAAGAAGAAATAGGACATATGGAAGAATATGAAGATGTTACAAAATATGGAGAATTTGTTTCTTCTTATTTTGCTTGGCTTAGTTTAGAAAAACAAAAGTCTAAGGCAAAGGAAATGGAAAATATAGAAAATAAGTAAATTTCTATGAATTCCGTTAAGTGAAGAGTTAAATGCAATTTCTATAAATTCACACAAAATTCACATAAAAGTATTGACATTTTGTTTAAGAGGAGTATAATATCTATTATAGGTCAAAGAAAGTCAAAGACAAAACAATAATAAAAATACAAATAAAAGAACATAACTTAAAATAATGATTTATTAATAAAGATAGGAAGTGATGAAATGAGAATATCTGATATGATAGAAGAATTCATCAAAGATATGTTTTCAGAAGATGATGATTTTATAGAAATTCAAAGAAATGATTTAGCACAGCATTTTAATTGTGTACCATCTCAAATTAATTATGTTATCTCCACCAGATTTAATCCATCACAAGGCTACTATGTAGAAAGCAAAAGAGGAGGAGGAGGTCATATTAAAATTAAAAAAATTAATATTACCAAAAGCAATTATTTAATGCATGCAATTAGTAGTGTTGGAAATAAAATTACATCACAAGAAGTAGACATTTTTATTAGTAATTTTCTATCAGAAGGTATTGTATCTAAAACAGAGGCAAAGCTTTTAAAAGTAGCAACTAGTGATAATGTGTTAACCATTTCACCAGAGATAAGAGATAATGTGAGAGCAAATATTTTTAAAAATATGCTCATTAATTTAGTGGAAGATTAAACATACAAAAGAGATGAAACATCAAAATGAATTTAGCAATAAAAAAGAAAAAGTCATATAATAAAATCAAAATAGGGAGGTTTGATATTTATGTTATGTCAAAATTGTGGAAAAAATGAGGTAAATTTTCGTTATACTCAAATTATTAATGGAGTAAAAAAAGAAATGGCACTTTGCGATAAATGTGCAAAAAGTTTAGGTTTAGAAAGCTTAGATTTTAATATGCCAATTAACTTTTCTAGCTTTTTAGGAGATTTCTTAAATGATGCTATGGATACACAATTTTTGCCAAGCTTTACGAAAACAGGAAGCTTACAATGTGATAACTGCGGAATGACTTATGATGAATTTGTGGATACAGGAAAATTTGGATGTAGCCATTGTTATGATATTTTTGCAGATACCTTAGATTCTGTTTTTAAAAATATTCATGGTTCTTCTATGCATGTGGGCAGAAAAAGTAGATTATCTAGCCAAGAGAAAAAATCAGTAGCAGAAGATATAGAAAAATTAAATCAAAAAGAAGTAAAAGGTGTTGCCTCAAAAAGTAAAGCAGAAACTAAGAAAGAAAATGCAAAAAATGAAAATCAAGAAAAAATAGAAAAACTAAATGCAGATTTAAAACAAGCAATCAAAGAAGAACGTTATGAAGATGCTGCAAAAATAAGAGATGAAATTAAAAAGTACAATCAAAAATAAGAATAAACTATAAGAATAAAAAAATAAACAAGAAAAATGAAAATATAAAAATTTTTTTCGTCCTAAATAGGAGAAAAGAAACGAGATTTTAAAAGAAAATCTTTAAAAAATTGAGGAGGAAAAATATGTTAAATTGGTATTTACAAAATGGAAAAGATTCTGATGTAGTCATAAGCTCTAGAGTTAGGCTTGCTAGAAATTTAGATGAAATTCCATTTCCTACAAAATTCTCAAAGGAACAAGCAGAAGAAGTATTAGAAAAAATGAAAGAAGTTACACCAAGTTTAGGATATGGCTTAAAATTTATTCGTTTGGAAGATTTGGACGATATTACAAAAGTAAGCTTAGTAGAAAAGCATGTCATTAGCCCAGAGTTTGCAGCAGATAAGTCAAAAAATGGAGCAATCATTATTAATGATGAAGAAAATATTTGTATGATGATTAATGAAGAAGACCATATTCGTATGCAAGTTTTCTGTTCAGGATTAGATTTAGAAAACTTAAAGAATTTAGCCATTGAAATAGATGAAAAGTTAGATAATTGTTTACATTATGCTTATCATTCAAAATATGGTTACTTAACGGCATGCCCTACCAATGTTGGTACTGCCATGAGAGCATCTGTTATGGTTCATTTACCTGCATTAACTATGACTGGTAATATTACTAAAATTTTAAATGTGGTAAATGGTTTTGGAATGAACATTCGTGGAATTTATGGAGAAGGAACACAAAGTCAAGGCGATATTTATCAAATTTCTAACAATCAAACACTAGGGCTTACAGAAAATGATATTATTAAAAACTTAAATTTAATTACTGAAAAGGTAATCGAACAAGAAAGAATGGCAAGAAAATATTTGGCTAAAAATTCTATAGACCTAGAAGATAGAGTTTACCGTGCTTATGGAACTCTTGCCTATGCAACCAAACTTTCTTCTGATGAATGTAAAAAACTTCTATCCTATGTAAAATTAGGAACAGATTTAGGTATTATTAAAGAATTAACAGATAGTAAGGTCTCAAAGCTATATTTATATAATCAACCTGCAAATTTGCAAAAATATGTAGGTAAACCATTAGATGGTTACGAAAGAGAAATTAAAAGACCAGAAGTAATTAAGCAGATTATGAAAGAATAAGTAAAATAAAAGAAAATAGAAGAAAATAGAAGAAAATAGAAGAAAATAGAAAGAGGACGCAACAACATGAAGTGTCCCAAGTGACCCCATTTGGGGTCAGTGAGAACCGTCCCCAGAAAGGAGAAAATGATGACATATAAATTTACAAATCGTGCTGAAAAGGCACTAGAATTAGCAGCTGAGTTAGCAGCTGAATTTGGACATAATTATATAGGTACAGAACATATTTTATATGGTTTAGTAAAAGAAGGTAGTGGTGTGGCAAGCCAAGTACTAAATTTACAAGAAGTAACCAGTGAAAAAGTGGCAGAAGCAATTGAAGTGCTAATTGGAAGAGGTGATCCAATAGAGGATGAAACTACCATTGGTTTTACTCCAAGAAGTAAAAGAGTAATTGAAAATGCTTTTATAGAAGCAAGGAAATTAGGTTCTGAGTTTATTGGAACAGAACATCTTTTAATTGGTATTATGCGTGAAGGAGATAGTGTCGCTGTTCGTATTATGATGGATTTAAATGTAAATCCACAAAAGTTATATAATGAAATTTTAAAGGTAGTAAATGAAGAAGAAAGTGCAAACGGACCTGAAAAATCAAATAATTCTAAAGGAAGGGGAAGCTATAACCAAACTCCTACTTTAAACCAATTTGGAGGAGATTTAACCAAATGTGCTAGAGAAGGAAAGCTAGACCCTGTTATTGGTAGAAAAAAAGAAATTGAAAGGGTAATTGAAATTTTATCTAGAAGAACTAAAAACAATCCTTGTTTAATTGGTGAACCTGGTGTTGGTAAAACCGCAGTAGTAGAAGGCTTGGCAGAAAAAATTGTAGCAGAAGATGTTCCACAAATGCTTAAAAATAAAAGAGTGGTAAGTCTTGATATTGCTAGTATGGTAGCAGGAGCTAAATACCGTGGAGACTTTGAAGAAAGAATCAAAAAATGCTTAGAAGAAGTAAAAAAAGCAGGAGATGTTATTTTATTTATTGATGAGGTTCATACCATTGTAGGTGCAGGTTCTGCAGAAGGGGCTGTAGATGCAGCTAATATTCTAAAACCATTATTGGCAAGAGGTGAAGTTCAAGTAATTGGTGCAACTACTTTAAATGAATATCGTAAATATATTGAAAAAGATAGTGCATTAGAAAGACGTTTTAGCCCAGTAACTGTTGGCGAACCAAGCCAAGAAGAAACTGTAGAAATTCTAAAAGGTATTAGAGATAAATATGAAGCACATCATAATGTAAAAATTACAGATGAAGCAATAAAAGCTTCTGTTGAATTATCTACAAGATATATTAATGATAGATTTTTACCAGATAAAGCAATAGACTTAATTGATGAAGCAGCATCAAAGGTAAAAATGAGAACTTATACAGAACCAGATTCTTTGAAAAAATTAAGCGACAAAATAGCACAACTAGATAAAGAAAAAGAAGATGCAATCCGTTCCCAAGACTTTGAAAAAGCAGCTTCTATTCGTGATAAAGAAAAAGCAGCTAAAGAAAAATTGGGCAAAGAAAAAGAAAAATGGGAAAGTAAAAATACAAAAAGTATTACTACTTTAACCGAAGAAGATATTGCAGAAGTTGTTTCTAGTTGGACTGGTGTACCTGTTCAAAAACTAACCCAAAGTGAAAACGAAAAATTAAAAAATCTAGAAGAAACTTTGCATAAAAGAGTAATTGGACAAAACGAAGCGGTAGAAGCAGTTGCAAAAGCAATTAGAAGAGGAAGAGTAGGTTTAAAAGATCCTAACCGTCCAATTGGTTCTTTCCTATTTCTAGGACCAACAGGTGTTGGTAAAACAGAACTTTCTAAAGCTTTAGCAGAAAGCCTATTTGGCAACGAAAATGCTATGATTCGTATAGATATGTCTGAATATATGGAACCACACTCTGTTGCAAAATTAATTGGTTCACCTCCAGGATATGTTGGTTTTGACGAAGGTGGTCAATTAACCGAAAAAATTAGAAGAAAACCATATTCTGTTATTCTATTTGATGAAATAGAAAAAGCACATCCAGATGTTATGAACATGTTACTACAAATTCTAGATGATGGACGTTTAACGGATAGCCAAGGAAGAATGGTTAACTTTAAAAATACAGTTGTTATTATGACATCTAACATTGGTGCTAGGTTAATTACAGATAAAAATACTTTAGGTTTTACCATTGCGAATAATCAAAAAGAAGAGACACAAAAAGAATATGAGGCTATCAAAAAAGACGTTATGGGAGAACTTAAAAAAGAATTTAGACCAGAATTTATTAACCGTATTGACGAAATTATTGTATTCCATAAACTAAACGAAGAGGATATTAAACAAATTATTGATATTATGCTATCTCAAGTAACAAAACGTTTACAAGAACAAAATATGGAATTAACCATTGATGATAGCGTAAAAGAGCTAATTGCTAAAAAAGGAATTGATGTTAACTATGGAGCAAGACCTTTAAAAAGAGCAATACAAAACTTATTAGAAGATAAAATTGCAGAAGCTATTTTAGATGGTAAAATGAAACCGCATCAAAAAGCAGTAGCAAAAGTAGAAAATAATGAAATAATTATTTCGTAATAGTAAACAATAAAAACCTTAGAATTGTCTTTTTCGATTTTTAAAACCTTTCCCCTTTTGGACAGCTGTAACTCGGAATAAATTCCTCGAACAGCTGTCACAATGGTCGCCCACGCAAGGCCTTAAAAATCTTAAAAGACAATTCTAAGGTTTCATAAGACTTAATGTATATTAGTTAAAAACTAAATTGGATTTACATGGACTATAGCTTTATAAATTTTATCTAATTTGGTCACATCTTTTTCTAAATTATCTGCTAATTTATGACTTTCAAAAGTAGTCATATTACCATCTACGTAAATGGTAAGAACTACTACATATTGATAACCGACAGGAGTGGATGAGATTTCATCCACTTTTTTTATTTCTTTATAATGGTGTGCTATATCTAAAATAAGTTCTTCTGTTTTATCGTCTAGAGAAATATCCATTAACACATTATAGCTCTCTATAAAAATCTTAACGCCAGTAATACAAATCCAAATAGAAATTCCAATACCAACTACTCCATCAAACCAGTAAATATTAGCTAATGTTAATAAAACAGAAATTAAAGTAAAGGTAGTTACAATGCAATCATTTCTATGGTCTTTTTGATTTGCTTCTAACAAGATATTAGTATATTTTTTAGAAAGTTTACGAGTATAAAGAAAAAGAGTTAGCTTTACAATAATAGTAAGAATACAAACTAATACTAAAAACCAAGAAAAAACTAATTGGCTTCCTACAAGTAGACTTTGAAGAGAATCATAAAGTAGTTTAAAAGCAACCACAACCATAGAAATAGCAATAAACATAGAAAAAATATACTCTGCTTTTCCATGTCCAAAATTATGAGAATGGTCTTTCGGTTCACTGGCAATTTTATTACCAATAAAAGTCATTAAAGAAGCAAAAATATCACTTGCACTATTGGCAGCATCAGCAATCATAGCTTGGCTATGAAAGAAAAAGCCGAGCAACCCCCTTTATAATTAGCAAAAATAAATTGCCTAAAATACCAAATAATCCTGCTTTTTTTGTTTGTTCAAAACGATCCATATGTTTTCATTCCTATCTTTTTACATAGAGATTTATAATTAGTATCTCCATTTAGATTATATTTTTTTATTGTTTTATTTTTTATTGTTTTATTTTTTTATATTTATAATAATATTTATATTATATTTATTTCTTCTTATATTTATTTTTACATTTCTTGTTGCAACTAAATTTTATTATACCATAATTTTATAAGCAATGTAGAAAAATATGAAAAGATTATAAAAAAGTTGGCATCGAATTTGATGCCAACTTTTAGGAAGTATTCAATGCACTAATATTTGAATGAAATTGTGGACTCCTAATAAAGAGAAAAGTGTTCCGGAGATAAATATGATTCCTAGAGGCTTATTAAACTTTCCTACAATAATCTGAGTCCGTTTACATCCAAAAAACTTGCTTGGGGCCAATACGAAGAAAAAAATTAACAGGCTTAAAGCTTCCAAGAAAAGGATGAGTGCTGATGCTATACTTAAAATTGTCATTACCATGTTGAACCCTCCTATATAATAATATATATTTACATTATATCATATTTTATATCTTATTTCAAATGGAGTGGGGCAATTATTTACCAATTATTACTCATTTCGTCAATTGAAAAGTTAAAAGCAATTTGTAAAATGGATTTCTGAAATAGAAAAAACTACAATTTATTGCATAAAAATTTTCTTGCACAAAAACAACAACAATGTTATAATGAAGAAAAAATGAAGTCACAGGAGAAAAAATAAATGGATTTTATGGGAATGATTTATCTACTACTATTTACAATTGCAATATTAATAGGAACCGCTATTTTCCAAATTAGAATGGCAGGTATTAAAATTAAAGATTTTATTGGATTTATTCAAGCAAATGAAATGTTAGATAAATTATATAAATTTTCAAAAAGATATAACCTAATGAGTCCACAAGAACAAATTATATTTCTATCAGAAGCAGAAAAAGTTTTTAAAGCATATGACAAAATTCCTTCTATTGTTTGGGAAGATGAGTATCGTAAATATTCAGAAGTTTTACAAGCATACCAAAATATTAGAGTGAATAGGTGGAGTGAAAAAAACAAGGAATCTTAATAGAATTGTAAAAGAAAAAGGTATAGAATTCTTTCTTACTTTTAAGATGAGCAACGTAAATGACATATTTTGAAACTATCAATAGACTTATAGGTGTATTGATAGTTTTTTTACACATAAGAATTAGGTTGTTACAGTAAATAATTCTACATGTGCATAAGTTTTATCTGTATAAATAAAGCTAAAGTAAAGCATAATAACATTATAAGAAATATAAGAAATAAACTAAAAGATGATAGCATATAATAGAAAAAAGAATCAATAGAAATTTAGGAGTGATAAAATGAAAATATATTATTTTGACCATGCAGCTACCACACCAGTAAGTAGAGAAGTTTTTGAAGAAATGCTTCCCTTTTTTACTTTGCAATATGGTAATGCTTCTTCTATGTATAGTATCGGAAGACAAGCTAAAAAAGCTATGGAACAAGCAAGAAGAAGAGTAGCAAATGCCATTGGCGCAAAGCCAAAAGAAATCTATTTTACTTCTTGTGGAAGTGAAAGTGATAACTTAGCCATTAAGGGAATTGCCTATGCAAATAAGCAAAAAGGAAATCATATTATTACTAGTAAAATTGAACATCCTGCAGTATTACATACTTGCCAAGTTTTAGAAAAACAGGGATTTGAAGTAACTTATTTAAATGTAGATAAAAATGGTATTATAGATTTAGAGCAACTAAATAATGCAATACGTCCAACTACTATTTTAATTTCTATTATGTTTGCTAATAATGAAATAGGTACTATTCAGCCAATTGAAAGTATAGCAAAAATTGCTAGGAAACACCATATTATTTTTCACACAGATGCAGTGCAAGCAATAGGAAATGTAAAAATAAATGTGGAACAAATGCAAATAGATGCTTTATCTATGTCTGGTCACAAATTTTATGCACCAAAAGGTGTAGGAGTTTTATATGTAAAAGAGGAAATTGAATTTGAAAAAATACAAGATGGTGGTCATCAAGAAAATAATAAGAGAGCAGGAACAGAAAATGTGGCAGAAATTGTAGGCTTAGGAAAGGCTATTGAAAGTATTTACCAGCAATTTGAAGAATATAATCAAAAGCTAATCACATTAAGAGATACTTATATTACACAAGTAGAAAAAGTAATACCAAATGCTAAACTCAATGGAGATAGAACAAAGCGTTTACCAGGAAATGCAAATTTTTCTTTTCCAAATAATGATGCACAAAAATTGCTATTTTCTTTAGATGAAAAAGGAATTTGTGCTTCTGCAGGTTCTGCCTGTAGTACAGGAAGTTTAGAGCCTTCCCATGTGTTAACTGCAATTGGTTTACCTTCTAATTTGGCAAATGGAACCTTAAGAATAACTTTTGGAAAAGATAATACAATGGAGGATGTGAATTATCTAGTACAAAGTTTGAAAGAGATTGTGCAAAATTAGATAAAATTGTTTTAAATATAGTCTGTAAAATTTTTAATTTTGTTTAAAAAGTCTATTTTTAGCTTTATTACTATAAAAATGATAGCATTTTCTATAAGTATAAAATATTTTTACACAAAAAGTAAAGAAAATATCAAAAGACACTAGATTTTTCTAGTGTCTTTTGATATAATAAATAAAACTTATTAGTTAATTTTTAAAATAAAAGCTACTTTTCTTTAGAATTACTTTTTTCTACATCTTTTTCTTTAGAATCTGGAATGTATTCTAAAAGATCAGATATTTCACAATTAAACGCATGGCAAATTCGGTTTAATTGGTCAATATCTACTCTTTTAGTCTCCTCATAATACATTTTAGAAATGGTAGCAGGTCGAATTTTGGTAAGGTTTGATAAAGCTTTTTGTGTCATCTTATGTTTGCCAAGTAAATCAGATAATTTTATTTTAATCATGTATTACAACCTTTCTATTAAGAATTTTTGGTAAATTTTGTCGGATTTTGTCTTGTGCTTGTATTTTACCATGAGATGTATTAAAATTACATATCATAGAACAAACATAACGACAGAAGTAATAAAAATACATATAAAGGTAATAGAAGAAAAGAGGCGTATTAAATGAATTTTTACAGATTTTTCACAAAAGAAAATATATCTAAAAAAGGGGAAAAAAGAAATTGGAAAGAAAAGAATAAAAGATACTTAAGTCAATTACAAAGATTTTTAGATGCTACAGATCGCATTCAAGAAGAAGAATTAAGAAATCATATTATTGCACAAATGTTAAAATGCGATTCAATTTTAACAGAACTTGCTGAAAACGAAATGGCACGAATTAGACAAAAAATGTAAATCCAGAATAAAGTTTTAATAAAAAAGTGAAAACATTGGAAATGAAAGTAAATAAAAATTTTAACAAAAAGTGAAAATATGGAAATGAAAGTAGAAAGTGTATAATTCAAAGAAAAACAGACATACTAATAAAAAATAAAAATGAGGAAAAAATGGTAAAAAAAATATTAGTAGGTCTTATAGCAGGTGTGATTAGCGGACTTTTTACGGCAGGTGGAGGACTTATTTTGGTGCCTGCTTTTTTATATACTTTAAAAATGGAGCCAAAACAAGCAAGAGCAACCTCTATTTTTTGCATTTTGCCAATGGTAGTAGTTACTGCATTTTTTTATGGAAGAAGTAACTATATTTATTGGAAAATTGGAATACTATGTGCATTAGGTGGAATTATTCGGAGGATTGTTAGGAGCAAAACTTTTAAATAAAGTACCAGATAAATATTTAAAAATTATTTTTGCTGGATTTCTAATTTATGCTGGAGTTCATATGTTTTTGCCATAAAGCAATAACATAATTTATACCTTTGTAATAAGAAAATATAAATATGTAGAATGCATATATTTCTGCAAGGAAAATATAAAAGATAAAATTCATTTTGAGCCAAAAAGGAATGAAGAAAAAAATGTTGGAGATACTAATAGGTTTTATTTCAGGAATTGTTAGTCGGAATAGGAATGGGAGGAGGAACTATTTTAATTCTTCTCCTTTCTCTTTTTATGAATTTAGATCAACACATTGCACAAGCTACGAATTTAGTATTTTTTATTCCAACTGCGATTGCTGCAATTATTGTTGGAATCAAAAATAAAAATATCCTTTGGAAACAAGCGATGCCTATTGTAATTTCAGGTGTAATTGGAGCAGGCATTAGTGCTAACATTAGTAGCCATATGGAAGTAGGTATTTTAAGAAAACTATTTGGCACTTTTTTACTAGGAATTGCCATATATGAAATATATTCCTGGTACAAAATGTATATTAAAGAAAAAATAAGACATAATAACAATAATAAATAAAATACAGTGGTGTAGTAAATTACAACATATACTAAAAACACTACTAAAAAGTAAGACTAGAAAGTAAAATTAAAAATTAAAAAGGAGGCTTATGAACTATGAAATTTATTAAAGGTATGCTTATTGGAGGAATTGTAACAGCAGGTGTAGCAATGGTATATGCAGAAACTATGGGACAAAATAAAAAGAAGATGATGAAAAAAGGTAAACAATTTGCAAAACGTATGGGTATTATGTAGTTTTTTAACATATCGTATAAAACAATAAACAAGAGGGTGTCCTGAAATAGGAACCCTCTTATTGCTTTTAATATTTCTTTCTATTTTAGAAAAATTAAATAGCTTATCTGCAAGGTCTATCGCAATGTTTGTCGTCACAAGGCTTTTCACAATGCTTATCATCACAAGGTCTTTCACAGTGTTTGTCACAATGCTTATCATCACATGGTTTATTGCAGTGTTTATCATCACATGTTTTTTCACATGGAGGGCAATCAAGTTCAATACCCTTTAAGCATTTGCCTTCACGTTTACAAGTAGTACATACTTTGCAATGTTTTACTCTATCAACCCATACATCAATTTCATATAAACGGTTAGCACATAAAGGTCCAAAAACGAACTCGCCTTCCTTATCTGTAAAGGTATGAGAAACAGGTCTTCTTTCCTCTTCTCCACATTCGCAAACAACCTCTACTAATTTAACAACTGCATCTGCAACAGGATCTCCATAGCAATCTTTAATTACTCCATAAATAACAGATCTGTTATCTTCTGGTAAAGTAATGTTTAAATCAAATTGTTTTCCTGTAGCCATAATGCCGTCTACATCTAAAACTGGGCATACACATTTTTCGTATTCCATTCTTCTATCATTCCTTTCTATTTATTATAATATATTGTATGCAAAATTCGACAAATTGTGACTTGAGTTATTATCAATTGTAGTTCAAACTATATATATTACAACGTTTGACCTTGGTGTCGCAATTTCCTACATGCACAAGAAAATCTGCGATTTTCTGCGCATACTAGTATGAAAATTGCTCCAATTCGCACTACGTGGCAAAAGCCACTCCGTTTGGTCGCTTACGCGGTCTGCACTTTTGTAATATATATAGTTTGAACATAAAAAAATAAAAACTCTGGTAAATTTCCAATAAGTGAAGTATAATAATAGAGCAAATAAAGAATAATGAGCAAAAGATAAGAATAAATGTAAATAAAGTCAGCAAGATACATGAAACTAAAAAATAAAAAGAAAAGGAAATTGAAAGAAAATGGATAATAGACCAATAGGAGTATTTGACTCAGGAGTAGGTGGCATGACAGTTTTAAAAGAATTAAGAAAAAGAATGCCACAAGAAAATTTTGTGTACTTAGGAGATACCAAACGTTTCCCTTATGGAAGTAAATCAAAACAAACCATTATAGAGCTAACGAAAAACGCAATGGAATTTTTAAAAAAGCAAAATGTAAAAATGATAGTAATTGCTTGTGGAACTGCAACTAGTCAAGCTTTAGAAGAAGTACAAAATTTATATTCCATTCCTATTATAGGAGTAATTAAGCCAACAGTAGATTACATATATAAAACCAATAAAAAGAAAATTGGAGTAATGGCAACAGCAGGAACCATTCGTAGTAAAGGATGGGAACGAGAATTGTCTAAAAAGATTCCAGAACTTGACTTACAAAGTGTTGCTTGTCCATTATTAGCACCAATGGTAGAAGAAGGATGGTATGCAAATAAAATAGCAAAATTGGCAGTAAAAGAATACATAAAACCATTTAAAAATAGAGAAGCACTAATTTTGGGTTGTACCCATTATCCATTATTAAAAGAAATAATTCAAAAACAATTAGGAAAAAAAGTTGAGGTAATTAATATTGGAACACATGTGGCACAAGAAATAGAAGAAATGCTAAGAAAACAAGATATGTTATCACAAACTAATCAAACTTCATTACAAGTTTATTTAACAGAAACAGAACATAAATTTAATGAAGTAGCAAGCATTTTACTGGGAGAAAATATTGAAGCAAAGTTAGTAAAAGAAGAAACAGAATTATTTGTGTAAATGGATGAATATATACACAAACCAAACTTTATTTTCAATAAAAAAGATTAAAAGATATATGAAATTATAAAAAAATATGATAAAATAAGAAAAAATACGAGGAGTGATATTATGAGTGAAAAAATATATACAATTGATGAAATAAAAAAAATATTGAAAGAATTTTTGAAAGATAAACCTGTATATCAAGTAATACTATTTGGTTCTTATGCAAAACATGAAGCAACAAAAGAAAGTGATGTAGATTTAATAATAGATACAAATTCAGAGTTAAAAGGATTTGCACTATTAAAATTAATATGCCAAATAGAAGAAAAATTGAAAAAAAATATCGATGGATTTGAAAAATATGAAATAATAGAAGATTCATCAATTGACAAGGAAATAAAAGAAACAGGAGTTGTTGTATATGAAAAATAAAGAATATATGTCATAGTAACAAATGATATCGTACAGCTGAAAAAAGATTTAGAAGAGATATTAGATAATAGTAATAGTTAAAAAAGAAGTTATTAAAATTAACTAGAAGTAATCATAATTTCAAAAAAATAAACATATATTTTACCATTAGGAGGCAAAATATATGTTTATTGTATTTAATAAGCAAAAAATATGTTCCTATCTAGTATCATTTTGCACAGTTGTTATTTTATTTTTATTTGCTTTTGCATTGGTAAATAATCATGATACTGTCCTTACTGCAAGCACAAATAGAGAACTTCCTATTTATTGTGTAGATACAGCAGAAAACAAAGTTGCCCTTACTATGAATTGTGCTTGGAATGCAGATGATATTGATAGTATTTTAAAAACATTAGAAGATAATCAAGTTAAAATTACTTTTTTTATTGTAGGAGATTGGGTAGATAAATATCCAAAAGCGGTTAAAAAAATTGCAGATGCTGGTCATGAAATTGGCAACCATTCCAATACCCATCCACATGTCAATAATTTAAGTAGTGAAGAAAATAGCAAAGAAATACTAGAGTGTTCCCAAAAGATAGAGGCAATTACCAACCAAAAAAACAGTACTTTACCGTGCGCCATATGGAGAATATAACAATACTGTAATTAGGGCAGCAAAATCTGTTAGCCACTTACCAATTCAGTGGAATTTAGATACACTAGACTATACTGGCTTAACAGGGGAAGAAATGTGGAACAGACTAAATGGCAAATTAAAAAATGGTTCTATTATTTTATGCCATAATGGTACGAAACATACGGCAGACAGTTTAGACATGATTTTAAAAAATATCAAACAAGCAGGCTATACTGTAGTTCCTGTATCAGAACTTATCTATCATGATAATTACATTATTGATAGCACTGGAACACAGAGAATGCAATAAATATTTATACTAGAAGAAAAATAGGCAAGATGGAAAGAAAAAATACAAGAAATGAAAGTAAAAAATTACAATAAATGTTATTTTTATGAATAAACTCCAAAAAAGCTGTTCATACTAAACTTAGGTAAAAGGAGTTTATAAAAATGTCTTTGATAGGAATTTATACACAAACTGGTAATGAGCCTTATTTAAAACAAAAATTAGCAACCATATTACCAGAAAACCAAATCTTTTTTCTAAAAGAAAATTCTATTCAAAACCTAATCAATATTAAATTTTCTATTATTTTAATTGGAAAAAAGATAACAAAAAATCATCAAGAATTTAAGGCAATGATTGAAAAAGCAGATTATCTAATTTTCAATACAGATATGGTAGAAAATATGGAACTTTTAGAAATTTGCATTTACATTTAATTACGTATGGGTTTAATTCAAAGGCAACCATTACAACTTCTAGTGTAGAAGAACAAAAAATGTTAATATGTTTACAAAGGGGCTTTAAAAATTTACAAGGAAAAATAATAGAACCACAAGAAATAGAAATACAAGAAGAACAAGAAATAAGTAGTTATGCTTTTATGGAATTCATTAGTCTAAAACTACTCTTAGAAAATGATTAATGTTGGTACAAAAAAATAGAGAAACAAGATGAAAAATAGAAATAACTAGAAAAATAATACGATAAAAAAGGAAAAAATACAAAAATATTTCTGTTAAACTAAACTTATCAGTAATAAAAAATAGGAAAAAAGCTTGAGAAAAAGCAAAAAAATTTAAAAATAAAAGAAAAATTTAACATTTTATGTAGACAAAACCAAAAAAACATAGTATAATATAAAATGTGACTAGGAATTAGTCTAAATTATACTTACTATGAATAAACTAAATAAGAAACAAAGGTAGGGAGGAAAAAAAGTGAATACAAATTATGATGATAATAACCATTTAAAATTGGTAGGAAAGGTAACAAGCGAGAAAAAATTTAGTCATGAAATTTATGGAGAAAAATTTTACATATTTAATTTAAGTGTGCCACGTTTAAGTGGAAACGCAGACAACATTCCAGTAACAATTTCAGAAAGATTATTAACAAATCAAGATATTACAGTAGGAGCAAAACTAGAAATAGAAGGTCAATTTAGATCTTATAACAGTTATGACCATGAAAAAAACAGATTAATCTTAACAGTGTTTGTAAAAGATATTCAATTTTTAGAAAATCAAGAAGAAGAAGTAGAATTTAGAAAAGACCAAATTTCTAATGAAGTAGTTTTAGACGGATTTATTTGTAAAAAACCAATTTATCGTAAAACACCATTTGGAAGAGAAATTTCAGATATTTTATTAGCAGTAAACAGAGCTTATAACAAATCTGACTATATTCCATGTATTGCATGGGGAAGAAATGCTAGATTTTGCGAAAATGTACCAGTTGGTACAGAAGTAAGAATTGTAGGTAGAGTACAATCTAGAGAATACGAGAAAAAATATGAAGATGGAACTGTAGAAAAGAAAGTAGCTTATGAAGTATCTGTATCTAGCTTAGAAATTGCAAACCAAGATGGAAATGAAGAAAAGAAACCGAATCAGAAGTAAGTGAAAATAAAGAAGCTATTTAATTAGCTTCTTTTTTCTCTCTTTATTAAACTTATTAAATTAAATTGATTTGCTTATTTTCTGCTCATTTATGGAGTTTATATTATCTGTTTACTCTTTGGAATCTTCTGTGCTTTCTTGTTTACGATTTATATTTTCCTTTACTTCCGGAATAATAATTTGTCTATTTTCTTTAGGTCTAGGTTTTTCTACCTCCAAATGCTCATAAACAGGCGAAATATTTAAATCTTCTCCATCTCCTGTTACAACTTCTATTTTTTTAGGTTCTTCCTTATTTTCAATTTCTTTTTGCTCTAATTCATTTTCTTCTAATTTTTTTTTTGTCAATTCATCATCTAAAGCCTTATTATCCTCCTCCATAGAAATCACTCCCATTCATCTTAAAAACTATTTTTATCTTACCATAAGCAAAAAACAATGTCAATATTTCTTGACATAGCGTAAAATAGATGGGATAATAGATAATGTAAGATAAAAGTTAAACATAAAAATAAAAGTAAAATAAAAAATAAAAAATAAAAGTAAAATAAAAAACAAAATTAAAATAAATATGAAAAAAGGTTTATTGGTAGCCTAAAAAACCTAAATATATGGTACAAGGAAATAAGCTATGGAAATCAAAAAAGCAAAAGGAATTATAGAATCTATTTTATTTGCTGCAGGCAGAGAAGTAAAAATAAGTGAACTTATGTCTGCTTTAGAAGCAAGCTCAGAAGAAATTATAACTATTATAGAAAGCATGAAACAAGATTATAATAAGGAAGATAGAGGACTTCAAATTGTAAATGTAGGAGAAGGATATCAATTATGCACAAAACAAGAATATTATGAATATTTATATCCTATTCTAGATAAAAGAAATAAGCCAAATTTATCACAAGCAGCATAGAAACATTAGCCATTATTGCCTATAATCCTAAAATTACTAGAGCAGAAATAGAAACCATTCGTGGTGTGAATTCAGATGGTACTATTTATAAATTACTAGACTATAATTTAATAGAAGAAACAGGAAAACTAGATGCACCAGGAAGACCTAGTACCTATGGAGTAACATCCGAATTTTTAAGAATCTTTGGATTTGGCAATTTAAATGAATTACCAGACCTTCCAAGATATAAAATAGACGAAAACCAACAAATTGTCATAGATGAAATTATAGAGGATAAAAATGCAGAGGAGAATGAACAAGCTAATACAGAAAACGTAGCACAAGAATTACAAGAAAAGCCAGAAATACAAGAAACATCAGAAGAACAGGCAAAACAAGAGGCTCCAATGCCCGAAAGGGAAGAAAAAAACGAGAAGGAATAACCCTATAAAAAATAAGAATAAAATAGAAAATTAAAATGAAAGTAAAATAGAAAAAGAATAGCCAAAAAGGAAAGGAAAAGAAAATGAGTAAAGAAAAAGAATTTGTAAAAGAAATTACCAATATAGAAGATGACTTTGCAAAGTGGTATACCGATATTGTAAAAAAAGCAGATTTAGCAGATTACACGGACACGAAAGGTTGTATTGCTATTAAGCCATATGGTTATGCTATATGGGAAAATATTCAAAAATATACGGATGATTTATTTAAAAAAGCAGGAGTACAAAATATTTATTTACCTTTATTAATTCCAGAAAATTTATTACAAAAAGAAAAAGATCATGTAGAAGGTTTTGCACCAGAGGTAGCCTGGGTTACACAAGGTGGAGGAGAAGAATTAGAAGAAAGACTATGTATTCGTCCGACTTCAGAAACCATGTTTTCTAACCTTTATTCTAAATGGTTAAGTTCTTGGAGAGACTTACCAATGGTATATAATCAATGGTGTAATGTACTTCGTTGGGAAAAAGAAACTAGACCATTTTTACGTTCTAGGGAATTTTTATGGCAAGAAGGACATACCATTCATGAAACAGAAAAAGAAGCAAGAGAAAGAACTCTTCAAATGTTAGATATTTACCAAAAAGTAATTGAAGACTTACTTGCCATACCAGTAGTAAAAGGAGAAAAAACCGCAAGTGAAAGATTTGCAGGAGCAGAAAATACCTATACAGTAGAAACCTTAATGCATGACGGAAGAGCTTTGCAATCTGGAACAAGCCACTACTTTGGACAAAAATTTACTAAACCATTTGAAATTAAATTTCAAAATAGAGAAGGAAAAGAAGAATATGCTTACCAAACTTCATGGGGAATTAGTACCAGATTAATTGGTGGAGTAATTATGGCACATGGAGATAATAGAGGGTTAAAATTACCACCAAAAGTTGCTCCAATTCAAATAGTAATTGTACCAATTGCAGCACATAAAGAAGGCGTAACCGAAAAAAGCACAAGAAATTTATAATAGTCTATTGCAAAAAGATTTTAGAGTAAAATTAGATTTAAGAGATAATTACTCTACAGGATATAAATTCAATGATTGGGAGATGAGAGGAGTTCCTGTTCGTATAGAAATGGACCAAGAGATATAGAAAACGGAGTTTGCACTTTAGCAAGAAGAGATACCTTAGAAAAACAAGAAGTAAGCTTAGAAGAATTACCAGAAAAACTAGAATTATTACTAGAAGAAATTCAAAAAAATATGTTTGAAGATTGTAAAAAAAGAATGGAAGAAAAGACTTCTGTAGCAACCAATATGGATGAATTTGCTAAAAATCTTGCAGAAAAACCAAGGTTTTATTAAAGCAATGTGGTGTGGAGAAGAAGCTTGTGAAGATAAAATAAGAGAACTTACCGGTGCAAAATCTAGATGTATTCCATTTGAAGAAGAACATATTTCAGACACATGTGTATGCTGCGGAAAGAAAGCAAAACATATGGTAATTTGGGGCAGACAATACTAAATCAACCATTGGGGACGTTCCTTTTTGGCTGATTTTCAGCCATTTGGGACACTCCTTGAAAATATATATAAGTTCAAAAGTAACAATTAAAATAAAAAAGCAAAATTATTAAACATTTTGTATAATAATTTTGCTTCTTTTTAATTATTCAAATCATTCAAAATCTGTGGATAAATTCGGTACGCATTTTCTTTCCAATTATCTACAATCTTTTTAGCTTCTTCGCGTGAACCTGCAAAAACACTAATTTGAAAAATACAATTATTATTTTCATTAATTTTACAAGTAACCGTATAATGATTTTCGCTTTCTGGAGTGTATTCTGCAGTAATGGATTCTTCCTCTTTTGTTTCTTTTAACTCATTTTCAAAAGTCATATCTGCCTTTAATTTAATAATACCTGGAAGAATATCATTGGTTAACTCTAAAGTTTCAATCCCTTTTTGGGTAATTTGATATACTTGTTTTCCTTCTTTTTCAAAGCACATAATATATTTAATTTCTAATAAATCTAACAAAAATTGTTGAAAATAAAAATAGTTCATATCTATAACAGATAGTACTAATCTAAGTAACCCATCATTTGTAATAGGTTGGTCTAGTTTATTTAAAAGATATAAAATTAAAACCTTATTTTCTGCTAATACTTCTCCATCTTGTGTTAATTTTCAAGTTTTCCAGCTCCTATCACTTTATTTTTTAAATTGATACAATTATTCACAGTTAAAATAGTTATATTATATATAAATACCAATTATGAAATATAATCAAACTTTTGGTATTATATCATAAACATAAAAAAAATACTATGATTTTATCTAAAAAAATGTTATACTAGAGTAAGAAAGTAAAATAAGATGGGGGAACCATGAAAACACTATATGAAATATTAGAAGTAAGTGAAAATGCCTCAAAAGAAGTAATTGAAAAAGCCTATAGAGTATTAGCAAAAAAATATCATCCAGACTTACAACCAGAAGAGAAAAAGCAAAAAGCAGAAGAAGCTATTAAAAAAATTAATGAAGCTTATGCTATTTTAAGTGATGAAGTAAAACGAAAAGAATATGATGAAACTTTAACACAAAAAAGATTACAAGAACAAAATGCAAAAATTCAGCAGGAGCTAGAAAAAAGAAAACAAACAACCAACTGGTATGGGGCAGAAAATTTTCAACAAAATACTTCACAAAAAAATATGGCACAAAATAGGAGTCAAACGAAAGAAGAACTAAAAAGACAGAAAAAAATGGAAGAACAATTACAAAAAAATATACAAAATACTTATGAGGCAAAATATCAAGAAGCTTATGAAAATTATTTAAAAAGTTTAGGGTATAAAATAAAATATAAATGGACCTGGAAAAATTATAGAGATTTTTTGATTACCATTTTAATTATTGCACTTATCTGCACTGCTTTATGGTTCTTTCCACCAACACATAATTGGATTATAGAGTTTTACGAATCGAATACTGCTATAAAAACTATAGTAGATGTAATAGGAAAAGTTTTTGTTGGAATATGGAATGCAATTTGTGCTGTTTTCCAATAGAGATAGCTATCATTTCAAAATTTAAAATTTAAAATTTAAAATTCAAAGTTTGGACTTTAAAGTTAAAAACAAAACTTCAAACTTTAAATTTAAAACTTAAATTTGCAGTTTAAATCCTTTCAAATTTGTTCATAATAACAGTAAAGAATTTTTTACTAAATAAAAGGACAAATTTGAGAGAATTTTAGTTTAAAATAAAATTTTTTTAACTTATATGAGTATGAGAAAGGAATGAGTTTTGTTATGAAAGTAGGAGTTGCTTTATCAGGAGGTGGAATTCGAGGTATTGCCCATGCAGGTGTATTACAAGCATTACTAGAAGAACAAATTCCTATAGATATTATACGGTGGAACTAGTGCAGGAAGCATGGTTGCAAGTTTATATGCAATTGGCTACTCTCCTTATATTATCTATCAACTTTTTAAAAAATATAGTAAAGAAATTATTGGTACTAGTCAAATTCCTTGGTTTTCTAAATTAATGCATTTTCCTTTTAGTGCTAAAAAAACTTTAACCGGTTTTCATAATGGAGAAGCCATTGAAAATGTATATGATAGATTGGCTAAGTTAAAACAAATTACCAATATTAATCAAATTAAAATGCCAATTGCTATACCAACAGTAGATATTATGAAATCCAAAGAATATATATTTACAAATCAAATTCCGAAAAAAGCAGCAGATATTACGCAATATATTACAGATATTAGTATAGGTAAGGCAGTAAGGGCCAGTAGCAGTTTTCCTGCTGTGTTTTCACCTTGCTATATGGAAAAGCATGCTTTTATGGATGGGGGTGCTTTAGATAATGTTCCAGTAAATGAAGTAAGAAAACTGCGGAGCAGATAAAGTAATTGCTGTAAAATTTCATTCTGACCCTATTGACGAAAATAGCAATTTTATGGATATTGTAATGAAAACCATAGATATTATGGGAAGCAAAATTGCAGAAGAGAGTTTAGAAAAAAGTGATTATGTATTAAATGTTTATACAGATAAAGTAGGCTTGTTAGATGTAGAAAAACTAGATAAATGTTATGAATATGGTTATCAATGTGTAAAAGAAAATTTGGCAGAGTTAAAAGAAAAATTGTATAAGAATTAAAAAATAATTTAAACAATAACTATTGTATAAAAAATAAAAATTGGTATATAATCTAAACAGAATCGAAAGATTAAATTTTTTAGTCCTGTTAAACAGGAGAAGGAGGAATTTTAAAATGGATAGAAAAGTAAAGGTAGTACAATTTGGTACAGGAAAAATGGCAGTATATACAATGCGCTATGTTTATGAAAAAGGCGGAGAAATTGTAGGAGCAATAGATGTTAATCCAGATGTAATTGGAAAAGACATTGGTGATGTAATGAAAACAGAAAAGAAAGGTATTACTGTAACTGCATTAGAACAAGCAGAAGAAATGTTAAAACAAGTAAAACCAGATATTGCAATAGTAACTACAATGAGTTTAATTGCAGATGTAAAAGATAGTTTAATGCTTTGTGCAAAACTTGGAATTAATGCAATTACCACTTGTGAAGAGGCATTTTATCCACAAAATTCAAATCCAACTGTTACTAGTGAATTAGATAAAATGGCAAAACAAACAGGATGCACTATTACTGGTAGTGGTTACCAAGATATTTATTGGGGACAACTAATTAGTTCTATTGCAGGTTCTACTCATAAAATTACAAAAATTAAAGGAAGTTCTAGTTACAATGTAGAAGACTATGGAATTGCTTTAGCAAAAGCACATGGTGCAGGACTAACTTTAGATGAATTTGATAAACAAGTAGCATCTGTAGATAGAATTTCAGATGAAGAAAGACAAAAAGTAATTGAAAGTGGAGAATATTTGCCATCTTATATGTGGAATGTAAATGGTTGGTTATGCTCTAAATTAGGACTAACTGTAGAAAGCCAAACACAAAAAACAGTACCACAAACTTATAAAGAAGATATTTACTCTACCACATTAGGAATGACAGTAAAAGCAGGAGATGCAACAGGAATGAGTGCAGTAGTTACAACCACTACAAAAGAAGGGGTTACTATTGAAAGCGAATGTATTGGAAAAGTATATTCCAACGAAGATTTTGACAAAAACGAATGGACTGTTTATGGAGAGCCAGATACCACTATAGTAGTAGCAAGACCTGCAACAGTAGAGCTAACTTGTGCAAGTGTAGTAAACCGTATTCCAGATGTTATTAATAGCCCTGCAGGATATGTAACAACTGAAAAAATGGGAGAATTACAATATAGAGTAAAACCATTAAATGAATATGTAAAATAAAAATTAAAAAATAAAAAAGAAGCTGCGGCTTCTTTTTTATTTTTTAATATTTTATTCATATTGGCTAGAAAATTTGTTAAAAATATGATATCTTATTAAAGAACAAATACATCTGATCATAACTATAATATAAAATCTTGTGTTAAAAAAATTACTTATAGATGTTATTAAAAATAAAAAAGAAAGAATATATTTATAAAGTTTATTAATCTAAATTTTATAAACATATTTTGTGGGGAAAAATAGAATGGCAAGAAACAGAAGAAACAAAAGAACTTTCAAAAAAATAACAGAATTAATTAGTTTTAAAACTTTTTGTATTTTATTAAGCATATTCGCAGTAATCATTTTAGTTTGTGTTGGAACTATTTTTTACAGGCATTATCAAGATGAAAAATTGCTAGCACAGCAAAGACAAGAGCTAGACCAAAGAATAGAATCTATTTTTACAGAAACAGAACAAAACATAGCAGATTCTAATAGCAAAACAAGAGATAGTATCATTCGCTTTTCTGCAGTAGGAGATATTTTATGCGGAGAAGAAATGTTACAAGATGCTTACCAAGAGGATAGTAAAAGGTATAATTTCGATTCTATGTTCCAAGGTGTTAGTAGCTTTTTACAAAGAAGTGACATTATTGTAGGAACCATGGAAACGAATTTTACAGACAATAGCTATTCTGGTTATGGGAATCGTAATAGTCCAAAACAATTTGCACAAGCGGTAAAAAATACGGGAGTTAATTTAGTAAGTATTAGCACAAATCATAGTTTAGACTATGGCATAGAAGGGTTAACCCAAACCAAAGAGTATTTGGAAAGTATAGGTTTTTCTACAGTAGGGGATAGCTTGGGAGAAAATACAGTAACCATTAAAACAGTAAAAGATACCAAATTTGCTTTTCTTTCTTATACCTATGGGGTAGAAAATCAAGAAAGCAAAACAGATGAAGAACTTGCAAGTGTAAATATATATAGTGAAAAAGCGGCTAAAAAAGATCTAGAATATGCCAAAGAAAATGCAGATTACATTTTTGTTATTATGCATTGGGGAGAAGATTATGCAACAAGTCCAAGTAAAGAGCAAGAAGAGATAGCAGACTTTTTAATTCAAAATGGTGCAAATGTTATTTTAGGCAATCATCCTGCAGTAATTCAACCTATGGAAGTAAGGCAAAATGAAGAAGGGGAAAATGTATTTGTTGCCTATTCTTTAGGAAACTATATATCTTCTATTAATTACGCAAATTCTAAAATTGAATTAGTGTTAAATATAGAGCTTAGAAAAAGTGGAGAAGATGGAAAAGTATATTTAAGTAAAGTAGATTATACACCAATTTATGTATTAGATAGAGGACAAGAGGCAGAAAATCGTTATCAGTTAATAGATATGAAAGGTACGGCAAAAGCCTATGCAAATGGAGATAAGAGTGTTGTTAGTAAAGAAACTTATGAAGAATTATTAAAAGGATTGGATTTATTAGAAGAAGTAGTGGAAACTAATGAAGAATAATAAAATAATGGAGAAAGTTATCAAAAAAACGTAAAGAACATAAAGAAAAGTAAAAAAGTGTAAAGAAGAGTAAATAAAAGTAAAAAATAGTAAAAAATAGTAAAAAATAGTAAAAAATAGTAAAAAAACGTAAAGAAGAGTCAAAGAAAAGTAAAAAAGCTTAAATAAGAGTAAAAAGTAAGAGAACAAAAAATAAAAAGAGGTATGAAACAATGAAAGTAGGATTTATTTCGTTAGGATGTAACAAAAATTTAGTAGACACAGAAAAAACAATTGCCATTTTTCAAAAACATGGTTACGAAGTAGTAAATGACCCCAAAAAAGCAGAAATTATTGTTATTAATACTTGTGGGTTTATTCAATCTGCCAAAGAAGAGGCAATTAATACTATTTTAGAAATGGCAGAATATAAAAAGAAAAACTGCAAATATTTAATTGTAATGGGATGTTTGGCACAAAGATATAAAGAAGAATTAGAAAAAGCTATTCCAGAAGTAGATTTATATATTAAATACCAAGAATATAGTACTTTATGGGAACAAATAGAAAGTATAATTAATGGGAAACACTTAGAAAATGATATTGAATTATCTAAAAAGGAAAATTTCTTAGAGCTAACAGATCGTGTTATAACCACAGGTAACAACTATGCTTATCTAAAAATAGCAGATGGATGTAGCAACTATTGTACTTATTGTGCCATCCCAAAAATTCGTGGTCCTCTGGTAAGCAGAAAATTGGAAAATATTTTAGAAGAGGCCAAACAATTGGTACAAAAAGGATACAAAGAAATTATTTTAACTGCACAAGACACCACAAAATATGGAATAGATATTTATCAAAAACCAATGCTTGCAGAACTGTTAAAAGAACTTTGCAAAATAAAGCAGATAAAATGGATTCGATTTTTATATGCATACCCAGAAACTATTACAGATGATTTAATACAAGTGGTAAAAGAAAATCCACAAATTTGTCCATATTTTGATATTCCTATTCAACATATCGCAAACCCAGTATTAAAAAGAATGAACCGAAAAAGTGATGGAGCAAGCATTAGAAATTTAATTACGAAATTAAGAAAAGAACTACCAAATGTAATTCTACGTACAACCGTAATGGTGGGATTCCCAGGAGAAGCAGAAGAAGATTTTGAAGAGCTTTACCAATTTTTGCAAGAAGCAAAATTTGATAAATTAGGGGCATTTATGTTTTCTAAAGAAGAAGGAACACCTGCAGAAAAACTATTTCGGACAAATTCATCCTCAAACCAAAAAAAGAAGATATCGTAAAATTATGGAATTGCAGCAAAAAATATCAAAAGAAAACTTGCAAAAACATATAGGAAAGCAATTAGAAGTTATGGTAGAAGGAATCACAAAAGATGCAAAATACTATATTACTAGAAGTTATATGGACGTGCCAGAAATAGATGGAGTAATTTATTTAAAAAACACAAAAACACTACAAAATGGAGAATTTGTAAAATGTACTATCAAATCATTAGTAAATGAGTATGATTTAATAGCAGAATAATAGCCAATAAGGAGTGTCCCCTTTGGTTGAAAATCGACCAAAAAGGAACGTCCCCAGTGGTCGAAAATCAGCCAACAAGGAACGTCCCTGTTGGCTGAAAAAAAATTAATAATTTTCACAATTTACTTCAAAATAAGATTGTGGATGTTTACATACTGGGCAAACAGCAGGAGCTTCTAAGCCTACATGAATATGTCCACAGTTTCTACATTTCCAAACAGTAATGCTTCCTTTTTTGAAAACTTCACCATTTCCTAAATTGTCTAATAATTTTCTATATCTTTCTTCATGATGTTTTTCTACTTCTGCAATTCCCTTAAAAGTAGCAGCAATTTCTAAAAATCCTTCTTCTTCAGCTACTTTAGCAAAATTTGCATACATGTCTGTCCATTCATAGTTTTCTCCAGCTGCAGCATCTGCTAGATTAGATTTGGTATCTCCAATTCCTTGTAAATATTTAAAATGAAGTTTTGCATGTTCTTTTTCATTTTCAGCTGTTTCTAAAAAGATAGCAGCAATTTGTTCATATCCTTCCTTTTTTGCAACACTTGCAAAATAAGTGTATTTGTTTCTTGCTTCTGATTCACCAGAAAATGCAGTTCTTAAATTAGCTTCGGTTCTTGAACCTTTTAATTCCATAATTATTTCTCCTCCTAATAATAAATTTGAGAACTATTCTCATTTTGCTTTATCATATACCAAGTTTTTGAAAAAGTCAACAGCAATTGATTGGCTAAATGAAAAAATTTATTATTTATTAGAAATTTATTAGAATTTATTAGAAAATGAAAAAATGAATTAAATCATGAAAAAAGCTATTAAAGTAATTACTCTAATAGCTTTTTTCTCATGCAATACGCATAAATTAGCCTTCAAAAGTAGGAGAGACAGGGATTGGAATGACAGAAATATGTCTAACACCAAGTTGCGTTACCAAATTTTTGATATTTTTTCCTTCTTTTCCAATAATTTTACCAGCCCAACTTACAGGAACCTTAAGAGAAATGGAATCAGTAGAGGTAATAGCACTTTTACGAATGACTAAGTATTTCCAAATACCACCGGTGTACTTTTCATTTACTTCTCTACCATAAGAAAATACATAATAATCTTTTTCAAGTAGAGAAGGAAGATCCACAAAGTTATTATAACTTTGTGTAATACAATAGCAAATGCCATCTAAAGATTCATTTTGGAATTCCTGCTCAAAATTTAGTTTATCCTGTTTTTCCAGAAATTCATTGATTCTTTTACGTGCAGTTTCATAATAGATTTTTGCCTTCTCAAACATTTCCTTAGTAGGAATAAGACCTGTAAAAACCTCATCTGTTACAATATAGGAACCATGAGGTGAAAAAGGAGCTCTTTTGATAAATGCTGTAAAGTCCTCATATTCCTCACAGGTAGGATCCCATATGACACACTGATTTCCATTTAAAAAGTAGAAAATACCAAGGGTGTCTAAAACAGTTTTTAAGGAACGGTCAAAGTAGGGAAGTTCGCGAAATTCTGTTGGCTTTAAAGGGTCTGCTGTAATAAGCCGAAATTGTGTGTTATAAAAACACCAATAAAAGCCTTTGCTAGGACTGTCCTTTGTTGTACTCATTTTATTTCCTCCTATTTTGAAAACTTTAAAATTGAGAATAAATTTATTATAACACAAATTATGTAAAATTGCAAAATAGTAAGTTCCAAATACCTGTAGTTACCATACAAAGCACAACACCACAAACAGTAGGAAGTAGAAAGGCAAGAACAGACCATTTTAATCCTCCTGCTTCTTTTTTTATAGTCATTAATGTAGTAGCACAAGGAAAATGTAATAAAGTAAAAATCATTACATTAATGGCAGTAAGCAAAGTCCAACCGTTTTGTATTAAAATTTGCCCTATTTGATAAGTGTTTTCTAAATCTACTAAAACCCCTTTTTGCATATAGCACATTAAAATAATAGGAAGTACAATTTCATTAGCAGGAAGACCTAAAATAAAAGCTGTTAAAATATATCCATCTAATCCCATTAAGTTGGCAAAAGGGTCTAAAAAGTTGGCAACATAAGTAAGAATACTAATATCTCCAATAGAAATGTTAGCAAATAACCATATTACAAGACCGGTAGGAGCAGCAACGCTAATGGCTCTTCCTAATACAAATAGTGTTCTATCGAAAATAGAAGGAATTAGTATTTTACCAATTTGTGGTTTTCTGTAAGGTGGTAGTTCTAACATAAAAGAAGATGGTACACCTTTTAAAATGGTTTTAGACAAGATTTTAGAGATAAATAAAGTCATAAATACGCCAAGTAAAATTACTAATAAAACAATAATAGTAGAAATAACAGAAGAAGCAAATCCACTTGCTACCGTACTACCAATAAAAATAGTGCTAATGGTAATTAAAAAAGGAAATCTTCCATTACAAGGCACAAAACTGTTAGTTAAAATGGCAATTAACTTTTCACGAGGAGAGTCTATAATCCTAGCTCCCACAACACCTGCAGCATTACAACCAAATCCCATACACATAGTTAATGCTTGTTTTCCGTGAACTACAAGCTTTTTGGAAAAACTTATCTAAATTAAATGCGATTCTAGGTAAGTAACCTAAATCTTCTAATAAAGTAAAAAATGGAAAGAAAATAGCCATAGGTGGTAGCATTACAGCAATTACCCATGTAAGAGTAGTATAAATTCCATCAATCAGTACACTAGTTAACCATTCTGGTGAATGTAAAGCCTCTAATAGCCATAATAATTTTTCTTGTATCCATGCAAATAAATCAGATAATAAGCTAGAAGGGTAATTAGCCCCTACAATTGTTATCCAAAAAACAATTCCTAAAAACAAAATCATAATAGGAATACCAAATTTTTTAGAAGTTAGTATTTTATCTATTTTTCTATCTCTTTCATTATAGGTTTCCTTCTCATAATGGCAAACATCTTGCTTTAAAGTTTCTGCCTGAAAAACAATACTAGAAACAATTTCATCTCGAAAAGAATCTAAATCTCTTAAATTTTGCTCAGAAAGTTTTGCTTTAATTTGAATCAGTTTTAAAGCAATATCTACATTTTCCAATAAGTTAACTTTCAAATTTTTTTCAATAGAATTTAAAATACCTTCATCATGTTCTATTAATTTTAAACAAATCCAACGGGTAAGGTAAGAAAATTCTTTAGGTAAAACCTCTTGAATGGTTGGTGTAAGCAAAGTAATGCAATCTTCTATTAAAGGACAATATTGTATTTTATGAGGTGTGGGAATAATCTTTTTATTACAAACACCTTCTATTTTTTCCATAAGCTGTTTTAATGTTTTCTTCTTTCTAGCAATGGTACCAACTACTGGAATGCCAAGCAATTTTTCTAATAATGAAAAATCAATAGAAATACCTTTTTTCTTTGCTTCATCCAATAAATTGACACAAAGAATAATGTTAGGTGTAATTTCCATTGTTTGATAAACTAAATTCAAATTTCGTTCTAAGCAAGTAGCATCCACAATAACTACAGTAGCATCTGGATTTCCAAAACATATGTAATCTCTAGCTATTTCTTCTTCTTCTGAATGACTCATTAAAGAATAAGTGCCAGGAATATCTACTAACAAAAATTGTAGGTTTCGAAAAGTACACATACCAGTAGCATTGGCAACAGTTTTGCCTGGCCAGTTTCCAGTATGCTGATGCATACCTGTTAAGGCATTAAAAATAGTGGATTTTCCAACATTGGGATTTCCTGCAATAGCAATCGTATAATCACAGCCAATTGCTTTTTCAAAAGAATCCTTTTCAATTGCTTTTTTACCAGTTGAATTGGCAGTAAGACCCACTAATATCACCTCCATATAGTATTATATTTTATGAATAAAGTTAAAAAATGTGCTTTTTCATAGTTAAAAAGTGATATTATAATAAGTTATTTAGCACATTTAATGAGAAGCATAATAATTATGCACCATTTGTTATTTCAATATGAAGCAAAAATTAATATTTGTTTATTCTATAGAATAGCTAAGACATAATATTAATATTAGCACTATCTTTCTCGCGAAGAGCAATTACACTACTACGAACTTCATAAGCAGTAGGGTCACCACTAGCACTTTTAAAAAGAGGTTTAATTTTGGTATTTGGTACAAAACCTAAATCTAAAAGCCTTCTGCGAAGAGAACCAGTGCACTCTAAAGTTTCTATTTTAGCTTCTGTACCTATAGACAAATTGTTTAATGTATCTTTCATATTTTTCTTCTAGTACCTCCAAAATGTAAGTATATTATTATCTTATGTTATGTCTATGAAAAGTGCTACTGGGATTAATAAGATAAGAAATTAAAGAGCGTAAAAAAGAAATTATGAACAGAAAACAAAAAAATTCTTGCAAAAAAGAAATGATAATGGTAAGATAAAGAAAAACAAAAAAGGAGATATTAACATGGAAAAAATAAGAGGATTTGAAGTAGCGAAAGGATTTGAAAATGAAGATATTCATTTACCAATTAGAAAAACAAAATACTCTGCTGCTTATGATTTTGAAGCAGCAGAAGACACTGTAATACCAAGTTTCCAAAAAGGAATGAAACCAACTTTAATTAAAACAGGTGTAAAAGCATATATGCCAGGAGATGAAGTATTATTAATATTTCCAAGAAGTTCAGGACCAAAAAAACAAGGCATATTATTTCCACATAGTGCAGGTGTAATTGATAAAGATTATTATGGAAATCCAGAAAACGATGGACATATTTTTATTCAATGTATCAATATCAAAGATGAAGATGTACATATTAAAAAAGGAGAAGCTATTGCACAAGGTATATTCTTAAAATTTGGCACAGTAGATAATGACGCAGCAGAAGGAGAAAGAATGGGGGGATTTGGTTCTACTGGTAAATAAAAAGCAAATTTTATGAAATAAAACTGAAAGGTAAGTCCAAATAACATAAAATTTTAAAAATCTTGAAGCCTTAGAAAATACAATAAACTAAAAGAAAAATATGTAAAAATAAATGGTAAAAGTTTTGACTTTTGCCATTTTTTGTAGTATAATAGTATTGTGGTTGAAGAAGAGCCTAAAAACTTTCTTAACTAACAAAATGATATATTTTTGCAATGAAAGGAAGTGTTCTTACATGTTTAATGTAGGTGACAAAATTGTATATCCAATGCATGGAGCAGGTACAATTGATGCAATAGAAGAAAAGAATATTTTAGGAGAAAACCAAGCCTATTATATTATAAAAATGCCAGGAGAAGTAAAAGTAATGGTGCCAACAGCAAAGGCAGAAGAAATTGGTGTTAGAAATGTAATAGGAAAAGAAGAAGCTGAAAAAGTTATTTCCGTTTTGGGAGAAGATGAAACAGAAATGTCTCAAAATTGGAATAAAAGATATAGAGATAATATGGAAAAAATGAAAAGTGGAAATGTATACGAAGTAGCAGATGTAGTTAGAAACCTAAGTTTTAAACAAAAAGAAAAAGGCTTATCTACTGGCGAAAAGAAAATGCTTTCTAATGCAAAACAAATATTAGTAAGTGAACTTGTTTTAGCAGAACATGCAACTCAAGAAGAGGTAGAACAACTAATTGAAAATAAAATTAACATATCATTTGACGAATATAGAGCACCACATGAAAATGCAGATTTAAATACTAGTGTAGTAAATAAATTTATTCCTTTTGAAGAAGAAAATAATGGTTCAGAAAATTTATAATACATAAAAATAGACAAAATAGCAAGAAGACGATCAAAATCGTCTTTTTTCTATTACATAAAAAATTTTTCTTATGAAATGAGACTAAATTACATGAAAATGAGAGTAATTCCAAAGAAAAAACATGCTATGTGTCGAAAAGAGGTTGTATGTTTGTAAAAAAATGTTATTTGACATAAAGTAAAGAAGGATTTCTTTACTTTATGTCGAATAATATAAATAATAAATAGAAAGGTAGTTAAAATTGGTACGATATAGTGAAGAATTAATTGATGAAATTAGAACAAACAATGATATTGTAGATGTAGTATCGAAATATGTCACATTAAAAAGAAGTGGGAGAAATTTCTTCGGCTTATGTCCATTTCATAAAGAAAAATCTCCTTCTTTTGCTGTTTCTCCAGACAAGCAAATTTTTCACTGCTTTGGCTGTGGAGCAGGAGGAAACGTTATTCACTTTGTCTCTAAAATAGAAGGGCTAGATTTTAAAGATACTTTAGAATTACTAGCCAATAGAATTGGTATGGAACTTCCAAGCTTAGATAATTATGAAGATGATAAAACAGCAAAGTTGAAGAAAAGAGTATATGAAATTAACGAAATTGCAGCAAGATTTTATCATGAAAATTTGTATAAGCCTACTTCCAAAATAGCACAAGACTATATTAAAAAAAGAAAATTGGACAACCGTACATTAAAAGCCTTTCTTATAGGATATTCTGGTAACTTTAATGAACTTTATTTATTGCTAAAGCAAAAAGGTTTTACAGTAGAAGAAATGCTTGCTTCTAGTTTAATTAAAAGAACACAGGAAGGTGGATTTATTGACAGTTTTCGTAAAAGATTAATGTTCCCTATTCAAGATGTAAGAGATAGAGTTATTGCATTTGGTGGAAGGGTTTTAGATGATAGTAAACCAAAGTATATTAATTCACCAGAAAATATTGTTTATAGCAAAGGTAGAAATTTATTTGGACTAAATGTTGCAAAAAAGCATGACACGAAAAAAATTATTATTGTAGAAGGCTATATGGATGCTATTTCTCTTTACCAAAGAGGAATTACTAATGTAGTGGCTTCTTTAGGAACTGCTATGACAGAAGCACAAGGAAGACTACTTAGAAGACATAGCGAACAAGTTATTCTAGGCTATGATGCAGATGGAGCAGGACAAGCTGCCATTTTAAGAGGAATGGAAATTCTGCAAAATCTAGGTTGTGATATTAGGGTACTTCAAATAGAAGGAGCAAAAGATCCAGACGAATATGTAGTAAAATATGGTCCAGAAAGATTTCAAAAATGTGTAGATAACAGCATTTCTTTAGTAGAGTTTAAAGTAAAAATTCTAAAAAAAGAGCTTAATATAGAAAATACCAATGATAAAATTAAATTTTTAAATGAAATTGCAAAAATTTTAGCTAAAATTAGCAATCAAATGGAAAGAGAAATTTATATTACTAAACTTTCAAAAGAATATCAAATTTCGCAAGAGGCTATCCAAGCAGAAGTGAATAAGCTATTATTTGCAGGAAATACTGGTAGTAAAAAGCTGGAGAAAAAAGTTGTTACCATGAAACCACAAATAGAAGAACAAAACAATTCTGTTTCACCAGCGATGCTAAAAAGAGAGAATATGGTAATCTACTTACTTATTAACGAAACAGAACAATGTTACGAAAAACTAAAAAATGTAATTCAAGTAAATGACTTCAAAGACAACCTTAACAAACAAATTTTAAAAAAATTGTATGAAGAGTTAGAAAAAGGTAATATTAATACTAGTCATATTTTAGACTGGTTTGAAGAAGAAAATATCATTAATCATATTACAGAAATTATGGCATATGATTTTGAAATTACAGATGTACAAAAAGCAGTAGAAGATTTAATTTCTGTATATGAAAAAGAAAAATTAGTGAGCAGAAGAAACGACATTATTAAACAATTAGAAAATGGCGAGAGTTTGGAAACAGAAGAAAGAAAGCTTTTGGAAAATGAACTAAATTCAATAATCTTAAAATTAGCCAAAATAAAATAGGAGGTTTTTATTAATGAAAAAGGAAGAATCAAATAAGCCATTAATAGAAGAAAAGAAAAAAACAAAAAAGAAAGAAAATGATAAAAAATTAGAAAAAGAAATGGATAAAGAAAAAACAAAGAAAAAAGCTTCAAAACAAGAAAATGAAGATAAAGTGGAAAAAAATAAAACAAAAATAGAAGTAAAGGAAGTAAAAACAAAAAATAAACCTAACACTGAATTAAAAACGAAAACAGAAACTAAAAAAGGAACAAAAAAAGAAAAAACAACTGCAATTGCAACAGAAAAAGAAAATGAAAATGAAGCTGTAGCTGTAGATGAAAAAAAGAAAGCAAAAAAAACCGAAAAAAAAGAAAAAGCAGACAGCAGTAAAGCAGATGAACAAAAACAAGACAATAAAGAAAATAATGATAATAAAGATAATGAAGCAGAAGAAAAAACAATAGATGAAATCAGTAGAGATAAAGTTGCAGATATCTTAAAAAAAGCAAAAGAAAATGGAAAAATGACTTATGGTGAATTAGCAACTGAACTAGAAGATACCAATCCAGAACAAATAGATAAAGTATTTGATGCTTTTGAAGAATTAGGTGTAGATATTTTAAAAGATGATGACTTAGATGTAGAACCAGACTTAGAAGATTTAGAAGATGTAGAAGACATTAAATTAGAAGATATTGACTTAACAAATATTGAAGGCGTAAGTATTGATGACCCTGTTAGAATGTATTTAAGAGAGATTGGAAAAATTCCACTATTAACTTACGATCAAGAATTAGAGCTTGCTAAACGAATTTTAGAAGGTGATGAAGAAGCAAAACAAAAACTAACAGAATCTAATTTAAGATTGGTAGTTAGCATTGCAAAAAAATACGTAGGAAGAGGAATGCTTTTCTTAGATTTAATTCAAGAAGGAAACATGGGATTAATTAAAGCAGTAGAAAAATTTGATTATACGAAAGGATATAAATTTAGTACTTATGCTACTTGGTGGATTAGACAAGCCATTACAAGAGCAATTGCAGATCAAGCAAGAACCATTCGTATTCCTGTTCATATGGTAGAAACCATTAACAAATTAATTAGAACTTCTAGACATCTTTTACAACAAAATGGACGTGAGCCTACTCCAGAAGAAATTGCAGTAGAAATGGAAATTCCAGTAGAAAAAGTTATGGAAATTCAAAAAATAGCACAAGACCCTGTTTCTTTGGAAACCCCAATTGGTGAGGAAGATGATAGCCATTTAGGAGATTTTATTCAAGATGATGATAGCCCTGCTCCACAAGATTCAGCAGCATATACCTTACTTCGTGAACAACTAGAAGAAGTAATGGGAACTTTAACATCTAGAGAGGCAAAAGTATTAAAGCTAAGATTTGGGTTAGAAGATGGAAAAGCAAGAACACTAGAAGAAGTTGGCAGAGAATTTATGGTAACCCGTGAACGTATTAGACAAATAGAAGCAAAAGCATTAAGAAAGTTAAGACATCCAAGCAGAAGCAAGAAACTAAGAGATTATATGAATTAAAATACATTTTTATCTAAAAATGAATAAATGGCAAGTAAATACAATAGAATTTTGGTAGAAGATACTAAAAAGCTTGATTTTTCTAGCAAAATATGGTATACTATAAAAGTAGTTAGAAAAATACCTTAAATGGAGGTGAAATTCTTAAATTTTATTTTAAGAAAAAATATGAAAATAGTAGATAATATAAAGAAAATAGGACATGCTATTGCTAATGGTTACCGTAGATTAGGAGAAATAGATTGTCCAGATCAAGAAGATATAGAAACAAGTACAGATCCTAATTTAAAAGAATATAAAGAATCTTTAGAACATATAAAAATGATGGAAAATCAATTCAAAAAAGCAACTACTTCACCAAAAGCAGGTAAAGGAAATAATAGAAAGAACTTAGAAGTAGAACAAGTAGAAATTGATACTAATAAAGCAATTAGAGATAGCCAAAATCAAAAAGAACAAAATGTACAAGAAAATGTCAGATAATGTTTTTGGGGACGGGGAGAGTTACCCTAAAATGGGTAAGATTCCCCCGTCCTTAAAAATTTTCCTTTAAGCCCTTGACAAACCTAAAAACTCATACTATAATATTAAACATGGTAGCAAATGGCGAGGTAGCTCAGTTGGCTAGAGCAATCGGTTCATACCCGATAGGTCGTGAGTTCGAATCTCACCCTCGCTACCACAATACTTCACAAAAGTGGAGTATTTTTTTTACTTATTCCACACGTCTTTCTCTAGAACTTCCACATAATTTTTCATATTCTTTACATTTAATCTTATATTCCATTTGCTGCGTTAAGTAGCGGTAATACATATATGCCTGTTCATATTGCATTACAGGATTAAACATAGGATTATCTCCAAGCATTGGGTCAGCACCAATATCATAATTCATATAAGGAGAAAAGTTAAAATTAGGTTCGTTTTTTTCCATACTAAAATCGTTCCTTTCTATTTTATATTTATTCATTAAAAATAAACTATAAATTCAATTGCAAAAATGGCAAGAATTGTAAAGCTAAAAAAGTATAAAGTGCCGCAAATAAACCTTGTAATAATTTGCCATAAAAATAAGTTTTTATAGACAATCCATTTTTAGCCACAATACTAAATACTTGTAGTAAAACAGAAATTCCTCCAAATCCAAGTAAAAAAGCACATAATATAATAGAAGTAGAAACAGTTTTTAATGGAATATTTGCTATTAAGCTTACTCCATTAGTGAGTTCTATTATTCCAGAAAAGAAAGGTGCCACACATTCTTGCGGAATTTGGAAGAAAGAAAAAATAGGAGTAAATAAATTACTAACAGCATCTAATAAATGGCTTTGTTTTAATATAGAAAGTAATACAGAAAAGATAACTACAAATCCACCTATCATTAGAATAGTAGAAATACTGTTCATAATACTTTTTCCTAGTACTTCTCCTAAAGAGGAAAAAGTAACATTTTTCTTGTTTTCTATATTGCTCGTAGTAGAATTGGATTTTTTCTTATTTGCAAAACTAAAATCTTTTTTGGATTTAGAAGAAAACAATCTTAAAACAATTCCCACACTAATACAAGCTAAAATATGAGTAACAAAAAGTAAAATACCCACTTGTGTATTTCCAAATAAAGTAATACCAACAGTACCAATAATAAATAAAGGACCAGAATTATTGGTAAAGGCAAGCATTCTTTCGGCCTCTTCTTTGGTGCAAATTCCTTGTTCCATAAAATGAGAAACAATTTTAGCTCCCACAGGATAGCCACTAATTAATCCCATTAAAAAAGCGAAACCTGCTTCACCTGGTACATGAAATAATGGCCTCATAATAGGATTTAATAATTTCCCTAAAAATGCAACAACATTGGTATAGCTTAAAAGTTTAGTAGCCACAAAAAATGGGAACAAAGAAGGAATCACAGCTGTTACCCATAAAGTAAGTCCATTTTTAGCAGCAATTAAGTTGGTACTAGAAAATAAAATAAGGCAAAGAGAGAACAAACAAAATACAATAGTTAACCCATTTCTCTTTAAAGAACAAACCCATATTTTTATTTTATAAGGAGTATGTGCAGTAGTACCTGTAAAAGAAACTGAATCATTTTCCATAGAATTTGTAAAAACTTTTGACAACTTTTTTCCTTTCTGTTAAAACTAACTATTTTTTAGTTACAACTTAAAAGGTAAGTATTTCTTTTTATTGAAGTCTTAAGGTGGGGACCAACAAGTTACAAACTGTTGAACTTTAGTTTTACAGTTTGTTCGCAGTTGGGGGACGCAAATAAAAAGAAATACCTACCTTTTAATCATAACCTGTAAAACTTAAAAATCTTTTTACTATTTTATCAATTAGCATTGAAAATTAGAACTTTTTTGATTAAAATAAAGAAAGTAAGTAAAAAATATAATACAAAAGAAATAAAAGCTGTGTAAAGGAATCTATAAAAAAATAGTACTACAAGCACAAGCCTATAGTTTAAGAAACGAGGAGATAAAATGGATATTCAAAAAACATATGGAAAAGATTGTATAAGTAGTGTTTCACAATTTGTAGAAACACATAATGTAAAGTTAGAAGGGTTAACAGAACAAGAAGTTAAAAAAAATCAAGCAAGTTATGGAAAAAACCAAATTAAGCAAACAAAACCAAAAAAATGGTACAATTATTTATGGGAAAGTTTTAGAAGTCCTTTTAATTTAATTTTATTGGGTATTACAATTGTATTAATTTATACAGACGTTATTTTAACAAGTCCGCCTAATTATGCCAATATTATTGTAGTTATTGCACTGATGCTAGTAAGTACTTTACTAGAGTTTTTTGAAGTGTTTAAATCCAATAAAGCAGCAGAAAAATTAAAAAAACTAGTAGCAGTAAAAACTACTGTGCTAAGAGAAGGAAAAGAAAAAAAGGTGTTTTTAGATGACATTACAGTTGGAGATATTGTTATTTTATCTGCAGGAGATTTAATTCCAGCAGATCTTAGAATTATCGATGAAAAAGATTTATATGTGGTACAATCTTCTTTAACTGGAGAATCAGAAGCAGTTAGAAAGTTGGCAACCAGTGAATTAAAATCTATAGAAAAAATAGATGATATTACAGATTTAGATACCATTTGTTTTATGGGAACTAATGTAATGAGTGGAACTGCAAAAGGAGTTGTTATTAAAATTGCAGATGATACTTATTTTGGAAAAGTGGCAGAAAGTATTGAAGAAGCAAAGCCAAAAACTAATTTTCAAAAAGGAATTGAAAGTGTTAGTAAATTATTAATTCGTTTTATGCTAGTCTTAATACCTATTACTTTTTTAATTAATGCCTTTAAACATGATTCTTTAGTTGCTTTTACCTTTGCAGTAGCAATTGCAATAGGAATTACTCCTTTGTTACTTCCTGTTATTCTATCTTCTAGTTTAGCAAAAGGTGCTGTTAATATGTCTAAGAAAAAGACAATTGTGAAAAGACTTGACAGTATTCAATCCTTTGGTGCAATGAATATTTTATGTACAGATAAAACAGGAACCTTAACAGAAGACAGAATTGTATTAGAAAAATACTTAAATTTAGAAGGAGAAGAAGATAAAGCTATTTTAAAAACAGCATTTCTAAACTCTTATTTTCAAACAGGATTAGAGGGAAATATAGATGAAGCAATTATCAAAAGAGTGGAACAAGAAGGACTAAAAGATTTTAAAAAACAATATCAAAAAATAGATGAAATTCCCTTTGATTTTTCTAGAAGAAAACTATCGGTTATCTTAAAAAATAAAGAAGGACAAATACAAATGATAACAAAGGGTGCCGTAGAAGAAATTTTAGCCAGTTGTACACAAATGCAAGAAAAAGATGGTAGTGTTAGACCTATTACTGCGCAGGCTAAACAAAATATTAAAAAAATGACAAAAGAATTAAATGAAGATGGGCTAAGGGTAATTGCTATTTGTACCAAAAACATAGAAGAAGAGGATATGCCTCTTATAGAAAAAAGTGATTCAAAAATAAGTAAACTAAAAGAAAAAAATACTCACTATAATTTTACCAAAAATGATGAACAAAAAATGACTTTAGTAGGCTTTGTTGGATTTTTAGATCCACCAAAGAAAAGTGCGAAAGAAGAAATTGAAAGATTAAACCGTGATGGCATCCGTGTAATGGTTTTAACAGGTGATAATGAATATGTAACAAAAGCAATTTGCCAAAAGGTTAATATTAATACAGACAAAATTGTACTTGGTAGCAAAATAGATAAAATATCAGATACTGCCTTGGCAAGACTATTAAAAAAGACAAATGTTTATGCAAAATTGTCACCTATTCAAAAAGCAAGAATTGTACGTGTTTTAAAAGAGCATGGCAATATTGTAGGATACATGGGAGATGGCATTAATGATGCCCCTTCTTTAAATAATGCAGAAGTTGGTATTTCAGTAGATACTGCAGTAGATATTACAAAGGAAACAGCAGATATTATTTTGCTAAAGAAAAATTTAAATGTATTAACAGATGGGGTAATAGAAGGAAGAAAAACCTTTGGCAATTTATTAAAATATATTAAAATGGCAGTAAGTTTTAATTTTGGAGAAGTACTTTCTATTTTAATTGCAAGTATTTTCTTACCATTTTTCCCAATTACACCAATCCAATTACTAGTACAAAGCTTGCTATATGATATTGGACAATTATCTATTCCATATGACAATGTAGATAATGAGTACTTAGTAAAACCAAAAAAATGGGATATGAAGGGAATCAAAAAATTTATGTTATGGATGGGACCAACTAGTTCTATCTTTGACCTTACGATATTTGCACTTTTATGGTTTGGATTTGGTATTCGAGAAGCGGCTATTTTCCAAACAATTTGGTTCTCTTATGGAGTAGTTTCTAACTTAGTAGGACTTCATATCATTAGAACAGCCAAAACACCATTTGTACAAAGTAATGCCTCTAAAGCAGTATATGCTACCTCTATTATTTTAAGTATTGTTGCAATTCTAATTCCTTTTACTGCCTTAGGAAGAATGATTGGACTAGTAGCAATTCCAATACAATATATATTTATTATCATCATAGGAATTCCTATTTTATACTGTTTGGTAGCAACCATTGTAAAAAAAGAATATATTAAAAAATATGGTGAGTGGCTATAAAAAGTGTAAAAAATGGAAAAAAATGCAAAAATCCTCTTTTCAAAATGCAAAATATATGATAAAATTATTAACATAATAGGTAAATATAATTAAAAGAGGGAGAAATTATGGAAAAGAAAGATTTTAGTACGGAAAGACAAAACTTCCTTGGAGGAATTGTAGTAGGTAATAGAATAGAACCTATTAAGCAACAAGGAGGACAAGCGGTAAAACAGCCAATGGTACAATCTGAGCAACAATATAAGCAACAATTAGAAAAAATGCAAAAAGAAGAAGTATCTAGTATTATAAGCGAAAGAAAATATACATTGGAAACTAATAGAAAAGTAAACGAATATGTACGAAATGCTAGAAAAAAGATACATGATGGAACATTTGCACAATCAGAGATTTCTTTATTAAGAAAAGCAATACTTAGAAAAAGCGGAGTAAATGATTCAAAAGAAGATATTGACTTTTTTATACAGTTTTGTTTAAGAGCAGGAAGCATTTCACAGGCTATTACTTTAGTAAATGAATTAGGAAACCAAACTACCACAATTAATAGTTCAAGAAGAAAACAACTGCTACAAGATTTAAATATGGCACAAAAAATAAGTAAAGTAAAGGAATATGTGCAATATCTCGGAAAAGATTATTATGGTGGAAGACTAAGTACAAACGATATTGCTAAAATGGTTGGTATGTCAGAAGTAGAAGTTATTAGAATCTATAAAGAAGTTCAAGAGGGAATTGATCCACTAGCACAGTTAAAAGCAAGACTAAGAGTAAAAAAGATACAAAAAACAGAAGAAAGATAAAATATTCCACTATTTACAACAAAGAATAGTAAGAGGATTAGGATATAGTAAAATGAATTTTTTAACACAAATTTTAGAAGAAAATTCAAAATTTCAGGAAATTTTGAATGGATTACAAAACAAAATAAGTCCGATAGGAATATCGGGCTTATCTGACGTTGAAAAAATATATATGTTGGATGCTATTTTAGAAAAAGTAGAAAGACCAATATGTATACTTACCTATAACGAAATACAAGCTAAAAAGCTATACCAAGATTTAAAAAAATTTGGACAAAAGGTATGGTATTTCCCTAAAAGAGAAATAGCGGCATATGACTATATAGCAGAAAGCAAGGATTTACCATATGAAAGAATAGAAGTATTAAATCAAATCATGTTATCAGAAGAACACGCGATCTAGTG
>CAWVJY010000004.1:0-49179 GCA_963929915.1 Bacillota bacterium
ACACTAGATCGCGTGTTGATTATCAAGAAAATGGTAATGAATATATTTATACAGATGGTATTGTAAATTTATCTTTTATTATTGAAAATGATACGATTACAAGTATTCAATATGTTATGGTAACACAATAAATGATAAGGAAAGAATAGATAAGAGGGAGGAAAGAGCCTAATAAATACTTTTTTTAAAAATCAATAAGCCTACTAAATACTTTTTTCAAGCGAGTTAAGGTGGGGACCAACAAGTTAGAGCCTTCTAGCAAAGATTTGAAAAATCTTTGTAATGAAGGCTCTTCGCAGTTGGGGCGAGCAGGAAAAAGCTATTTAGTAGGCTTATTGTTTATTAAAATCTAAATTTCATTTTATTTAATAAAGTCTTTGTATTCTTGCAATTTTTTCTCATAAAGTGGATCTCCACGGAAATCTGCTAAATCATAATTTTGCACCAAAATTTCAGCAAAGTATTTAGACATTTTGGTAGCACCAGTTAAGTTTAAGTGAAGACCTGCATCATAGGTGTCTTGTGAAAAGTCAATTCCAATTTCATCAATTTGGTCTACAAAATTGTAATAAGCAATATCATTTTCTAAAGCATATTCTTCCATTTGTTCGTCATATTCTTCGTACCAATAAGGGTATAAGCTAGGGGCTTTAATTAAAATAAGTTCAATTCCATTTTCTTTGCAAAGGTTAGTAATTTTATCTAAATACTCATAACAAATATCAGAAAATTGGTAATTGCCAAGAGGTCTTTTGGTAGGCAAGCTTTCTACAGGTTTCATATTTTTATTTACTAAAAATCCGTTAAAAGTGTTATTCTTTCTTTTAAATAAATATTCAAAATCTTCACTAGTTAATTCATCATATCTGGAATGATATCTTAAAAGAGGGAAGATATAGTACCAAATATTTTCCTCTTCCGTCATAGAAGATTGAATGATATCTATTTTTTGTTTAGACCATTTCATCTGATCAATGGTTAGTCTATTATATGCTTCACTTACAGGTTCATCATATCTCATAGCATTTACATTAAAAACCACTACTTTAGGTGTTTCATATTTTAAAGTTTCTTCTAAAATAGAATAAGACTGCCAAAGAAGTTGTTGGGAAGAACCACGCACATAAGCTTTAATTCCTTGTTCTTCGTACATAACCATTGGGGAAAAGTTAGCATATACTTCACAATCCCCAATAAAAATTACCTCATGGTCTTTGGATTCGTTATAATATTGCGAAATCATACTTCCTTCTACTAAGCTAGTTGCATATTTTGGTTCTAATAGCCTTGTGAAGAAGCAAAATAATAGTATAAAAATAATCACAATAATTAGTATTCTTAATTTTTTCATTTTATTGTAACCTTTGCTGTAAATTTAGATTTTTTAGTTTTCAAAGAAAATCTATAAAAACTTTTTTATTGTATAGGAAAAATCGACTCTTTATTTGATATATCAGTATTTTTAATAATTTTTCCGTATACAACAAGGTTAAGTTTCCTTGGTACGTGCGTATTTGCGAAGCAAAACGCACATGTGGCGAAGCCACTTTTCTTATATTTGCAAATATTGTTTAGAAATTACTATAAATAAAGTTACTAACTTCAAAACCAATACCGTAAACGCCTAAGATCAAAACAATAAGTAGCATGATACCAATAAAAATAGTTTTTAGTTCTAATTTAGCATTTTGTAATTTTGGCAATATTTTATTTTTATTTCCATCAAACACAAATAGTAAAATAGTAAATACAGCAAGTATTATCCAATCTGCAAAATTTAGTCCTAAATTTAATATTTGACTTGCTAAAGCAGAATAATTAAATGTGGTAAATACAGAACCCATCATTTGAAGGGCTACTAGTTGGTTTGGCCAAATAAAGAATGCCCATAAAAAGGAAACAAGAATAAAAGTAATAAAACGATTTAATGCTTTCCACTTGGTCTTCATTTTGTCTCCAAACATAACTAAAATACCATGTAATAATCCCCAAACAATATAATTTACTCCATGCCATAAACCAGAAACTACAAAGGTAATTAGTAAATTCATATTTTTACGAAAAGTACCTTTTCGATTACCACCTAAAGGAATATAAACATAATCTTTAAGCCAAGAGCTTAAACTAATATGCCATCTTCTCCAAAACTCTTGAACTGTTTGTGAAAAATATGGGCTATCAAAGTTTTCTTTTAAGTTAATACCAAGCATTTTAGAAATTCCCATTACAATATCAATACCACCACTAAAATCTGCATAGAGGTTAATAGAATAAATTATCATGGCAAATAGGGCATAGGCACCAGTATATTCTGTTGGATTTCCAGAAATAGTGCTAATTAAAATAGCAGTTCTGCCTGCAATTACAAATTTTTTCATGAGTCCCCAACCAACGCGAAGAAGTCCATTCATAAAATTATCTAATGTAATTCTACGTTTGGCTAGTAATTCATTTTTCATATCCTGATATCTACTAATAGGTCCTATAAACAAGTGGGGAATATAGGTAATATATAAGGCATATAAAAAGAAATTTTTCTCAGGTTCATATTTTTGTTTGTATACATCTATTAAATAAGATACCACTTGTAAGGTATAGTAAGAAATACCAAGTGGAACTAGTAAAGAAAAATTAGTATAAGGGACAAATTTCATAAAAACTAAAATTGCTAAATTAGCAATTAAAGTAACACCTAATACTAATTTTTTATACTTGCCTTGCAAGTATTTGGCAGCAAAGAAGGAAGTTAAAATACTAAAGAAAATATAAAACAAACTTTGCCAGCCAAAACTTGCATAAAGTATAATACTAACTACAAATAATATTACATTTAAAATCATCTGTTACTCCTGTTTTCTCTAATTTCTGACGAAAAAATGTTCTGAAAGGAAAGAGTATTCAAATTTATGGATAACCTATCTTGTATAGATACTTACATTTTACTCTGCCTTAGGGAAAGAAGAAGACCATTTTCTTCCACGCATTGCACTACTTGCAGCCTTTTCTTTATCTGTAGCAGGTCCTGGAATATGATCTGTTGGTGTAGCATCATAATGTCTCCATTTACCATTTTGATATACTAAATTCCAGTAATGACTTTTATCTGTTACATAAATTAATTGATTTTTAATTCCTTGTTTATCTAAAGCTTTTTTTACAATCATAGCATGTACATAACAGTTACCTGTATAATTGGTTAATCCATACCATACAGGGTCATCACCACCCCAACTACTGTTGTACTTAATTCTACTTCTAACTTCAGAGATAATACCACTTACACTTTTTCCTGCTAAATATTTATTATAAAAACTATTAAACTTATTATTGGTATCTTCCTGATTGTGTTCTACTGTAATCTTTCTGCTTTTGGTTGTCGTGTTTCCTTTTTTGTCTTTTGCTGTATATTTTGCATAATAGGTACCTGCCACATTTAATTTTACTTTACTAGTATCTACGGTAAAGCTAACTGTGCCATCTTTTGCATCTACTGCTTTCACACCACTTTTAAAATTAACAGAGCCATTTCTTTTTACACTAATATTATATAGTCCAGAAAAAACAGGTCCTTCTGTATCTTCTTTAATAGTAAGTGTTGCTTTCTTCTCTGTTTTGTTACCATAGCTATCTACAGCTTCAATTACAATTTCTTGTTTTCCTAATTTTGAATAATCAATTTTAGTTTTTAAGGTAGTAGTTACTTCATCAGATGCATCTTCACAAGATTTAATAAAGTCGGATTTCCCATCTATTTTTTCATCATCATAAATAGTAACATTTTTTAATTCTAAGGTAGGAGCTTTGGTATCTTGAACAATAATTTTAATCGTTTCTTGGTTACCATCTAAATCTGAAACAAGTTCATATTCTCCAACAGCGGATTTATTAATTTTATCAATATCAGATTGTTTAATAGTATCTGCATCTTCTTCAATGCTTAATAAAACATCTTTCTTTTCTAATTTTTCGCCAAGTTCTAAAGTATATTCTTTTACAACTCTTGTAATGTTAAGTTCACATGTTTGACTTACAACATTATTAGAAGCATCTCTAACTTCTACAGTAACAGGATAAGTTCCAATTCCGTTGATTTCTGGTGGATTTACAATAGAAGTGGTCATTTGAGCTAAATCAGTTTTACTTTTTATAAAATCATCTGCATTTAGTTCATAGTCCAAATATTGGTTACTATCTTGAAACTCTACTACCGGTGGAGTAGTATCTACAATTGTTAAAGTAGCATTTTGCTGTACTCCGTCATATTCTAAAGAAATGGTGTAAGTACTAGCCTTTGTAAAATCTATGGTAGAAAGGTCTGTTAACATTTTGGCTTTATCTAAAGAGTAGTTTGGTCTTAAAAACTGTTCTAATGTGACTTCATTTGTTCCTAATTCTAGGCTAACATCTTGAAATTTTGGACCAAATTTAAGATAAGCAAAATAGCCACCAACACCTAATGCAATAACAAGCAATACAATTATAATGCCAATAATTACTCCTTTTTTAGATTTCTTTTTTGGTTTAGCATTTTTTTCTTCTTTATTAGAAACTTCATTTTGTTCGTCTGCTTTTTTTATAGTATTTTCTGAATTTTCTTCTGGAACTTCGCTTAAGTTTTCTTCTAAATTCTTTTCTAAGTTTTCATTTGAAGTTTCATTTAATACTTTTTCAGATGTTTCCTCTAATGTTTCTTTTGCTATTGTTTTAGCTTCAATAGAACTATTAGAGTTTTCTAATTTTTCTTCCTTTTTCTTATTATTTTTAAATCTTTTTCCTTTATTAGATTTTTTTGTTTGTTTAATTTCTTGTTTTTTTTGTTCTTGTTTTTTATTTTGTTTTTGGATTACTTCTGATTCTTGAGTTGATTTTAAATCTTCACTATTTTCTTCGCTTTCCATAAAAAAACGCATCCTTCCTTTTATTAAGTATATAATAATATATTTTAAAGATATTTTAGTTTATTCTGGTACTATACTAAAGCTATCTTCAATATAGTAACGACCTGTACTATAATTTGAACCAATTTCTTGCTTTGCATCTAAATCATTAAAATGCCACCATTCAGAAGAAAGAGGTGTAAGATCTGCTTCTGTACAATACTTTTGTAATCTTTTTGCTCCTTCTGTCATAGAAGTAGCAAGTGGAACGCTTTTCCATGCGGTTTTAGAAGATGTTTGCACACCATATTTAAAAGTAACTGCTTTATCACTTAATTCATGCATTTTGGTGGGCATTTCTTCTTCCATATATTGTGTTACTTCTAAGTATTTGTACTCTCCAGTAGTTTTTATTTGTGTATCTTCCACTTTTACTAAGCTAACATCCATTGCCACACCTCTTTGATGGTTAGAAATAGATTGTGCAATAAACCAATCTTCACTCCATCCACCACCATAAATGCCATTATAAACATCTTTGTTATTTTCCATTAGCTCTTTTAAATTACTAGAAACTTTTTTTTGGGTCTCATATGGTCTAAAGGTTTCATAAATTTTTAAAGAGTAATCATCTTTTAATGCTGCTTGTTGTGCTTTCATAATCTTTTTTGCCATAGCATAAATAATTGGCATTCTATATTCATCCTTTTCTAGCCTTTCGTTATAGGCAAGTACATCATATAACTTTTCACCTGTTACATTAGGAATTGCTGTATAGGAAGAGGTAAAAAGGGATTGATAACTATTGGTATCATCATAAACAATAGAAGGAATAATATCTGGCAAATTAATCATACAATATTTATGTTTAACATAACCTGTTGTTTCTCCTGTTTTTACTTTCCACCAGTTACCATCTTCTTCTAAAATTCGAAAGCCATCTCCAGCAGATAATTTTTTTACTACGGTAGAAGAGGTAGGGGATTTAACCATATTCATAGCAATAGAAGCATAACCCGTAGAACCGTTTAGCGGAAGCTCAAAATAGAAATTATATTCAGGAAGCTCTGAATCATTAATTGCTACTTGAATGGAATTTCCATCAGTATTATTCATACTTCCAGTAGTATTTTCTGTATTATTGGTTTGTGTATTAGTATCAGGAGCTATTTCGTTTACGATATTTCCTATATTATTTAATAAATTTTGCTCAGAGAAAAGAGATGGATTATTTTGCCAATAAAGAAAGCCTATTACTAATAATGCAATAATAACAATTATTATTAGCAAAATGAAAATTTTATGTTTCATTTTTTACCTCCAACTATTACTTAAATTGATTATTAATTTTACTATTTATCTGTATTCTATTATATAAAAAGTAAGCTAAAAAGTAAATGTGTTTCTAAGAATTTATAAAAAATGTAATGTTAACAAAAAGTAAAAATAGAGTAAAATAAAGATATAAAAAATTTATAAAAATAGGAGTAAAAACTAGAAATTTAAAAATAAATGTGCTAAAATAAAAAAGTAATATTTTTATTGGGGCATGGCCAAGCGGTAAGGCACCTGACTCTGACTCAGGCATTTCCTAGGTTCGAATCCTAGTGCCCCAGCCAAGTAAAAATTATACGAACTTTAGAAGTTCATATTTGGGTAATATGCCCAGCTAAAAAAAAACGAAGGTGAATAAAATATGATTATTACAATAGGTAGAGAATTTGGTAGTGGAGGTAAGTATATAGGAGAGCAATTAGCTAAAGACTTAAACTTAAAATTTTATGATAAGGAGATTTTGCAAAGATTATCCAAAGAAGAAAATATTGATATTAACAGACTAGAAGATACAGATGAAAGTAATAAAAATAGTTTTTGGTATACGCTAGCTGCAGCATCTATGTCTTTCGATAATGCTAGTACTTTTACAGATTTGCCAATGATTGATCAATATTTTGTAGAAACCTCTAGATTAATTGAAAAAATAGCAAAAGAAGATAACTGTGTTATTATTGGTAGATGTTCTAATGTAATTTTAAGAGATTGTCCTAATGCCATTCATGTATTTGTTTATGCTTCTGATGAAAAATTTAAAATTAAACGAAAAGTGGAATTTGCAGGAATGGATGAGAAAAAAGCAATTAGAATGATGCAAAGAAAAGATAAAGAAAGAGCAGCATACCACCATTATTATACCAATGAAAAATGGGGAGCAAGAAAAGGCTATGATATTTTGCTAGACACTTCCAAACTAGGGGTAGATGGTGCTATTGAATTATTAAAACAATATGTACAGATTAAAACAACGAAGAAATAGAAACAAAATTCAAATAAAAATAAAAGAAAAACAAACCAAAAGTATAGAAAAAAGTAATCAAAGTAAAAAATAAAGGTATAAAATAAAAAAGTAGAGCGATTTAAAAAGTAATTTTAAAATCGCTCTATTTTTATTGCTCTGGAAATTTCTAATGAAATTTCCAGAATAACAAAGTTAAGTTTTTATAGTTAATTATTTCAATTTGTTATAAGCATGTAATTTAATACCAGCAAAGATACCTAAAATAGCAATTGCTGTAACTACATAGAAAGTAATATAATTACCTGTTTGTGGAATATCTTTACCATAAGTTGTATCATCATAGGTTAAACGAACTGTTGGAGACTCTTCAGAAGAACTGCTTCCTTCTCCATCTGGAGTTTCAAAAGTAATGTCTACTTTTTCATTTGTAGGAAGAATTTGGTTCAGAATATCTTCATCAACTTCTTCTTTTACACTTAGTTTATAGCTTAGTGTAGCTACTTGTCCTGCTTCTAATGTATCAATAGTCCAAGTAATGCTATTATCGCCTGAATTAATTTCTTCTGTTACAGTTCCAATATTTGGTTCTTGTACATATTCAAAATCAAAATTATCTACAATATCTTGAGGAAAATAATCTTTAATAACAAGATTCTTTAAAGCATTGTCTTTTACTGTAATAATACTATTTAAAATATCATTATTTAAAATTTCAGACAATTTTTCGTAATTATCATAATAAAAGCTTCCAGCAGTTGGATTTTCTACTGTTCCAAAAATTTCTTCTGCTAATTCACCATAAGTCATATGTCTACTACCATCTTCAATAGTTGGAGCAGTTGGGTTTTCCATATCACTTTCTGAATAATTCATTAAAACAGAATAAAGATGGTAATTTTCGGATTGTGCAAGCTCTAATAATTTATTTTTGGTATTCATAGCATTTTGTCCTGAATAAGTAAGTGTATTTTCTGTATCTAAAGAAAGGTTAGGAACACCATCTGAAATTAAAATAATATATTTTTGTGCATTGGCATCTTCTGTAAAATTGGTTTGTGCTAATTCAAGACCAGCTTCAATATTCGTATATGGACCATGGTCACTTGAATAAGAATTAATAGCATTTGTTACATCTTCTTTAGAAGCAGATAATGGTAATAAAACTTTAGCATCATTTACAGTACCTAATTGTGCACCGGTTTGAGTAACAGAGTCTAAACTAGAAAATCCAACAATTCCTATTTTTACATTTTCAGCAACATTAAATAATTGCTCTGCAAATTCATTTGCAGTTTCTTTTACATATTCTGCTTTTTCTTTATCTTGATAATAATCTACCATACTTTCAGAACTATCTAATACAAAGTAAATTTCTATTGGATTTGTAACTTGTTCTTCCTCCATAGTATTGGTAACAGTTAAAGTTATTGTAAGTTCTTTTTTCTCAGCATCAAAATTAGTAAGCTCTTTTCTAAAATTTCCTTTGTCATCTAAATTAATTTCGCAAACAGTTTTATCTACTAGTTGGAAAACCGTTTTACTGCTTTCTACAGTACCATTATTAGTAGTATTAGAATTATTATTGTTTTCTTGCTCAGTATTAATATTAATATTAGTAGCTAGAACACTAGTACAAGTAAGAAGTAATACAACAAATATGGTTAAAAAACTAATTAATTTTTTCATGTTATCAATCTCCTTTTTTTGAATTCTATACTATTATACTCTAAAAATAAACAATTTTCAAGATTTTTCTTTATAGGAACAGGATAAAGACATGAAAAAATTTTTTCGGATGACGTATCCTTTGAAACAAGTTAATTAGAGACGATTGTTGTACTCAAATTACGTAGTGTTTTGAATATCTCAATTGTCTCTTTTTCTACGTTTCTTGATATGTCTTTTCTTATTCTCTTTAAGCTCTTATTTTTCTGCTTTTTTACTTCGTTTAGTATTGTTAGGCAGAATTTCTTTATTATTTGTAGATTAAATAGAGCTTTCTTATTCATTGTTGTATTGTCATCACTTCTAAAAGTAAAATCCATCTGCCAGTGTAATTTATTCTCCACATTCCAGTGTTTTCTTATTGCATTTGAAAATTCATTTATATTCAATAGTAAACTAGAAATGTAATACCTTTTTTCTTCTACTTTACTTCCATCTGCTTTTTCTATTGTCTTTTTTACTAATCCTATACTTTTTAATCCTTCCCATTTTTCATATTCTACATACCATTTGATTTTTTCTGTTTGATAATATTCATATGTTATTACTGAATTATGACTTTTTTCTCTACTTAATTGGTATCCTCCTTCATATCCAGATTCTATTATGCATAATCTATCTTCATCAAAGTAATCTTCTATGTCCTGATAGAAATTTCCTTGATTTCTTTTTAGTGCTACACAATAGTCTCCTCCTTTTGATATTACTGCCTTTATATTTTCTTTTTGTGTATTTAATGTATCCCATGTACATATTACATTTGTTAAATCTAATCTTTTTATTACTTCTGGAATCGCCGTTATTTCATTTGTCTTTTCTTCTATCATTTCTTGTTCTATGCACATTTGCAATTTATCTGAATATACATTTAGTACATTCAAAGGCTTTGTTTCTTTTACAATAGTTCCTTGATTTCTTGCACTTCCTTTGTCTACTTTACCATCAAATGATAATATATCTTTAAAATACTTTTCTTCCATAAATTGTATATCTTTTATGAATTCTACAAATATTTTATTTAGTTCATTGCTATCTAGTATACTTATTACTCTTTCATATGTTTTGGAAGATGGTACTCCACCAGTTAATTTCAAAAATGTCTTTAAAAAATCTTTTTTATCCTTTGCATAGTCAGCTATTTCTTCCCATTCATTACAATCTGCTAAAACAGCTAGTATTGTTACAACTACTATATCCCAAACTTTATATGTTATTTTTCCCTTTTGTCTTTCATCTTTTAATATCATCGCTTTTTCCTTTAACTCTTTTAATTTTTCTTTTTCTATTTCTTCTATTTTCATTTTTTCTTTTGCTCCATTTCGATGATATTATATCGTATTTTTATATGTTTGGCTATTGTTTTTTATTGATTTTTTCAATTGTTCAGCGTTTTAAAAATTTTTTTCATGTCTTTATCCTGTTATAGGAAGCAAGAAAAAAATTTAAAGAAGAAAACTAAGAAAATGCTAGAAATAAAGAAAATATCAGATCGTAATAATTTTGTAACAAAAACGTAACAAAAATTTAATATTGAAAAAAATAAAAGTAGTTGTCAAAATAATACGTAGATGATAAAATAAATAAAAAAACAAAGGAGAAATAAGTTGAACCAGCAAAAGCCTGAAATAGTAAGAGAGAGAGTAACATTTAAGCCAACTAAAAAAGGCTTATTTGTTGTACCTAAAATATATAATAAGAATAAAAATGTAAGAGATGAATTATGTAAAAAAATACATAATTCATCTTCTTTTTTCTTTACGTAGAAATAAACAAATAGAATAGTGAAATATAAAAATATAAAAAACAATAAAAATTATAAAAGTATAGAATTACTAATAATGAGCTAAAAGTTAAGATTCAAATACTTAAAAATAAACAAGAACAATTTATTAAGGGGGAAGCAAAAGAAATGAAAGATACACAAGAAAACTATAAAATAAGAAGCAAAAGTAAAGAAAATCACATAACAAAAACAAAAAAAACACAAGAATATTGGGGTTTGACAAATAACTTGCGCAAAGAAAAAAATGGAATAACATTAATAGCACTAGTAGTAACAATAGTAGTGTTATTAATCTTAGCAGGAATAACAATGAATATGTTATTTAATAATGGAGGATTATTTGAAATAGCAAATCAAGGAAAGCCAGCATATGAAATAGGAGCATTAAAAGATAGGATAAATAATGTGATAGCAGATTGGTATATAGATAAAGGGATAGATTCAACCACCAAAATAGATGAATTATGGGACAAAATGGTAGCTGATGATATTATAGATAATCCAGAAGAGGATGTAGAAGGACCAGAAAAAGAAGGAGACTATGACTCTTATGATATTTCTACAAATGAAGGATATATAGTAGAAATATTAGTAACACCAGATGGAGAAATAATAATAGGAGATGTAATAGAAGGAGATGGACTACCACCAAAAATAGAAGAAGTAAAGACAAGCCCAACGAGTAATAGCATAGCAGTAGAAGTAACAATGAAAAGATTTGAAAATGGAACAATAAGTTATTATTATAAAAAGGAAACAGAAAAGGAAGAAGAATATAAAAAATTAAAAGAAGAAGTAACAGATTTAACAGCAGACTTTACAGGATTAGAACAAAATGTAGTATATAATATAAAAATAGTAGCAAAAAATGAAAACGGAAGTACAGAAAAAGTAGTTAAAGAAATAACCGGAGAACTAAAAGGAAGCATAAGCCAAAAAGGAGAAACAGAATGGAATAATGGAAAAGCAACCATACATTTAGAAACAGAAACACAAAATGTAAGTATAATGTATCAAATAAATGGAATAGAAGGAAGCTATTTGCCATATAACGATGAACAAGGAATAACAGGATTAGAGCATGGAGATAAAGTATATGCAGTATTAAGTGATGGAAGTAATATAACAGATTATACAAGTATAGATATAATAGATGGAAAAAATCCAACAGTAACAGTAAGTAAAAAAACAGTAACAACAAATAGTATACAAGTACAAGTAAGTAGTAGTGATGCAGAATGGGGAATGCCAAGTGTAGTAACATATAACTATTATATAAAAACAACAGGAGGTAGCTATTCAACAACAGCAACCCATACAGGAACAGAAACAAGTTATACATTTACAGGATTAACCCAAAATATAAGTTATGACGTAAAAGTAACAACAAGTGATAAAGCAGGAAACGTAGGAGAAGGAGAAGCAAAAAATATAACAACAGAAACAGTAGGAGGGGCAACCGGAGATTTACAAGAAGGAAATATAATAGCAAGTGAACCAACATGGAGTGGAGGACAAGCAAGTATAACCTTAAGTAAAGGAAAAGGAGTAGCAAGTAACTTAAGTATAGAATATCAAGTAGGAGGAGTAGAAGAAGGAAAGTGGACAACAGGAACAAGTGTAACAGGACTAAGCCATAATAGTATAGTATATGCAAGACTAACAGATGGAGTAAATAAAGGAAGCTATGCAAGTGTAACAATATTAGATGGAGTAAATCCACAACAAGCAACAATAAGTTTAAGTGGTACAAGTACAACAACAACAGGAAGTGTAACAGCAACAGTAACACATAAAGATAATGAAAGTGGAGTAAAAATAGCAAGTTGTAAATGGGTATATAATACAACAAGTAGTAAAATAGGAACAAATGCAAGTAGTTATACAAATACATTTAGTAGTAATGGACAAACAATAACATTAAGTGCAAGTAGTGTAGGAACATATTATTTACATGTCTTAACAGTAGATAAAGCAGGAAGAACAACAGAAACAGTATCACCAGGAGTAACAGTAACACAATTAGTAACAGGAATAACAGTAAGTCCAACAAGTATAACAATAGAAGAAGGAGAAACAACACAATTAACAGCAACAATAAGTCCAAGTAATGCAAGTAACAAAACATTAACATGGAGTAGTAATAATACTAGTGTAGCAACAGTAAGTAGTAATGGATTAGTAACAGCAAAAGCAGAAGGAACGGCAACTATAACAGTAAAGACAACAGATGGAAGCAATAAATCAGCAACAAGTAGTATAACGGTAGTTAATTCAAATGAAGCACCAACAACACCAACAGTAAACTTTAGTAGTAAAACAACAAATTCAATAACAGTAACAGCAAAAGGAACAGATCCAGATGGAGATAACTTAACATATACTTTATATACTAGTACATCATCAAGTAGTGGATTTACATCAAAAGCAACAAAATCTGCATCATCAGGTTCAACAGTAACATTGACAGCTTCTAATTTAAGCCAATATACTTATTATTACTATTACGTAACAGTAACGGATGGAGAACTTACAACAACAAGTGCAACAAGTACAGCAGTAAGAACTTATTGCCCTGGAAATACAACTTACTGTCCAGGAGGAAATGATGATAGAGAAATAACTTGTCCTACTTGTGGAGGTGGAAGATCAATATATGTTTGTTTCAATTGTGGAAGAGTGTATAGCTATAAAAATGATGGATACTGTGATACTTGTAAAAGATATTGGCTAGGTCCAGAAATATGTACAACCTGTAAAGGAGAAGGCGTAATAGAAGGAACGCCTATGCCATGTGTTCATGGATATTACAGTGCACACTATTACTGTTCACATGGATATACTAGCCAACATGATTAAAATATAACTAAATATTGCTAGATATATAAAATTTAAAACTCCCCTTGTTTCTAATTAAAAAATGCAGTATAATATACGTGTTAGAAACAAGAGGATATTTTTATTTATTCCTAAATGTTAAAAAAACAAAATTAAGACATTAAAAAAAAGCTTTCTTTCTCAGTGAGTTTTGTTAATATTATGATATGATACCTCTTAAGTCGACAGAGTAAATAAACAAAGTCAATTTAGGAGGTATTTTTGTGTGTGAAAATGTAAAAAAAATATATGAATGAATTAAATTTAAATATCATAGAAATCTATAACGAAATTATTAAATTTATAACAAAAGTGTTTATCTAAATTTACTCTTACGTAATAAGATTACTTTCTTGAGTTGTACATAAAAAAGATTAACGGACATGGAAAAAGTTAATTTTATTATATTGTTAAATGTTAGAAATGCCATGGCAGTTGAAAACTTCAATAAAATATGATATCATTGGCACAATAGTATATTACATAAAACAATAAAGTAATAAAATAAAAGGATGGGATTTATTGAAAACAATAGAACATATTAAAAAGACAGAAAAGAGAGAAAAAACAGCAAATACAGAAGAAATAGAAAATAAAAAAGAGGCAGAAGAAAAACAAAAATTAGAAAGTATCTGCTCACCAGTACAATTAAGAAAATTAAGCTTAGAAGAAAAAGAAAATTTAGCAGAAGAATTAAGGCAAGAACTATTAGAAACAGTTTCTAAAACAGGTGGACATTTGGCTTCTAATTTAGGAGTAGTGGAGCTTACCATTGCACTTCATAGCTGTTTTGATACGCCAAAAGATAAAATTATCTGGGATGTAGGGCATCAGACCTATATTCATAAAATGCTAACAGGTAGAAGAGAGAAAATGGAAACTTTAAGGCAGTTAAATGGTCTTTCAGGTTTTCCAAAAACATGTGAATCTGAATATGATTGTTTTGAAACAGGCCACAGCAGTACTTCTATTTCTGCAGCTTTAGGAATGGCAAGGGCAAGAGATATAAAAAAAGAAGATTATCATGTAATAGCAGTAATTGGAGATGGAGCTTTAACAGGTGGAATGGCATTAGAAGCTTTAAATGATGCAGGGTGTAGTAAAACAAATTTGATTGTTATTTTAAATGATAACGAAATGAGTATTTCTAAAAATGTAGGTGGTATTTCTAACTTTTTAACTAAATTAAGATTGAGAAAAAGCTATAAAAAATCAAATGCCTATATTAAAAAATTAGTCAAAAAATTACCAGGAGATTTAGGAGATAACATTATTCATTTTGTAAGAAAGTTAAAGAATGGATTAAAACAATTAATTATTCCTAATATGCTTTTTGAAGAACTTGGATTTTGCTATTTAGGACCAGTAGATGGACATAACATAGAAAAACTGGAAGATATTCTACAAAAAGCAAAAAGGCAAGAAGGACCAGTATTAATCCATGTTTTGACAACAAAAGGGAAAGGCTATATCCCCGCAGAAACTAATCCAGACCGTTACCATAGCACTTCTAGTTTTGATTTAGTTACAGGAGAGTCAAAAAGTAAAAAGCAAAAAGACTATTCTGCAGCTTTTGGAGAAATAATAACAAAACTTGCCAAAGAAAATAACAATATTGTAGCAATTACTGCTGCTATGAAAGACGGTACAGGTCTTACCAAATTTGCTAAACAGTATCCTAACAGATTTTTTGATGTAGGAATTGCAGAACAACATGCTTTAACAATGGCAGCCGGAATGGCAAAAGAAGGACTAAAACCAATAGTATCTATTTATTCCTCTTTTTATCAAAGAGGGTATGACCAAATTATTCATGATATTGCTATGCAAAAATTACCAGTAGTATTATGCATAGATAGGGCAGGAATTGTAGGAAATGACGGAGAAACACATCAAGGTATTTTTGATTTGGCTTTTTTAAACTTGGTTCCAAATTTAACCATTATGGCACCAAAAGATTTTATAGAATTAGAACAGATGTTAACTTATGCTGTAAAGCAAAATTTTCCAGTAGCGATTCGTTATCCAAGAGGTGGGGAAGATAAAGAGATTATTTTTCAAAAGCATGAAGAAATAGTAACAGGAAAAGCAGAAATCTTAAAACAAGGAAAAGATGTTACGATTTTAGCAATTGGAAAAATGGTGGCAAGAGCAGAAAAAATAGCAGAAGAATTACAAAAAGAAGCAATAGAAGCAGAAATAATTAATGCTAGATTTTTGAAGCCATTGGATGAAGAAACTATTCTAAAATCTATAGAAAAAACAAAAAAAGTAGTAACTATAGAAGATGGAATTTGTGAAGGTGGCTTAGCAACTGTTACCTTAGAATGTATACAAAAACATGATTGCCAAAATATAAAAATAAGAAATTTTGGCTATCCAGATGAGTTTATTAAACATGGAAAAGTAGAAGAAATAGAAAAGATATATGGGTTAGATAAAGAAACTATTAAAAAAGAAATAGAAAAAATACACTCTAACTAAAAATAAATTAGGATAAAAATAAAAGATTAAATAAAAAGAAAGGTTAAAAGATATAAAATACAATTAAAATGGAAAAGCAAGAATTATTAAAACAATTTACAAAACCAGAAGATAAGTTATTAGTATCTAAAATTTATGACAAAATAAAGTTTACACATACTAGAAATCAAATACAAACTACTTCTTTTTTAGATGGCTATGAACAAACAGTAGTAGAAAAATTTCTAAAACTTTGCCAAGAAAAAAACTTTTTGTTAGAAGGTGGTTTTTCAGAAGCGGAAAGAAAAATGCTATTTTTATTTCCAGATAAATTAGAAGATAAAGCATCTATTTTTGTTAAGAACTTTATAAAAGTAATTGGAATTACTTTGCCAAAAGAATTGCAAGGAACTTATCATCATAGAGAATACTTGGGCGGACTTATGAAACTAGGTGTAGAACGTGAAAAAATAGGAGATATTATCGTAAATGAGCAAGGAGCAGATATATTAGTACAAAGTGATATTGTCTCTTTTTTCCTTAGTCATTTACCAGATTTAACTAGATTCCAAAAAGCACAAATTGTAGAAAAAGAAATTACAGAGTTAAAAATTGAGCAAACGAAAAAAGAAAGTATGGTAATTTTAGTTCCACAATTGAGGCTAGATGTTGTATTATCTGAAATATTGCATTTATCTAGAAGCAAAGCGAGTGACTTTATTGAACAAGAAAGAGTTTTTGTAAATTATGAATTAAAAACCAAAAATGCTACTACTTTAAAACAAGGGGATATTTTAACTATACGAGGAAAAGGAAAATATGAAATAGGAGAAATACTTTCTCAAACAGCAAAAGGAAAACTTAGATTAGAAGTAAAAAAATATGTTTCTTAGTAAGTACCTTGACAAACAAAAACATTTGTTTTATAATTGCTTTAGGTGAGAAAATTGGAACGAAAAATATTACATGTAGATGTAAATAGTGCCTTCTTATCTTGGACAGCAGTAGAAATGTTAAAAAATGGAGCAGGAGTTGATATTAGAACAATTCCTGCTATTATTGGTGGAGACGAAGAAAAAAGAAAAGGTATTGTTTTGGCAAAAAGTGTTCCTGCTAAAGCCTATGGCATCAAAACCGCAGAACCTATTTATTTTGCAAAACAAAAATGTCCAAACTTACAAATCTATCAAAGTAATTTTAAGATTTATCGTAAATATTCTAATGCCATGTTTCAAATATTACAACAATATACAAATCAAATAGAAAGATTTTCCATTGATGAGTGTTTTTTAGATATTACCAATTTTATTCCAGAAGGAAAAACAGACTTACAAATTGCCTATGAGATAAACAAAAGAATAAAGGAAGAATTAGGTTTTACAGTAAATGTAGGTGTGGCACAAAACAAACTACTTGCTAAAATGGCATCAGATTTTACCAAGCCAGATAAAGTTCATACCTTATACACCTCAGAAATACCAACCAAAATGTGGCCACTTCCTGTATCTGAACTTTTTATGGTTGGAAAAAAGAGTCTGCCAAAATTAGAAAGAATAGGAATAAAAACAATTGGAGATTTAGCACATAGAAAACAAGAAGATATGGCTAAAATGTTTGGCAAATTTGGAAAATTAGTATGGGAGTATGCTAATGGTATAGATGAAACACCAGTTAATAGCCAAAAAGAAGAACCAAAATGTATTGGTAATTCTACAACATTACCACAAGATTTAACAAACTTAGAAAAAATAGAAGAAGTGTTGCTTGCTTTAACAGAACAAACTACTTACCGCCTAAGAAAACATAATTTATTAGCTTCTACTGTAGGTGTGCAATTAAGAACAAAAGAATTTAAAAATTATTCTCATCAAAAAACGCTTTTAACACCTACAGATAGTACAAAAATTATTTATGAAATGGCAAAAGCTATTTTGCAAGAACTATATAAAGGAGAGGCTATTCGTTTAATAGGTGTTAGAGTAGATAACTTAAAAAGTCCAGATAATGTACAAATTTCTTTATTTGACACTCCACGTAATGAAAAGCAAAAAAAGTTAGATAAAACTATTGATAACATCAAAGAAAAATTTGGTTATGATGCTATTACAAGAGCAGGCAAAATGGAAACAGACCATTTAATGGATTTTAAGGATTAAAAAATTTCAAAAAAATAATTCTTGAGCCTTTTAAAGTAAATTTAAGGCTCTATTTTTAGGTACTTGTCTTTTTTTATAGTTTGTGATATAACCATACTTGGTAGCAAAAAAATGAAAGAAGAATAAAATATAGCAAAGTAAATGGGGGGTAAGTATGAAAGAGGTAACAATTTCTTTATTAAAAGAATACAAGCAAAATCAATTATTAAATTATTTATCTTTACTAACTGAAAAAGAAAAAGAAGAATTAGAAAAACAAATAGAAAGAATTGATTTTGAACAATTAAAAAAGTTATACCAAAGTACAAAACAAAAAACAATTTTTGAAGAAAAAAAAATAGAAGCTATCCCTTATGTAGATAAAGCAAAACTATCTAAAGAAGAACAAGCAAACTTAGAAAAAATGGGCATAAAGGAAATAAAACAAGGCAAATATGCTGTAGTTACTATGGCAGGTGGACAAGGAACAAGGCTTGGACATAAAGGACCAAAAGGCACTTTTTTGTTAAACACAATCAATGGTCCAAAATATATTTTTGAAATTATTATAGATACTCTAAAAAAAGCAAAAGATACTTACCATGTAACAATTCCTTGGTATGTCATGACAAGTAGAGAAAATCATGAAGAAACTGTTCAATTTTTAGAGCAACATTCTTACTTTGGATATGATAAAAATGAAATAAAGTTTTTTAAACAAGGAGAACTTCCTTTATTAACAGAACAAGGAAAACTTATTTTAGATAAAAGCAAAAAGATTAAAGAAGCGGCAGATGGAAATGGACGGTATTTATGAAGCCATGTTTCAAAACGGAATCTTGCAAGACATGAAACAAAAAGGAGTAGAATGGGTTTTTGTTAGTAATGTGGATAATATTTTATCCAATTTTGTAGATCCTGTATTATTAGGACTCACCATAAAACAAAACCATGTGATTGCTACAAAATCAGTTGCCAAAACAAACCCTAAAGAAAAAGTAGGAGTCTTTTGCAAAATGAATGGAAAGGCAAAAGTAATTGAATATATTGATTTACCAGAAGAAATGGCAGAAGAAAGAGATGAAAATGGAGAATTAGTTTATGGAGAGGTAAATATAGCAAATTACTTATTCCATAGAAGTGTTTTGGAAGAATTAGAAGATTCAAAACTACCTTATCATGCAGCACATAAAAAATCTGGTTATTTAACAGAAAAGGGAGAATATGTTGAACCAAATGAGCCAAATGCTTATAAGTTTGAAAGTTTTATTTTTGATGCTTTTGTAAGATATGATAATATGACTGTTTTAAGGGTAAAAAGAGAGGAAGAATTTGCACCTGTAAAAAACAAAGAAGGAAATGACAGCCCAGAAACAGCTACGAAGCTATATAATAATATGATGAAAATAAGATAATAGTTAATAAATCGAATATAAATAGGTATTATATAGTATGTTAATAAAATATTTTTAAAAATTAAAACCAAAAAGCAACATTGATAAAATAATGATTAAAACCAGATATTCATAAAGATAATATGAAACAATAAAAAAATTAAAAACAATTTATGATAAATATAAATTGCAAAAAGTAAATAATTATCTAAAAAAGAAAGAAGGATTACAAAAATGGAAAATGTAATAGGTTTAGTAATGGCAGCAGGTGTAGATGACAGAATGAAATCAAAAAAATCAAAATTAGCACAAGAACTATATGGCAAACCAGTTATTAAAAGAGTAGTCGATGCTATGAAAAAAGCGGGAATTCAAGAAATAGCAGTTATTGTAGGAGAAAACAGAGAAGAAATAGAAGAAATTCTAAAAGATGAAGTAACTTATCTTACTCAAGAAAAATGTTTAGGAACAGGTCATGCAATTATGCAAGCTACAGATTATTTATCTTCTAAAAAAGGAAGAGTTCTTATTGCAAATGGCAATATTCCACTTATTATGCCTGAAACGATTCAAAAATTAGTAGAAAAATCTCAAAAGGAAGAAGAAGCGGCAACTGTTTTAACAGGCATCATTAGTGAACCAAATGGCTATGGAAGAATTGTAAGAAAAGATAGCAAAATACAGGAAATTGTAGAGGAAAAAGAATTAAATCAAGCACAACAAAATATTTTAGAAGTAAATGCAGGAATGTATTGCTTTGAAATTGCAAAATTAGTAGAAATTATTGGAAACTTACAAGCAAGTAGTATGGGATTATACTATTTAACAGATGTTATTAAAATGCTTACGACAAAAGGTGAAAAAGTAGGTGGATTTTTAGTAGAAGACAATACCGAAATTTTAAGTTTGAATACAAAAGTACAATTAGAAATGTTAAATAGAATTTTAAGAATTCGTATTAATACAATGCATATGAATAATGGAGTAACTATTGAAGACATGAATACTACCTATATTTATGATGATGTAACAATTGGAATGGACACAGTAATTCACCCAAATACTACCATTAAATCAGGTGTAGTAATAGGAGAAGATTGTAATATTGGTCCAAATGCTTATATTAGAGAGGGTTGCAAATTAGCAGACAAAGTAAAAGTAGGAAGCTTTGTAGAAATTAAAAAAGCCATTATTGGAAAGGGTTCTAAAGTGCCACACTTGTCTTATATGGGAGACTGTGAAATTGGAGAAAAATGTAATATTGGTTGTGGAACAATTACTTGTAACTATGATGGAAAAAATAAACATAAAACAAAAATAGGAGATAATTGCTTTATAGGTTCTAACGTAAACCTAGTAGCACCAGTTACCTTAGGAGACCATGTATTAGTTGCAGCAGGTTCTACTATTACACAAGATGCACCATCTGAAAGTTTAGCAATAGCAAGACAAAGACAAACGAATAAAGAAAATTGGAACAAAGGAAAATAATTTTCAGCCATTGGGGACGTTCCTTTTTGGTTGAAAATCAACCAAAAGGGACACTCCTTGCAAAAACTGATTTTTTTCAAAATCAAAGGAGTGTCCCTAATGACTGAAAATCAGCCAAAAAGGAACGTCCCTATTGGCTGACACAACTTATTGTTGTTCGCCAGGTAAAAAGTAATCTACTACGCCATATACTAAAGCACCAATGATAGCAGCTATCCAAGATACGGTATAACCTGCTACAAAATATTGTGTAACATATAACACAACAGCAGAAAGAACAAAACCTACAAATCCTTTTCCAAAAGAACTTGCATGTAAGCCTGTAAATCTAGTAATTAAATAGTCAATAACAGTAAGAACAACAGCAGCAGCTGCTAATGCCCAAAAACTATTAATTTGAAATCCTGGTGTAAAGAAAGCAGTAATTGCAAGAACGATACCCGCAGTTACTAATCTACCAACAATCTGCCAAACTGTGCTTTTGGTATTTGATCTTGTTTGCGTGTTTGTTTGATTATCTGACATAATTAAAACCTCCTTCATTCAAGAATTGCCTATGATGAAATTTCATGGTTTCCTAGAATTATTATGAACGAAAATTGAAAATTTATTCAAAAATAAAATAAATAAATTACTTAAAAATTAAAATACATTACTCAATAAGGAAAGCAAATTATTAAAAAATTATTAAAAAATTATTTAAAAAACAAATTATTCAAAAGTGAATAATTTGTTTTTTTTTGTTCAAAATGTTAATAAATGTTAAATGATTATTATTACAAAAAAATAATCATGAATTTAAATAATATGTATATAAAACAAATAAACCAATTTGCAAGTTAAAAAGAAAAGGAGGACAAAAATGCTAATTACATTAATTCGTTCTATTTTATTGTACATAATTGTTTTAATTGTTATGAGAATTATGGGAAAAAGAGAAATAGGTCAATTGCAACCTTTTGAACTTGCAATTTCTATTATGATAGCAGACTTGGCATCTATTCCTATGTCAGATGTGGGAATTCCAATTTCCAATGGAATTATTCCAATTTTAGGATTATTAGTCATGCACTTAATCATTTCTTTTATTAATATTAAAAGTATGAAAATGAGAGGAATTATGTGTGGAAAACCCACTATTTTAATTTATAGAGGGAAAATAGATGAAAAAGCTTTAAAAAAAGAAAGATTTACTCTAAATGAATTGCAAGAAAGATTAAGAGGAAATAATGTTTTTAATCTTGGTGATGTAGAATATGCTATTTTAGAGACCAGTGGACAAATTACTGTCATTCAAAAACCAAATAAAAGAACAACTATACCAGAAGATTTTAATATTATGCCAGAATATGAAGGTATTCCTTATGATTTGGTAGTAGATGGAAAAATTATGTATGAAAATTTAAGACAAATAGGTAAAAACGAAATTTGGCTTGAAAAACAAGTAGAAAAATTTAAAATGAAACCACAAGAAGCTTTAATTGTCACTTATGATGGAAAAGGTCAAATTTTCTGCCAAAAGAAGGAACAAAAGTAAGAATTTTCAAAAAAATCAAATCTTTAAAAGGATATAAAACATTCCAAAAAAGTAAAATAGAGAAGAGAAAAAGTAGGGAGGTAAAAAGAATTTGCAGAAAGAAATTATTATTACAATTATTATTATTACTCTTGTAATTATTGGAAATATTATTACACAAAACAACACGAAAAGTGCGGTAGAAGTAGTAAGTATGCAGTTAGATTCTATTAAACAAAAAACTATGCAAGAAAATAAAAATGAAGAGGAGCTAAAAGAAAAATTAGAGCTAATAGAAAAAACTTGGAAAGAAAAATACGAAACATTAGCTTATTATGTTGAACATGAAGAACTAGAAAAAGTAGAAACAGAAATTACAAAATTAAGGGCAAATTTATCCACGAAAGAATATCAAACAGCAGTAGAAAACATTGATACGTGCACTTTTATTTTAAGTCATATAAAAGATAAATCCGCCCTCAAAATTGTAAATATTTTTTAGATTCTGAAGTGTAATATCCAGGAGATTGCTTCATGATCCACTCTGCTGCTTTTATGGCACCTTCAGCAAAAATAGTACGAGAATAAGCAGTATGTTTTACTTCCAAAGTTTCATTTTCTCTAAAGAAAATTACCTGATGTTCTCCTACAATATTACCGCCACGAATACTAGAAAATCCAATTTCTTTTGGATTTCTTTTTCGCTTTTTTTCATTTCTATTGAGTTCATAATAGTAAATGCCATGATTTGCTTTATTAATACTGTCTGCTAATAATAGAGCTGTTCCACTAGGAGCATCTGTTTTGCGATTATGGTGTGTTTCTACAATTTCAATATCACTATCTTCTAATTCTTTAGACAATTGTGCTACTATTTTGCTCATAAGGGTAATTTCATAAGAAAGATTAGCAGACTGAAAAATGGCAATATCAGCAGAAGCTTCTTTTATTTGTTCTTTTTGTTGTTCATTAAAGCCAGTAGTAGCAATTACCATAGGAATTTTCTTTTGTATAGCAAATGGCAAAAGCGAAATAGTAGCTTCAGGTATAGAAAAATCAATAATGACATTAGGTATTTCAAAAATATCATTTACATCATTAAAAACAGGATAGGGCAGGTTATGAGAAGTATATTTATCTAAACCACCTAATAAATGCATTTTAGGATGTTCTTTAACTAATTTAGCAACCTCAGTGCCCATTTTACCAGTAATTCCATTAATTAAAATTTTTATCATAATTTTTTATTCCTTTCTTGCTTTATCATAAAGACATAAAAGCGAAAAAGTAAAATTAATTTCTTCAGCTCATTTTTTCTTGTTTTTATTTTTTTATAATGGTTGTTATATCTTTTTAACAGTGTATGTTATATAAATTTCAAATATGACTTTTATATTTTAAAAATTATCTTTCGAATCTGGTCGAGAATAATCCTAATAAACTATTGAATATAACAATTGTTTTAGAAATGAGTTCTATATAAAAAACTGTTGACTTATTTGGTTCAACAGTTTTGATTTAATACGCAAGATTAAGTTTGTAAGATACATTTTCATATGTAATAAGCTTATGAAGAAAATAGAATTATTGTTATAAACTTAATGATACATTTATATAATTCTAAAAACAATTAAACTTAAAAATACATAGGCATATTTGTAAGCTCTTTTGGTATGTAAATTATTTTGAATATGACGAATTGTTTCTTTGGTAGCACTTAATTTATCGGCAAAAGTAACAACTACTGTTTCTTTGCAATGGGGTACTTTTATGGTTACTGGCCACATATGGTTTAAAATAACATCTTTTTCAATAGTATTTAATTCAAAAATAGAAGTGGCATTTTGCAAAGCAACCTTTGGATGTTTAAAAGCATGGAAGCTACTCCATTTTTTATCTTCTCTTTTATGGGTATGCCAATCATATAAAAATAAATCATGTAACATAGCTCCACGAGTAGCAGATATATAATCTAAATGTAGTTTTTTACAAATAATATAAGTATAATAAGCTACTTGCATACAATGTTCATAACAAGATACTCCAGCATGTTGGTTAAATTGCCTCATTTGTTGTACGGTAGTATTGTTTAATAAATCTTCAATAATATTTAAAAATTCTTGCTCTTCATCTAAAGAATGTTCTAATAGATTATGCTGTGAATTTTGATTGTTACTTTTTTCTAATTGTGCTTCTTTTGTAATTTTATTTAGCATAAAAATTAAACTCCCCTTTTTAAAACCTAATTTTATTATAGCATATATTGTAAACAATATCACCTAATTCATAAAAAATTAAGAAATAATCATAGTATTTTTAATTTTTGCATCTCCTGCTTTAACAATTCTTCTTTTGCACAACTCATTGGAACTAAAGGAAGACGAGGATTTCCAACTTCATAGCCCATGAAATTAAGAGCAGATTTTATTGGAATAGGATTTACTTCACTGAACAAGCAGTCGATAAGAGGTATAGCTTTTATTTGAGAATCTTTTGCCAAAGTAAAATTACCGCTTAAATAATCATATACCATGTTATGAACAAATTTTGGCATAATATTGGATAACACGGAAATTACACCTACTCCACCTACAGAAAGAATAGGGAGAATTTGATCATCATTACCAGAATAAATCCATAAATCATCTCCACATAGTTTAGCAATTTTAACAACCTGTGAGATATTTCCACTTGCTTCTTTAATTCCAACAATATTTGGAATTTTCGATAAACTTAGACAAGTTTCAGGCTCAATATTCATTCCTGTTCTACTAGGCACATTATATAAAATAATAGGAATGGTAACATTTTTGGCAATTTCGCTAAAATGCGCAATTAATCCTTTTTGTGTCGTTTTGTTGTAATAGGGAGTAACAAGAAGCAAACCATCTGCACCAATTTTTTCGGCAAATTGAGAAAGTTCTACAGAAGATTTGGTACAATTACCACCAGTTCCCGCTATAACGGGAATTCGTTTATGTATGGTTTCTACTGCAAATTCAATTACTTGCTTTTTCTCTTCGAGTGACATAGTAGAAGCCTCTCCCGTAGTGCCACAAATAATAACACTATCAGCACCTTGTTCTACCTGAAATTCTAACAATTTCTTAAGTTCTTCATAATTAACCTTATTATCCTGTGTAAAAGGTGTAACCAAAGCAGTACCGCATCCAATAAATAAAGTCTTTTTCAAAGTTTTACCTCCTTACAAATTTACTTTAATTTATTATATGCGGTACTTGGCAGTTTGGTATATTTAAATTTTAAAGATATAAATTTAAAGCATTAGGATTGTCTTTTTCAATTTTTAAAACCTTTCCCCTTTTGGACATCTGTAACGAGGCATAAATGCCTCTAACAGCTGTCACAATGGTCGCCCACGCAAGGCCTTAAAAATTTCAAAAGACAATCCTAATGCTTTAATGATATATAAAATTTTGAAATCCTATTATGTTTTTGAAGTGAGGCTGTGGGGACCAGCGACTTACAGACTTTTATAAAATTTTATTTAAAGTCTGTTAGGAAGTAGGGATGGAACGGAAAAAACATAATAGGATTTCAAAAAAATATTAAGTTATTTTAAAAAGCCGTTAATAATTTGTTCTTCAGCCTCTTGTTCAGTAAGCCCAAGAGTCATTAACTTTATTAATTGTTCACCTGCAATTTTTCCAATAGCAGCTTCATGAATTAAGCTTGCATCTACATGATTTGCTACAATTTTTGGAGTAGAAATTACTTTGCCATGTCCCATAATAATAGCATCACATTCTACATGCCCAAAACACTTATTGTTTCCATTTACATCAGAGATAAATTCTTGTACAGAATTATCTTGTGCAATAGAACGAGAAGCAATATGAACACTAGAATTTTTTCCATTTAAATTAATGTTAAAAATACTTTTAGCAGTTTGGCTACCAGTAGTCATCATACGTTCTGTAATAACTAAGCTAGTATTATTTCCAAGTTCTCCTTTCGTTTCACGAATGGTAGAAGTTACCCCTTTTATTTGAACACTCTCCATTTCTAGACTAGAATCATCATCTAAATATAGTATGGTTTGAGGGTTTAAAATTTTTCCTCCGGTTCCTTCACCTTCGCCATAATGTTTTTCTACATATTTTACTTTAGCCCCTTTTGCTAAGTGGAAAGTATGAATTCCATCATGCTGAGAAGTTTCACAAGTACTATTATGAATGCCACAACCTGCAATAATTACTACATTTGCATTTTCGCCAATGTAAAAGTCGTTATAAACTAAATCCGTAAAACCACCTTGTGTTAAAATAACAGGAATATGTACACTTTCGTTTTGGGTATTTGGTTTTACAATAATATCAATACCAGGCTTGTCTTGTTTTGTAACAATATCAATATTAGCGGTGGTATTTCTAGAAATACCCTTTCCATTTTCGCGGATGTTATAAGCACCAAAAGGTGTTTTTTCAATATCTGCTACTGCTTTTAATAAGTTTTTTTCAATTGCATCTAATTTATTTTCAATTTCATTACTCATTTGCATTTCCTCCTTTTTCTACCATTACTTTACAAGGTCTTGTAGTATCATTTAAAAGTAAAGGAAGAATTTCTTCTTTTTGACCAACAGCTTGTACTTTTCCATCTGTTAATAATACAATTTCATCAGAAATGTTTAAAATTCTTTCTTGGTGAGAAATAATCACAATAGAAGAATTTTGAATTTCATTGTGCATTTTTTCAAACACACCAATTAAATTATTAAAGCTCCATAAATCAATTCCTGCTTCTGGTTCATCAAAAACAGTAAGTTTTGACTTCTTGGCAGCAACCATAGCAATTTCAATACGTTTTAGCTCTCCACCAGAAAGAGAAGAACTAATTTCTCTATTTAAATAGTCTTTGGCACATAGGCCTACATCAGACAAATAATTGCATGCTTCATAAAGCTTAATTTGGTTGCCAGCAGAAAGTTCAATTAAATCTTTTATAGTCAATCCTTTAAACTTGACTGGTTGTTGGAAAGCAAAACCGATTCCTAATTTTGCTCTTTCGGTAATACCCATTTTAGTAATATCTTTTCCTTCAAATAAAATATTACCAGAGTCTGGTTTTAAAATACCCATAATAATTTTAGCAAGTGTGGATTTACCAGAACCGTTAGGACCAGTAATAGCAACCAACTTACTGTTATCTATTTCTAAATTTATATTATCTAATATTTGTTTATTATCTCTAAAAAAAGATATGTTTTTTAATTCTAACATAGTTTGCCTCCTTTTTGTTAGTTTTTTCAGGTTATTATTGTATCATAAAATAGAAGAAAATTCAACAAAAATATACTTGACTTTTCTTTGTTTCTTTGTTACAATGAAACAAAGAATAAAAACAGAAAAAAAGAATATAATATAAGGAGATGATAAACAGTGAAAATATTAGAAATGGAGAAAAAAACTATGAAACCAAAAAGAATATCAGTTTCAAATAAAAGACAAATTACGATTCCTTTAGAATATTACAAAGCATTAAAAATAGAAAATGAAGTGGAATGTATTTTAAAAGACAATTCCATTATTATTAGACCAGTAATAGATACTTCTCAAGATAATTTTGCAGATTTTATTTTAGAAGATTTAATTAAAGAAGGATATGAAGGAAAGAAATTATTAGAGGAATTTAAAAAAAGAAAAAATAAGATAAAAGCAGCAATAAAAGAAGTAGAAAATGAGGCAAATAAAGTGGCAGAAGATGATGCACCTTATTCTAGTATAGAAGATGTATTTAAGGAGGATTAATAATGTATCAAGTAAGATTTATGCCAAGAGCCGAAAAATATATCAGCTCGTAAGCAATTTTTCTAAAATCTGCACTGCATTACTTGCAGCACCTTTTCTTAAATTATCAGCTACAACCCATAAATTAACGCCATATAGTACACTAAAATCTCTACGAATTCTTCCAACCAAAACTTTATCTTGATTATTTGCATCCAATACAGTAGGGTAAATTCCTTTTTCTATACAATCTTTTACAATAATTCCATTAGAATTTTTTAATTTATTTTTCAAATCTTCTAAATCAAAATCCTTTTCAAATTCTATATTAATGGCTTCACTATGACAATTAAAAACAGGTACTCTTACGGTAGTAGCAGTAATTTTTAAGTTTGGATTTTTTAAAATTTTTCTGGTTTCATTTATCATTTTTTCTTCTTCTTTGGTATAACCATTTTCCAAAAAAATATCAATATGTGGTAAACAATTACTAAAAATAGGTAAAGAAAATTTTTGCAAAGCATAGTTTCCATTTTGATTTTCTAACATAGATTTAGAATTATCATAATGGTAAATGCCATTTTGTAAATCTAGGACACCTTTATATCCACTACCAGAAACAGCCTGATAAGTGGAATACACAATTCTTTTAATTTTGTAGGCATCATCTAAAGGTTTTAAAGCAACCACAGCTTGTATGGTGGAACAATTTGGATTAGCAATAATACCATGATGATTATTAATTTCTTCTACATTTACTTCTGGAACAATTAAGGGAACATTAGAATCCATACGAAAACAGCTACTATTATCAATTACAGTACAACCTTTAGAAACCGCAATTGGTGCATATTGTTTGGCAACACTTCCACCTGCAGAAAAAATAGCAAAGTCAAAACCTTCATCAAAAGAATTTTCAGTCAATTCCTGTACAATATAGTTTTTTTCTAAAAATGAAATTTTTTTACCTTTAGAACGGGCAGAAGCAAAAAAAGCATATTCTGTAATGGGAAATTTTTTTTCTTCTAGTACCTTTAAAATCGTTTGCCCAACTAATCCAGTAGCACCAATAATTGCAAGTTTTCTATTTTTCATAAACAACACACTCCTAGTAATTTATATGAAAGTAAAAAACAAAAAAGTACTGTATCTTAAGCTACTCTTAATTAAAAAATGATACTTATAATGTAAGAAATAGAAGGTGATAATATATGAAATCAAAAAATGAAAGCAATTTTTTAAAATTAGCTTATTTGTATGGCAAAGTAAAAGAATTACAAGAAGCATTTTTAATATTTCCAGAAGAATTTTACCAAGAAAGTATCGAAAATATCTTAGAAGAAAGAGAAGAAGATTATTCTTCTTATCAAATTGGAGATATTGTATTTGTAAAACAATATAAGTATCAAACTGGAGCAGAGGGCAAAAAACATCTTTTTGTTATTGTTGACCAAAACAATATAGATGTTCCAATTGAAAATTTTGGAATGTTAATATCATCTAAAATAGATAAGTTAAAATATCATGCTAATAAATTAATTACAAAAAATGAAAGTAATGGACTTAATATAGATAGTATTGTGAAAACAGATGTAATTTATAAAATTTTAAATAATCAGATTTTGTTTAAAATTGGAACTGTAGAAAAAGAAAATTTAGAAAAATATAAAGCAAGTTTTATAGAAATTAATCAGAAAAAAGATGATTAAAAAATATAATGGTTAATTTTTCTGAAAAATATAATCAGATATTTTTTATAAAACCCTTGAAAATTAAAAATAGGTAGTATAGAATAAAAATAGTTAAAAAATAAAGAACAAATGAGGAGGAGAAAAAAATGCAAACAAGTCATAAAAACGTTGAAATTGTAAGAGAGAGAATCATACTCTAAACCAATAAAAGTAAAAAGAGGTATCACCTTAATTGCTTTAGTAGTAACAATAGTGGTATTACTAATATTAGCAGGAATAACAATCAACATGCTATTTAGCAATGGAGGAATATTTAAGGTAGCAGGAGATGCAGCAAATGCATGGAATAAAGCAGCAATCAATGAGCAAGCAGATTTGGATAATATAACAGAACAAATACAGAACTTGCTAAATGGACAAATAGGAGGAGCAACTGATGGATTAAAAGAGGGAAATATTATAGCAACGAATCCAATATGGAAAGATGGGATAGCAAGTATAACACTAAGTAAAGGAGAAAATGTAGCAAGCAATTTAACAATACAATATCAGATAGGAGGAGTAGAAGAACATAACTGGATAAGTGAAACAGTAGGAGCAAATTCAGTAACTGTAACGGGTTTACAACATGGTAATGTAGTATATGCAAGACTAACAGACGGAACTAGAAATGGAAGTTATGCAAGTACAAATATATTAGATAAGCTACCTCCAGAGAATGCAAAAATAGAATTAAGTGGACTAAGTACCACAACAGCCAGAAGTATCACAGCAACGGTAACACATACAGATAATGAAAGTGGAGTAGAACTTACAAAATGTAAATGGATATATAATCAAAGTCAAAATTTAATAGGAACGGAAGAAACTAGTTATACAAATACATTTAGTGATAGCCAACCAATTGCATTGCGTGCAACTATACCAGGAAACTATTATTTACATATACTAACAGTGGATAAAGCAGGTAATAAAACAGAAACTATATCTCAGGTAGTAACAGTAACACAATTAGTAACAGGAATTACATTAAATCAGACGAGTGTAACAATAGGAGAAGGAGAAACAGTACAATTAACAGCAACAGTAAAACCAAATAATGCAAGTAACCAAAGCGTAACATGGAGTAGTGATGATGATACAATAGCAAGTGTAAGTAACACTGGATTAATAACAGCAAAAACGGCAGGAACAGCGACAATAACAGTAAAAGCAAATGATGGAAGTAATAAATCAACAAAATGTAGTATAACAGTAAAAAAATTAGCAACAAATGTAAATGAAATAGAAAAAAAAGATTATGTATTATATCCATCTTCACAGGGTGACTTATTGTGTAGATTATTATATGATAATACATCAGGATATGGAGTGCAAATAATAACAGATAATATAGTAGAAAATGTAACTATGGGAGATGGTGTTGAGGATACTACAATAAATAAATATAATAATGCAATCATCAGTTTAAATAATAGAGCAATGAAATACTTAAATACAACATATGCAAGTGATGCAAGAAGTGTAGGAAGTTTACCTAATAACAAAAATTCAGAAGCTGGATATTATACAAGTTCAGAAAGTTATATGTCAAATTATAATGGAAAACTAAGAGATGGAGATGAAAACTATAAAGCAGACTTTGATCAAATGAAAGAGTTAGGATTATTATCTGCTTCCATTAATTCCTATTGGCTAGCTTCTCGCAGTGCTTCCTCGCTATACAGAAGTGGAACTTCCTTCTATTTGCTTAGTGTTTCTGCCTCTAACGGTGGAAAATTGACTTCATACAGAATGTGTTACATAGCTTATTTAGGTGAAGACTATAATGACTTCGGTTGGCATTCTGAGGGTCTCCGTCCTGTATTTACTCTGAAACCTGAAATTAAGATTACTGGGGGAAATGGAACAAAAAATAACCCATATACATTAGGCACCTAGTTTAACAGAAAAACTTATTGTTTTTATATATAAAAAACATACAAAAAGTTGAACCTCATAGAACTTCTAGTTTTATGAGGTTCAACTTTTTTCATAAGTATTGTATTTTTTATTTAGTTATGTTATAAAGAAGGTAGCAAAAAAGAAATAAAAAATATGAAAAAGAAAATACCATTATAAGTAAAAATAGCAAAATTAAAACATGATATTTTGGATAGATGGGAGGAAATAACATGAAAATTACGAAAATAGAAGCATTAGAAAAAATAGCAAATGACATTAGAATAGGAATTATAGAACAAGTATATAAGGCACAATCTGGTCACCCAGGAGGTTCACTTTCTTGTGCAGATATCTTAGCAGTTTTGTATTTTAACCAAATGAATATTGATCCTAAAAAGCCAAAAGATCCTCTAAGAGATAGATTTATACTATCCAAAGGGCATTGCTCTCCTGCGCTTTATGCTACACTTGCAAGGAAAGGATATTTTGGAAAAGAAACATTAGAAACTTTTAGAAAAATAGATAGTAACTTACAAGGTCATCCAGATATGAATAAAGTACCTGGGGTGGATATGACAACAGGTTCTTTAGGGCAAGGATTATCTGCTGCTGTTGGTATGGCAATTGCTTCTAAAATGGATAGTGCAGGTTGCAGAGTTTATTGTTTATTAGGAGATGGAGAAATAGAAGAAGGACAAGTTTGGGAAGCTGCCATGTCTGCAAGTAAAAATAAATTAGATAATCTTTGTGCTATTTTAGACTATAACCATTTACAAATAGATGGAAAAGTAGAAGATGTAGCAGGGCTAGTAGATGTTCAGGCAAAATTTGAAAGTTTTGGATTTAAAGTCATTAATGTAGATGGACATAATATAGAACAGTTAATAGAAGCTTTTAGTATTGCAAGACACCAAAAAGGAATGCCAAGCATTATTATTGCAAATACCATAAAAGGTAAAGGAGTATCGTTTATGGAAAATGAAGTTTCTTGGCACGGAAGAGCTCCAAGTAAAGAGCAGTATGAGCAAGCGATGAATGAATTAAAATTAAAAGAATTAACTTTTTTAGAACAAGAATAGAATATAAACTTTAAGCAAAATGATAAACTTTTTTTAAGAAAAAGAAATAAAATGAAAAAGTAAGGTTGTGATAAAATGAATAGTGAAATAAAAATAGCAACAAGACAAAGTTATGGGGAGGCTTTAGTAGAATTAGGAAAGAAAAATAAAAATGTTGTAGTATTAGATGCAGACTTATCTAGTGCTACAAAAACAAATATGTTTGCAAAAGAATTTCCAGAAAGATTTATGAATGTAGGAATTGCAGAACAAAACTTAATGGGAATTGCTGCAGGACTTTCTACATTTGGTAAAATTCCCTATGCTAGTACTTTTGCTGTATTTGCAGCAGGAAGAGCCTATGATCAAGTACGAAACAGCATTTGTTATCCAAATTTAAATGTAAAAATATGTGCTACACATGCAGGAGTTACAGTTGGAGAAGATGGAGCTACTCATCAAATGTTAGAAGATTTAAGTATGATGAGAACATTACCAAATATGAAAGTTTTTTCTCCTTCTGATGATGTGCAAACCAAATGGTTAATAGAAGAAATTGCAAATTGTAAAGGACCTGTATATGTAAGGCTTTCAAGATTAGCTACACCTGTTATTTACGAGAAAAACCAAAAATTTGAAATCGGTAAAGCTATTCAGCTAGGGGAAGGCACAGACGCTACAGTTTTTGCTACTGGCATTACAGTATCAGAAGCACTAAAAGCACAAGAAGAATTAGCCAAAGAGAATATTCATATTCGTGTAGTAGACATGTACTCTATCAAACCAATTGATGCAGAAATGATTGTAAAATGTGCAAAGGAAACCAAAAAATTAATTACAGTGGAGGACCATAGCATAATTGGAGGACTTGGAAGCAGCGTTTGTGAAGTACTAGCACAAGAATATCCTACAAAAGTAATTAGAATGGGAATACCAGATTGTTTTGGTAAATCTGGTAAAGCAGAACAATTGCTAAAATATTTTAAAATCGGTTATGAAGCAATTAAAGAGACTGTAAAAACAAAAAAATAAGGAAAACATAAAAAAATGGTGGAAAAAATTAATCAATGAAATAAAACAAATAAAAAAATACAGCCAATAAGAAAAAATGCGAGATAAGTCAATAAACAAAAAAAGTAGAAAATAGGTGTATAAAAAGAGGATAAACCAATGAAAAATGAAAAAAAGAAAATGATGGAATATATTAATCAATTAGATAATAAGCAAATGGAAAAAACAGAAAAGACTTCTAAAAAATTAACTGTTACACTTAGTACCATTGTGCTTATGATAGTTGCTTTAATTATTGCTTTCTTTTATGTAATTGCTTCCTTTTTTTATTATGAAATTTATTTAGCTTTTTCCACAGAAGAAGAACAACTTATTATACAACTAGAAAAGATGTATAACCAAAATATTGAAATTGTAGAAACAAATTGTGATGAAAAAGCAAATGGTACTTATGTACTAAGAACTACCAAAGAACCAAAAATAGAATTTCATGCAGTAAAAGAAGCCTACCAAGATTTTGAAACAGATTATGAAGATAGGTTATTCATTTATTATAAAGAACAACAAAAAAATACACTTTTTCAAGATATGCAATTAATGAAGCAAGAAGAAGTCAATGAAAAGTATCCAGATTTTCCTCTTTTAAAATGTCAAGCCTATTTATCAATTGAAGACTATAGTCAAATAGAGTTAGCAAGTAGAAATTTGTATCAAATTCAGCAATTTTTAGAGAGCAAAGTGGAAGATTTCGAAGTATTAACTTATTTGAAGATAGGAGACGATTATGTTAGCCCTGTAAAATATAATACCATTCATTCAGAAGAGCATGGAATTTATGCAGAAAAATATGAATATTATTGGCATCTAAAAGAGTCAAAAGGAGATCTTAGTAATATTCCGAAAAGTGATATAGAACAACTAAATTATCCACGTACATTAGAAGTAACCGTAAATGGAAATAAAGTAACCGATAGTGAAGAAAGCGGATATGGTTTTATTTATTATTTGGAAGCAAATTATAACTTAGAAAAAAGAGCTTATGAGATAGATGCTAGAAAATTGATAATTAATAATTCAAGATATTTTGGGGTAAGAACATCCGATACACATACAGCTTTTAATTTTACTTACCAAGGCAAAACTTATGGTATTCATTTTAGAGATGATAAAATTAGAGGCAACAATTTGCCATGGACTTGTGAATTATCTTATTTTACGCAATTACTAGGAATACCAGTAGAATATGATTTAGAGCAAGAAAAAGTAAACTTTGTATTGGAAAATACGAATTAAAAAGTAAGTATGAAAAAATAAAACTTAAGTAGAAGACATATAAAAAATAACATCTAAAAATAAAATATAAATTGTAAATTTTTTGTGAATTTTAAAAATAAAAGAAATAAAGAGAAAAATAGAAATAAAGCCGTTTAAAAGCGATTTTATTCTATTTTTTTCTGCAAAAAAGTATTGCAAATAATGTAATTTATTGTTATGATAAAGAAGAATAAAAAATAATAACTAGAAAAATATCGAAATTGATATTAAGGAGTTACAAGATGATAGAATTTAGAAATGTTAGCAAAACATATGATACTGGTACAGAAGCAGTTCATAATGCTAATTTTGTGATTGATAAAGGTGAGTTTGCTTTCTTAGTAGGAAGTTCTGGATCAGGAAAATCCACACTAATTAAGCTCATTCTAAAAGAAGAAGAACCAACCAAAGGAAATATTATTATTAATGGAAAAGATACTACTTTTCTAAAACCAAAAAGAATTCCTTATTTAAGAAGAAGTATGGGAGTTGTTTTTCAAGACTTTAGGTTATTACCAGATAGAACCGTTTACGACAATGTAGCTTATGCTATGTATATTGTAAGAGCAACTCCAAGACATATAAGAAGACAAGTACCTATGGTATTATCTTTAGTAGGGTTAAGCAATAAAGCTAAAATGTACCCAAATGAATTATCAGGAGGAGAACAACAAAGGGTGGCACTAGCAAGAGCTTTAGTAAATAATCCTTCTATGTTAATTGCAGATGAGCCAACTGGAAACTTAGACCCTGAAACAGCATGGGATATTATGACTCTTTTAAATGATATTAATAACAGAGGAACTACTGTAGTAGTTGCAACACATGCAAAAGATATTGTAGATAGAATGAAAAAAAGAGTTATTCAAATAGAAGAAGGTAATATCATTAGAGATGATAAAAAAGGTGGGTATGACGGTGAGATATAGTGTTTTTGGTTATTTAATTGGAGAAGGTTTTAGAAATGTATTTAAAAATAAAAAATCCACAATTGCTTCTATCATTATTATGTGTGCAACTATGTTTGTGTTTGGTATTTTCTTTTTAGTAGGAGAAAATGTGAACCATATTACAAAAACCATTGAAGAACAACAAGGAATGGAAGTATTTATTTATGATGAAGCAACAGAAACTCAAACTACGGAACTTGGCAATCAAATTAGAAGTATGAACTATGTAAATACAGTTACCTATAAAACAAAAGAAGAAGCATTAGACCAGATGAAGAGAATGTTCAAAGACAAAAAAGGCTATTTGGAAACCTATGAAGGAGAAGGAAACCCTTTTAAAGCTTCGTATGTAGTAACACTAACAGATTTAACAAAATTAGAAGAAGTGCAAAATCAAATTGAACAATCTCCTATTGTAGCAAATATTCAAACAAGACCAGATACAGTTAATGCCTTAATTCAGATTGCAGATGGTATTAAATTAATATCCATTATCATCTTAGTAATATTAATTTTAATTTCTATTTTTATTATTACCAATACCATTAAATTAACAGTGCATGCTAGAAGAAAAGAAATTTCTATTATGAAATATGTAGGTGCAACCAATAGTTTTATTAGATGGCCATTTATGGTAGAGGGTATGATAATAGGGCTTATTTCTGCTATTATTTCTATGCTATTATTAGGTGGAGCTTATAATGTAGTATCTAATGAAATAGAGCAAGCATTAGTTAGTCTAAGAGGAGCAGATGTTTTACTATTACCAATGTCAGACATGTTTGGTACCTTAATTATTGTATACCTAGTATTAGGTCTTGGAATTGGTGCTTTAGGTAGTGCAATTTCCATGAGAAAATACTTAGAAGTATAAAAGCTACAAAAGTATTTGATAGAAATTTATAAGAATGATAAGAACTATAAAAAATACAAAAAACGTATTACAAAGAAAAAAGCAAAAAAAGAACTTTTATAAAAGGAGAAAAGTTGCATATGAAAAGAAAAATTATTTCTATATTTGTTATTTTAGTCATGTTGCAAGTAATGGTAACACAGGTAATTGCAGCAAGTTTAGAAGACCAAAAAAGTGATATACAAGATAAAGTAGAGGAAGCAACACAAAGAAAAAATGATATTATAGCAGAAAAAGATGATATTGTTAACGAAATTTCTGAATTGGAAGATTCTATTTCAGAATATGAATCTGAGTTAGCAAAATTAAATTCAGAAATTGATGACTTAGAAAATAGCATAGAAGAAAAAAGTACAGAAATTAAAGAATTAGAAAAAGATTATGAAGAAAAAGCACAATTATTAGAAGATAGACTTGTTGCAATTTATGAAGAAGGTCAAATTACTTTCCTAGATGCTCTTTTATCTTCAGATAATATTTGGGACTACATTTCTATGAGTTCCAGAGTACAAGAATTAGCTATTGCAGATAATCAGCAAATGGAAGAAGTAGAAAATAAAAGACAAGAAGTAGAAAAAGCGAAGAATGATTTAGAAGAAGAAAAAACAAAATTAGACTCTTCTAAAAAACAAGCAGAAGCTAAAAAAGAACAATTAGAAACAGCAAAAGCTTCAAAAGAAAGTAAAATGTCAAATTTAACCGCAGAACAAAAACAATTGCAGGCAGACATTGAAGAATATAATGAAGAAATAGATAGAATAGAAGAAGAAATTAGAAAAGCAGCTCAAGAGTCCAACGGTCATTATAATGGCAATTTCAATGGAGTGTTAGCTTGGCCATTATCAAGTAGTGATACTCCTTACTACAATTATATAACTTCTTATTTTGGAAATAGGGAACAACCAGTAGCAGGAGCAAGTACTAACCACAGAGCTATTGACATAGGGGTACCTATTGGAACACCTGTATATTCTGCAGAAGATGGTTATGTTATGACAAAAGGTTATTCAAGTGTTAGAGGATATTATGTTATGGTAAAACATGCAGATAACTTATATACTTTCTATCAACACTTAAGTTCTATCCTTGTTTCACAAGGACAAACTGTATCAAGAGGACAACAAATTGCAAGAAGTGGAAATTCGGGTATTGGATCAGGACCACACTTACACTTTGAAGTACGTACAAGTCCATACTATGGAAGCGAAGTAAATCCACTTAACTATACACATTGGTAAAATAAAAGAGAAAAATAAAAATCTTTTATAAAATAATATTTACTTAAAAATAGTATTCAGTATAGTATTTTAAAAAAAAGAATATAAGTACAAAATTAATAAATTAAAGGAGGGGAGAACGCAATGGTAAAACAAAAAATACTATGTATTCTCCTTGTTTTTATTTTAATATGTGGAATTTCAATCTCTTCTTTTGCAAGTAATACAGGCACTTTAAACAATCAAATACAAAATAATCAATCACAACAAAACCAAAATGAACAAACTCAAGATAATACTAATCAAGATAATAACAATCAGCAAACTAGTAATGATCCATTAGAAAATTTGAACCAACAAAAAGAAGAAACACAAGAAAAATTAGAAGAAGCAAATTCACAATTAGAATATGTACAAACCGAAATGTCCAATACATTAGTACAAATTCAAGAGCTAGATGATAAAATTAGACAATATGAACAAGAAAATACAGATTTATTATCTAAATTGCAAGAATTAGAAACTTCTATAATAGAAACAACAGAAAAATTAGAAACAGTTACACAAGAATACGAAAAGAAATCAAAACAATTAGAAGATAGATTAGTAGCATTATATGAAGCAGGAGATATTGCTTATTTGGATGTTCTTTTATCAGCTAATAGTTTATCAGACTTTTTATCTCTTTACTATGCTATGATTGAAATAGCAGAATATGATAACCAACTAATTGATAAAGTAGAACAACAAAAAGATGAAATAGACTTAGCAAAAAGAAAATTAGAAAATGAAACAGCGGAAGTAAAAATATTAAAAGCAAAAGCAGAGCAAACAGAAGTTGTTTTAAAAAACACAAAAACATTACAACAAGGATACATAGAAAAATTATCAGAAGATGAGAAAAAGCTAAATGAAGAAATTCAGCAATATAAGGATGACACAGCTAGAATAGAAGCTAAAATTTTAGAAATTGCAAACCAAAATCAAGAATTCAATATCCAGTATACAGGAGGAACCATGATATGGCCTGTTGCTATTTCTGGTACAGGAATTACATCTTATTATGGTAGCAGAGAACATCCAATAGCAGGAGTAGTTCGTTTCCACCAAGGAATTGATATTGGAAACACAGGTTTTGGGGCACCAGTTGTAGCTGTTGCAGATGGAGTAGTTACTTATGCTGGATGGCTTGGCTCCTATGGAAATTGTGTTATGGTTTACCACGGAGATGGTATTACTACTTTATATGGACATGGACAACAAGTATTAACGCAAAATGGGGCAGAAGTAAAACAAGGAGACATCATTATGGAAACAGGTTCTACAGGAAACTCTACAGGTCCACACTTACATTTTGAAATTAGAATAAATGGAAGCACTACAAATCCATTAAACTATGTAAAAGAGCCATAGGAAAAAAATATTATAAAAGAATAAGTAAAAAATATAGTGATGAAAATCTACTGTTATCACTACAAAATAATAAATTCACTATATTTTTTGTGGTTATACAAAAGCAACCAATAATACTAATCATAATTTTAGTAAAAATAAAATAAATATAGAAGGAAGCTTAAATAAAGAAAAAACTTAAAAATATAATAATACTCAAAATAATAGCAAAAAATAAAACAAATAAAAGAAAATTTGAAATGGAAAGGAGATTCGTATAATGAAATGGAGTCATTATACGAGAAATACAAATGGAAAAGAACAATACACAAAAAGTTTATAAAATAATAATGCTTGTTTTAATTGTCATTATTGTTACATCATTAATTACCGCATTTTTAACTTACCAATATTTAACTAGTTCAAATGGAATTGGAATAGGGAAAACGAATAGTTCTTTATCTGGCTTAGAATATACTCTTTCCCAATTTAGAAGCGAACTAGAAAGAAAATACATAGGAGAAATCAATGATGAAGACCTAATTGAAGGAGCAATTAAAGGCTATGTAGCAGGTCTTGGAGATCCATATACCGTATATTATACAAAAGAAGAAATGGACGACATTATGCAAGAAACCAATGGTAATTATGTAGGAATTGGAATTTATATGACATTAGATACAGAAAAAAATGCTATACTTGTTCTTAGTCCAATAGAAAATTCTCCTGCAGAAGAAGCAGGATTAATGCCAGGAGATATTATTACAAAAGTAGATGGTGTAAGCTATACTGGTGACCAATTAGATGAAGCTTCTAATAAAATAAAAGGAAAAGAGGGAACGAAAGTTACTTTAGAAATTCTAAGAGGAGAAGAAACCAAAACTTTTGAAATAGAAAGAAGAACCGTATTAATTAGCCATATTACTACAAAAGTATTAGAAAACAATATTGGATATATTGCAATATCGGACTTTGAAGGTGGTTGTGCTGATGAATTTAGAGAAAAATATTTAGAATTAGAAAAACAAGGAATTACCAAACTAATTATAGATATTCGTGATAATGGTGGAGGTATTGTAGATGAAGCACTAGAAATTGCAGAAATGATAACAGATAAGGGCTCTACCTTACTAATTACCACAGATAAAAACGAAAAAGAAGATGTTACAAAATCTACATCAGATCCAATTATCAATATGCCTATTGTACTTTTAACAAATGAATATTCAGCAAGCGCTTCTGAAATTTTAGCAGCAGCTTTAAAAGAAAATGGTAAAGCTACCTTAGTAGGAACAACAACTTATGGAAAAGGAATTATTCAAGAACTACATCAATTATCAGATGGCAGTGGACTTAAAATTACAACCAATGAATATTTTACACCAAATCATAATGCTATTCATGAAATAGGAATTGAGCCAGATATAGAAGTAGAATTATCAGATGAAGCTAAAGCACAGTTAGAATTACCAGAAGAAGATGATACGCAATTACAAAAAGCAATTGAAGTGTTAAATGAAGAATAAGAAGCAATTGTCTTTACAAGATTATAATATATAACTAAAACATTAGAATTGTCTTTTTCAATTTTAAAAACCTTTCCCCTTTTGGATAGCTGTAACTCGGAATAAATTCCTCGAACAGATGTCACAATGGTCGCCCACGCAAGGCTTTAAAAATTTCAAAAGACAATTCTAATACTTTTTATTCAATAAATTTAGTTTTATTTTAGGAAGGCTTTTTTAGTGTAATAATTTTACAAAAAAATCTGATTTTTTTTAGAATATGTATTGACAATCTTTTTAAAATTTAGTATACTAAACAAGTCAGGAAAAACCGGGCGCATAGCTCAGCTGGGAGAGCATCTGCCTTACAAGCAGGAGGTCATAGGTTCGAGCCCTATTGCGCCCACCATTTTTTTACGGCCTGGTAGTTCAGTTGGTTAGAACGCTAGCCTGTCACGCTAGAGGTCGACGGTTCGAGCCCGTTCCAGGTCGCCATTTTTTTATATTTGCCTCGATAGCTCAGTCGGTAGAGCAAGGGACTGAAAATCCCTGTGTCAGTGGTTCGATTCCACTTCGAGGCACCATTTTTAAAAGATTATCATAAAAAATTGATAATCTTTTATTTTTATGGTATGATATCAGTATTAGAAATTAATGTAAAAAAGTTAAATGGAGGTTTCAAATGGAAATAAATTCCCCACCATATACAATAACTGATAAAATGTTAAATTTAGCAACAACTATAATGGAAAAAATTGGAGAAGCAAATTATTTTGAAAGTTTGAACAGATTTCCAGAGCTAAGAAGAAAGACAAGAATAAAGTCAATACATTCTTCTTTAGCTATTGAAAATAATCAATTATCATTGTTTCAAGTTGAAGCAGTAATAAATGGAAAAGCAGTTATCGGCGAACAAAAAGATATTCAAGAAGTTAAAAATGCATATAAAGCCTATGAACAAATTGATAATATTAATCCATATTCAGTAAAAGATTTAAAGAAAATACATGGAATATTAACTTTTGCTATTGAAGATGATAGTGGACAGTTTAGAAATCATGGAGAAGCTGTTTATGATGGTAATATCCAAATTTTTATGGCTCCACCTCATAAAATGGTTCCAACATTAATGGATAATTTATTTAAATGGATGAATCAAGCAAAAGAAAATGTTAATCCATTAATTTTATCTTCCATATTTCATTATGAATTTGTATTTATACACCCTTTTTCGGATGGAAATGGAAGAACTGCTAGACTATGGCAAACTGCAATACTTGCACATTGGAAAGAACTATTTAAATATATTCCCATAGAAACTATAATAAAAAAATATCAAGAAGAATACTATACGGCTATTCAAAATTGTAATAATGCAGGAAATTCTAATGAATTTATTGAGTTTATGCTAAAAATTATAGATGAAGCTGTAGATGGAATGATTTTAACTTCTAACCAAGAAACTACACAAGAAACTACACAAAAAACTACACAAGAAAAAATAATAAATTTAATTAAAAAAAATCCAAGCATTACACAGATTGAAATGGCTAAAACACTTGACTTAACAAGAGATGGTATATCATATAATATAAAAGCACTAAAAGAAAAAGGCATTATTGAAAGAGTAGGCTCTACCAAAAAAGGAATTTGGAAAATAAATATACCAGAATAAACATGTGACAGAATTATGCCAAGGTGAGTAAGAGCAAATTTAATGAAAAACGTTGATTTTTTGAAAAAAATATGCTATCATATGAATGGTGTTAAAAAATACCAATTACCTTATACTTAGCAAAAGGAAAAAAACTCCACTTTTACTCAGTTTAAGGCAAATAAAAATATAGGAGGTGCTAAACATGACAAAAGAAAGAAAACAAGAAATCATTAATACTTATAAAAGAGAAGAAAATGATACTGGTTCACCAGAAGTTCAAATCGCTCTTTTAACAGAAAGAATTAATGAATTAACAGCTCATTTAAAAGTTCATGTAAAAGATAACCATTCAAGAAGAGGACTTTTAAAAATGGTAGGTTCTAGAAGAAACTTACTAAATTACTTAGCTAAAAAAGATGTTCAAAGATATAGAGATATCGTTGAAAAATTAGGCTTAAGAAAATAATTATAAAATTTGGACGTTTAGCATGATAGCCAAACGTCTAAATTTATAAATTGACTTGTCAAAAAATGCACTTTCTTAAACGAAAAAAGGATATTTTTTAGAAAAAATTCAAATACTATTTACAAAGATAATATATTCAACATTAAATATTGATAATTGTATTTGTACTAATATTGATATTAATATTTTAAAATTTCAAAAGATATTTAAACAATACTTAAAATTAGGTAGTAGCTTGTATTATGTGTTAGAGCTATTTTAACATATAATAGAGGTTACACTAATTTGGTATTGTTTCAATATAAATTTTGTAAACATTTAAGACAAGAAAAATGACTTTGCTATAGGTAATAAAAATAATGTTTACGTAAAAAGAAAGGAAGAATTTATCATGTTTAAAATTTATGAAACAGAACTAGCAGGAAGAAAACTAAGTATTGAAACAGGCAAAATTGCAGAACTTGCCAATGGTAGTGTAATAGTACGCTACGGAGATACTGTTGTTATGGTAAATGTAACAGCAGCAAAAGAACCAAAAGAGGGAATAGACTTTTTTCCCATTATCTGTAGACTACGAAGAGAAACTATATGCAGTAGGTAAAATCCCAGGAAGCTTTACCAAAAGGGAAGGAAAGCCAACAGACAAAGCAATTTTAACTTCAAGAGCAATCGACAGACCATTAAGACCATTATTCCCAAAAGATTTTAGAAATGATACTTGTGTAGTTGCTACTGTATTATCAGTAGAACCAGATAATAGCCCAGAAGTATGTGCCATGATTGGTGCATCAGCTGCACTTTCTATTTCTGACATTCCATTTGGAGGTCCAACAGCAGCAGTAAATGTAGGATATGTAGATAATGAAATTGTTATAAATCCTACATTAGCACAAAGAGAAAAGAGCAGACTAACTTTAACAGTAGCAGGAACTTTAGATAAAATTACTATGATTGAAGCTGGTGCTGATGAAATACCAAAATGAAACTATGCTAGAAGCGATTAAAAAAGCACACGAAGAAATAAAAAAGATTTGCCATTTTATACAAAACATGAAAGACGAAATAGGCAAACCAAAATTTGAATACAAATCTTTTGCTACAGATCCAGAAGTATACAAAGAAATTGAAGAAAACTTTAAAGAAAGAATGTACCAAGATGTACAAGCTACTGACAAAACCGTAAGAGATGAAAATATTGAAAAAATTACAGAAGATATTACAAACTATTTTGTAGAAAAATATGGAGAAGAAGCTACCGAAGAAAAGAAAACAGATATAGCAGATAGCATTCATGACTTAGAAAAAGCTTGTGTAAGAGAAATGATTCTAGAAGAACATAAACGTCCAGACGGTAGAAAAATAGACGAAATAAGACCATTATCTTGTGAAGTAGCTGTTCTACCAAGAGTGCATGGAAGTGCTATTTTTACAAGAGGACAAACCCAAGTTATGTCTGTAGTAACACTTGGCATGAAAAGTGAAGAACAAATGCTAGATGGTTTAGACGAAGAAACAGAAAAAAGATATATGCATCAATATAACTTCCCATCCTATAGCGTAGGAGAAGCAAGACCTTCAAGAGGTCCAGGTAGAAGAGAATAGGACATGGAGCTTTAGCAGAAAAGCTTTAGTACCAGTACTTCCTTCAGAAGAAGAATTTCATATGCTATTCGTGTAGTATCTGAAGTATTATCTTCTAATGGTTCAACTTCACAGGCAAGTATTTGTGGAAGCACACTTGCCTTATGGATGCCGGTTGTACCTATTAAAAAGCCAGTAGCAGGTATCTCAACAGGACTTATAACAGATAAAAATGATCCAAATAGTATATTATGCTTACAGATATTCAAGGAATTGAAGACTTCTTTGGAGATATGGACTTTAAAGTAGGTGGAACCAAAGATGGTATTACTGCTATTCAAGTAGATATTAAAATAGATGGTTTAACTTATGACATTATTAAAGAAGCTTTTGAAAGAACAAAAGTACCGCAAGAGACTATATTTTAGACAATGTAATGCTACCAGTTATTAGTAAACCAAGAGCAGAAATTTCAAAATATGCACCAAAAATTATGACCACAACGATTCATACAGAAAAAATTAAGGATGTTATTGGACCTGGTGGAAAAATGATTAATAAAATTATTGAAGAAACTGGTGTAAAAATTGACATCGAAGAAGATGGAAAAGTATTTGTTTACTCTACAGATACAGCTAATGCTCCAAAAAGCAATGGATATGATTTTAGAAGTTTGCTAAAGTAATTGAAGTAGGCGGAATTTATGAGGGAACTGTTACCAGAATTATGCCATTTGGAGCATTTATTGACTTAGGTGGTGGAAATGAAGGATTATTACACATTTCTAAAATTTCTCATAAAAGAGTGGAAAAGGTAGAAGATGTACTTATCTATTGGAGACGAAGTAACAGTTAAAGTTTCAGATATTGATGACCAAGGCAGAATTAATTTAAATATGAGGGATTTAGAGGTTTCTACTACAAGTGAAAATTAAGGACATTAAGATTTTATGAAGTTAAAAATAATAGTTGCAAAAAAGAAAAGGAAATAGTATAATTAATATTGTGAAGAAAACAAGCATACAATAGAAAAGTAAAGGAATTAAAAAAGGAGAGAAGAAATGGAATATCTATACATTCTACAACAAGCTTTAGTGTGGATTTTTACTATATTTTGGTTATACCAATTAGCAATTAGTATTTGTTCATTAGTAAAACTAAAAGATAAGCCATTATTAGTAGAAAAAATCATCGTTTTATGGCAATTATTCCAGCACATAACGAAGAAAATGTTGTAACAGAATTAATAGAAAGTTTAAAAAAGCAAAACTATCCAAAGGAATTACTAGATATTTATGTTATTGCAGATAATTGTACAGACCGTACTGCAGAAGTAGCAAGAAATGCAGGTGCTATTGTGTATGAAAGATTTGACCCAGAAAAGAAAACAAAAGGTTATGCTTTAAACTGGTTTTTAGCACAAAAAATTGAAGAAGATGGCACCTTATGATGCATTTTGCATTTTTGATGCAGATAATATTGTACATGAAGATTTTATTAAAACATGAATAAAAAACTTTGCCAAGGGGAAGATGTAGTACAAGGATATAGAGATATCAAAAATCCAACAGATAACTGGATTACAGCAGGATATACTATTTTCTATTGGACTATGAACCGTTTCTACCATTTAGCTAGATACAATGTAGGATTATCACCACTTATTAATGGTACTGGATTCATGGTAAAATTTGATGTAATTAAACCAGAAGGTTGGAAATACAAAAACATTAACAGAAGATATTGAATTTTCTTTAAAAAGAATTATAAAAGGAAAAAAATTAGGTTGGGCAGCAGATGCGATTGTTTATGATGAACAACCATTAGGATTTAAACAAAGTTGGAAACAAAGAACAAGATGGACAGTTGGTCATATACAATGTATCAAGAATACACAAAACCATTAGCCTTAGCAATTAAAGAACACAAAACTATGATGAATTTTGATGGATTCTTGTACATTATTGGAAGTATTCCAATGTTTGTGGCAACATTAGTATTACTATTTTTAAATTTTGTTATGTATGCAGGACAAGGAATGACAAAGTGCAGAGTTAACTTTAAATATTTTGAGATATGTAATACCAACATTCCTTTTACCAATAGGAACAGCAGTTTTAATTATGTTGTTAGATAAAAGACCAATTAAACCAATGATAAAAGGACTAATTATGTTATCCTTTATTCTTAGGCTCATGGCTTGCAATTAACTTTAATGTTTATTTAAACGTGATACTAGTTGGGATAAAATCGAGCATGTTAGAAAAATTGCTATTCGTGAAATCAGCCAATAGGGACGGTCCTTATTGGTCGAAAATCAGCCAACAGGGACACTCCTTTACAGGAACATTTATAAGAGGTTTTCTCCTCTTTGTCAGTGGGGACGGAGAATTTTGACAACTTTTAATGAAATGGTCAAAATTCTCCGTCCCCATTGACATTTTCATCCTAAAAGAATCTAGACAATAGAATATAATAATGATATAATGCAAAAGAATAAAAAACATGCAGAAAATATGAAAGTATAAAATATAAAAATATATAAATAAATGAAAAAACATATAAAATACAAAAAATAAAAAATAAAAAAGGAGGAAATTTTTTACATGAAAAAGGGTAAAGTAACAGAAATACCAAATAAAGAACATAATTTAAAGCAAGAAAAAAATTTAAAATATATTCATATTGCTATTATTTTATTAGGTATTATTTTTATTAGTATTCCTATCTTTCACCAAAACTTATGGTTTGAATGAAAGCTATTCTGTTGGAATGGCCAATAAGAGCTTTGCTGATATTTGGTCAATAGGAAGCAATGATGTTCATCCTGTGCTATATTATTGGATTTTACATATTGTTTATTTATTATTTGGACCTAATATTTATATTTATAGAATATTATCCATGATTCCAATTGCTATATTAGGAATATTGGGCTATACTCATATTAGAAAAGATTTTGGAGAAAAAGTAGGCTTACTTTTTTCCTTTTTCGTGTTTTTTTTGCGCAATTATGTGTGTATATTCAGGAGAAATTAGAATGTACACTTGGGCAATGTTACTTGTAAGCTTAATGGGCAATTTATGCTTATAGAATTTATAAAAAATAGCCTTCAACCACAAGAAAAACTAACAGAAGAAGAAAAAACAAAAGCTCAAAATAATCAAACAGAAAAAGAGAAAAAGAAAATAACTAAGCAAAGGGATTTTATAAAAAATTGGGTTTTATTTGCCGTTTTTAGCTTAACAGCTAGTTATACCCATTATTATGGTCTAGCAACTGCAGGAATTATTAATTTAGACATTATTTATCTATTTCATTATAAATCAAATAAAAATACATAAAAAACAATCTGAAAACAAAACCATAACAGAAAAAAGCAAATTCAATATTTTAAACTTAAAATGTTTTATTGCTTCTGCTATTATACAAATAGCTTTATAGTTACCATGGCTCATTTATTTATTAGCACAATTCCAAACTGTATCAAAGGATTTTGGATACAAACTCCTTCTATAGAAGTATGGCTACAAATTTTAACTTTTCAATTTACAGGAAATCTAGATACTATATTTTTAAAACAAGAGTTAGCACTTACTTTTAGTATTATTTTACTTGCCTATGCAATTGGCACTATGATTTATGCAATAGTAAAAACATAGAAAAAGTAACAAACCAGGATTATTTGCCATTGGTGTATATGCCATTGTGGTTATTTGTATTTTCATTATTTCTTTAAAAGTACCTATTTTATATGCTAGATATTTCTTTAATTTAACAGGAATCTTCATATTCTTTATGGCATTTTTTATGATAAAAGGTGGCAAGAAAATATTAACCATTCTTATTTGTATTCTTACCTTAATTACAGCAATTTTTGTAAATTACAATGTATGTACCATGAATTATGGACCAACCAATAGCAAGCCTTTAGAATATGTGAAACAAGATTTACAACAAGATGACCTTCTTTTATTTGGCAATACAGGTAATGGATTTGTACTTAGTATGCAATTACCAGATATTGCAAACTGCTTTTTTGATGGAGATTATTGGAATGTAGAACCTGCTTACCCAAGCTTTTGGTAAAAATATGAAAACCATAAAAACATTAGAGGTTTAGATGACTATTATGGCAGAATTTGGGTTATTGATGGAACACGCGATCTAGTG
>CAWVJY010000005.1:0-246645 GCA_963929915.1 Bacillota bacterium
ACACTAGATCGCGTGTTAACATACTTATTGTTACTCCTGCTAGAATTAGCAATACTACTATGGTTACGACTAACGCAATTAAAGTGATACCTTGCTGATTTTTATTTTTTACTCTTTGTTTTTCTTTTTTCATCTCTTTATTTCTCCTTTCCAAATTGTTTATTATGCTTTTTAGAAGCCTTTTTAATTTTTATATATCTTGCTTTTTATCTAACTACTGTTTATTACACCTTTTTGCACGCAAAAAGGACAGATTATTATTTCTAATAATCCATCCTTTATTTTTATATATAATAATTTTTGCACAGCAAATAAAACTAAATTTTCTTTAGTTGGTTTAAAGTTTAACTCTCTCTCCAGCAATTCTTCTGTAAAAATAGATGTGTGTGTGTGTGTACGGCGCCAAGCGTTTGCTGTTTCATTTGTTTTCTCCTTACTCATTTGTTCTTTATACTCTTATTTTATACTAACTGTTTTCAAATTTCAAGTCTTTTTTATTTTTTTATTTAAGTTACATTAAACCTGTTAATTAAAAAAGTAAATTCTATTCAATAAAAAATAAATACAAATTAATAGTAAATTAACAGTTATTGTAAGATTAAATGCAATTTAGTATAATATAAATGTGGATACTTCTTGAGAAAGAAGGTATTTATGAAATTTGATGGTAAGCATCTATCTTTAGAAGATAGGAAAGTTATCGAACAAAATATTTGCAAAAGATTAAGAAAATTCCAAACTGCTAAAGAACTTAACAAAAGTCAATCTACTATCGGAAAGGAAATTAAAAACAATAGAAAACGTAGATATTCTAAAATTGATGAAGCCCCTTGGGCTTGCAAACATTTCAATGAATGCAAAGTTTGTGTTAGCAAATGTATTGATTTTGAGGAAGTTCCTTGTCTTCAAAGAGACAGATTCATAGGTGCTTGTAATTGTTGCCCTAACATTAAAAAATGTAATAAAGCCAAATACTTCTACTACGCTAATACTGCTCAAAGCAATTATGAATATACTTTAAAAGATTCTAGACAAGGTGTTAATTTAAACACAACTGAACTTTATGAATTAGCACATGTCATTTGTCCTTTAATAAAACAAGGTCAATCAATTTATACAATTTTACAAAATCACAAAGAAATCAAGCAATGTGAAAAGACAATTTATACATACATTGAAATGGGCTTATTCAAAGATTGGGGTGTTACTGACCTTGAACTAAGAAGAAAAGTAAAAAGGAAAATATCTAGAAAGAAAAAACTCAAGAAAAGAGCTGAACCTGCTGATTACACCGGTAGAAAGTATGAAGATTATCTAGAGTTTGTAAAGAACAATTCTGATATGCCTACAACTGAAATGGATACTGTTTACAATAATCAGAACGGTCCATTTATCCAGACTTTCATATTTGAAAATACAGGCTTTATGATAGGGCTTTTAAAACAACATAAAACGGCTGAGGAAATGTCCAATTCTCTTAATTACTTTCAGGATATTTTATCAGATGATATGTATCATAAGTTATTTGGCTTACTTCTTACTGACAGAGGATCCGAATTTGCTAAGCCACAGCTTTTTGAAATTAATTGTGAGACTGGAGAAATTAGAAGCAATATTTTTTACTGTGATGCTCAAATGTCTAGCCAGAAGCCTCATGTAGAGAATAATCATATATTTGTACGTGATATTCTGTCTAAGAAAAAAAGCTTTAAAGATTTAACTCAGGACAAGCTTAACTTAATGTTTTCACATATCAATTCTGTACCTAGAAAGTCTTTAGGTGGAAAAAACACCATATGAAGCATTTGAATTTTTCTATGGTAAAGTTACTTTAGATAAACTAAACATACAAAAGATTGAAAAAGATAAGGTCACACTACAACCTTATCTCTTAAAATAATTAAAAAAACATCTACAAGAAGTATCCACGCTAATTTAATATTGGCACTGTCGTGTCCACAAAATTAAGTGAATAGAAATTAGTCTTACACTCAAAAAAATTAATTTGAATTCACTCGCTTAATTGCGCTCTTTTTTTCTTGTCTATATCTTCATTTTACACAAAATTCATAAAAAAAGCAACCTCTTTTTACCATTTTTTTGCTTTTAAATAGCTTTTTTTTCGGTAACTAGAAGTTACTTTTTCTAAATAAAATTTATTTTTACAATTGACCAGTTACATTAAACTTACTTTAAAATATTTTGAATTATTCAAACATTTAAAAATGTAATTTTAAAAATTTCAGGGAAAAGTCTAGATTTTTCAGAAAAAATATTATAAAATGAAAAAGTAAAATTATTTTATATGATTGCAATCAAAAATTTATATGCGAATATGCTGGAACTGGCAGACAGGCACGTTTGAGGGGCGTGTGCTTTATAGCGTGTGGGTTCAAGTCCCACTATTCGCACCAATAATTGTCAAAAATCTCCGTCCCCATTGACATTACTTTTTATCTATCAGTTTGATATTATCTAAGTTTTCTATTTTTTTTATTCCAGCATTTCCTTGTAAAATATCTAATTGTTTCTTAGCAATTAGATTTAATCTTTCCAATCTATTCGATTGTTCTAAGCCTTGTTCAATCATTTCCGCATTTAGATTTTCTAAATTGACTAAAATTATTAATTGCATGATATTGGCATAATCTCTCATATTTCCATCTAAATTTGGATTTTTATCTTTCCATTCTTTTGCAGTCATTCCAAATAATGCAACATTTAAAATATCAGCTTCGCTTGCATATGCATATTGTTTCTGTTTTTCAGTTAGTGTTGGAACAATATTTTCTTTAATACTATCAGTATGTATTTTATAATTTGTTTTAGCAAGTTCTCTTCTTACGGACCACTCTATTTTGTTTTGATAGCTTTCATTTTGTTTTAATCTTTCAAATTCTTTAATTAAATATAATTTAAATTCTACATTTAACCAGCTTGCAAATTCAAATGCCAAATCAGGATGTGCATATGTTCCTATACTATATTTTCCACCTTTTGATATTAAACCAATTGCATTTGTCCTTTGTATCCATTGTTTCGGACTCATTGTATAAGATGCTGTTCCAATTTCATTAATTTTAATTTCACGGTATTCCGTGAAATTAAAATTTTCATTATTTAGTTCTTCCCATAAACCTACATAAAAAGCAGTATCCTTATTACTTAACCAATGTATAATAACATTGGCAGGATTTTTATCATTTTTAAACTTTGCTAAATCAGTTAATGAAATATAGTCTACATCTCCTACTCTCATTACTCCAATTAGATTATCTTTTACTTTCATTTCAGTTCTTATAATTTCTTTTTTCATTGTATCACAACCTTTCAATATATTTATATTATAAAACATATGTTTGTCTTTGTCAATAAATTTTTATTTTTTATGACAAAAAAGCCCCAATTAGGGGCTTTTTCTTTTGGAATCTAATTTCATTTTTCAGAAGCAAAACTAAATATTGTACAAATACAACAACTGAAGGAAATTAGAAAATTGCATTGCCGAGAAGTAACGGTTGTTTAGATAATCCCTTTCCATAGCCTCAATAATTCTCTGTTTCAAAGGTGAGTTTTCAATAGTTCCTCTAGGAACAGTAATTCCTTTAAGCTTTGGCTGTTCTAAAACTATCCATGTTTCATTTTCATCTTTTTTAAAGGTAATGGGCTCTTTAATCATCTCACAGGCAACTGTGAAAGCAATGTCAAAGTTCAGAAAGAGTACTTCTTTTGGTATATTTTCATCAATTCTAAAGCTTACTACTCTTTCTTGAATTAATGCCTTACACATGCATGATGCTCTTATGAATGTATCAGCTGGACCTACAATGTCATGTTTATGAATGTCTTCCATAGTTTGATAGTAACAAACCAGATAATTATCTCCTTGGACTCCTTGCAATATGGTTACATTGTATTTTTTCCGTACATCCTCGCCAAGTTCCAATACTTTCTTTTCCGCAGTCTTTTTTACTAATTCATCAATGTTTTGTTCTGTTTGCTTGAGCTGTCTAATTTCCATGATGTTTCCTCCACTCTAAAATTTTATTGTGAATTTCTGCAAAGGGATTTTTCCCTACTTAGTTTTTAATTATAACTTATTTTTCCAAAAATTGCAAATTTATATAGTTTTAACACAACTTTGAGAGTATCTCTATTTTTTATTTTTTTCGAATATATTTTACTCTAACTAGTTTTTTTAGAATTACTCAGCAAAATGGTGTCATTTTTCTACTATAATTATGAGGAAAATTTCTATTTATAAAAGTCAAATTTGCTTTAAGCATTGTCTTTTTTCTATTTTATATGTTATACTAGATTTTGTTAATATAAGTTAGTAGTTTTTAATATACTAAAATCCATAACACAGAAAGGAATATGTAAAATGAAAGAAGAATTTTTAAATTTATTAAAATCGGTACAAAGAGAAGGAATAGAAAAATTAATTACTTATTTAGAAAAAACTGACTTTTTTAATGCTCCAGCAAGTACCAGATTTCATGGCAATTATGAAGGTGGTTTGTTGGAACATAGTTTAAATGTCTATCACCTTTTAAAGGAAAAAGTATCACAAAAGCCATATTCAGAAGTTATTTCAGCTTCTGATGATACCATTATTTTAATTACCCTTTTACATGATATTTGTAAAACTAATTATTATACTGTAGATTATCGTAATAAGAAAAATGCAGATGGTGTTTGGGTAAAAGAGCCATACTATACAACAAATGATACCATTCCTTATGGTCATGGTGAAAAATCTGTTATGATGATTAGTAAATTTATAGATTTAACCATGGAAGAAATGTATGCAATCCGTTGGCATATGGGATTTACAGAACCTAAAGAATTTTATAATATGATAGGAAATGCTTACGAAAAATATCCTTTGGCTTTAGCTTTACATGAGGCAGATTTAGAGGCTACTTATTTATTAGAGTCTAAAAATAATTAGAAATCTAGAATAATGGTCAAATTATAATATTAGAAGTATGAACACATGTATTAAATACTAAAAAATAAATATTAAATATTAAAATCATAAGAAATAACTATCATAGTGAAACATGTAGAAGTATTAACATATAAATACTACTAATAAGATTAATTAAGGAAGTAAAATTAAATGAAATTAATTTATAAAGTTCCTAAAACAAATCATTATCAAAATGTAAAAGAAGTTTTGAAGGCAGAATTTCAGATGTCTGATAGACTTCTTTTAAAGCTGAAAAAACTTCAAAAAATTTGTTTAAATCAAAATATAGTATATGTGCACCATGCAATTTTGCCAGGAGATATGATTACTTGTGATTTAAATGATGAAGAAGATAATTCTAACATTGTTCCCATCAACATGCCTCTTTCTATTTTATATGAAGATGAAGCTTATTTAGTTATAAATAAGCCAGCTGGGATTCCTGTGCATCCTTCCATGGAACATTATACAGACAGCTTATCTAATGGTATACGTGCCTATTTTGATCAAATTGGCTTAAGGAAAAAAATAAGACCTGTAAATCGCTTAGATAAAGATACTTCTGGTATTGTTGTATTTGTCAAAAATGAATATATTCAAGAAGCTTTGGTGAAACAAATGCAAAATCATCTTTTTCAAAAAGAATATATTGCTATTATTAGTGGTAAATTAGAAAAAAGTAAGCGGAACTATTTCTTTGCCAATTGCTAGAGAACAAAATAGTATTATAAAACGTTGTGTTGTAGAAAATGGTGCTAGAGCTATTACCCATTATGAAGTAATAAATCGCAACTCTGAAATATTTAATAATTTGCGAAATACACAAATTCATGCTAAAATACTACAAAATGTTGGTACTGCCAATCGCAATTTAGAAATTACAGAAGATTTTGAAATAGTAAAATGCTTATTAGAAACCGGAAGAACTCATCAGATTCGTGTTCACTTTGCTGCTATTGGTCATCCTTTATTAGGGGATACACTTTATGGTTCTGCTTCTTCTCTTATTGCAAGGCAAGCGCTACACGCTTATCGAGTAACCTTTTTTCATCCTATTAGCAAGAAAAAGGTTTGCTATGTAGCGCCTATTCCAGATGATTTTAATGCGTTTTTTTCATAAAAGAAGCTGTTCTAAAATATCATAATATATAGCAAAAGTATAATAATTGTCTTTTGAGATTTTAAGCCTTGCGTGGGCGACCATTGTGACAGCTGTTCGAGGCATTTATGCCGAGTTACAGATGTCCAAAAGGGGAAAGGTTTTAAAAATCGATAAAGACAATTATTATACTTTTATAGAAATAAGAGATTTGTTCTTTTTTAGAACAGCTTCTTTTCATATATATAATAGTAAATCTATAAGCCGGGTTCTGTCTAGGATAGTCATTTATCTAGAATTTATATTACTATAAATTTCATGCCACCAAATTAGAAGATGACGAGTAGTCTTAGCCTTCTGCTTTCGGTGTTGCTCCAGATGGGGTTTACACTGCCTAGTATGTCACCATACTAGCGGTAGGCTCTTACCCTGCCTTTTCACCCTTACCTAAAATTTTAGGCGGTTATTTTCTGTTGCACTTTCCTTAAGGTTGCCCTCACTGGACGTTATCCAGCATCCTTACTCTATGGAGCCCGGACTTTCCTCGTACGCTGCCTTTCGGCCTTGCTATACGCGACTATCCAACTTACTACTATTTTATTCTAACATGTTTTCTAAAAAAAAGCAAACACTTTTATCGTAACCCCTAAAATTGCTTTTTTATTATAATCTAAAAGGATATCCTGTTGGACATTCTTTTGTTTCATTTTTATAATGAAGTGTCCCAAGTGACCCCTTTAGGGGCCACTAAGAACCGTCCCTAAAGTAGTGCCATTTTTGGAATTAAGTTTTGAAATTGAATATAAAAAATATCCTTATCTTGTAGGGTAACTGCACTTTTTAGTTCATTTAATAAAATATAGCATTGATTTTTTACAGTTTGGTTTTGATTTTCACTTGTATTTACTGTATTTAACAAATTGGCAAAATCATTTTCTGCTTGTGTTAACTCTTTGCTAGCTTCTTCCCATTTTGCATTTGTTACATTTGTATATGCTTGTATGGTATAATTTTGAATTGTCATTAGCTTTGTTTCTTCACTATCTGGTTCATACTGTTTTTTATAATCTAATAATAAGCCATATAGTTTTGTAACATCATTCATTGCATCTTCCTTTTGTTTGTTTTTGATATTTTGTGTTGCAGTATTTAAAAAATTGCTAAATGATAAAATAGAATTTCCCTCTATATTTAATGCATGTAAATCTATTGTAACAGTATTCCAGGTCTGGTAAAGATGTTCTATTTGTAGTTCTATTTTACTCCAATTCGTAGGATATTTCCCATCTTTTGCTAAAATACTATTAGCTGAACTAGATTGTCCATTTTGATTTACTGTATTATCTTCAACATTTCCTTGTGAAGTATTCGTATTTTCATTAGAAAAACTTTGTATTTCTTCTGTAGGACTAACTGTTCCTTCCTGTTGTGTGTTAGCACTCTGTTTTGTTTCTGCTTGTTGTTCTTCACTTGTTGTTTTATCAGATTTTAATTGAATTGTATTTTCTTGTATAGAAAGAGAATTAAAATCTCCTAAAATAGATATTAAATAATTTTCTAAATAATTAATTTCTTCTGTTACTTTTGTTTGCAGTGTTGGTTTTCCTTCTTCATTTTTAGCATAAACAATAAAAGATCCTATTAGGCATGCTATAATTACAAAAGTAAGTATTAAAATAATAATATTTTTTTTCACAGTTTTCTTCACAATTCCTTTCTTTGCTTTAACGTTATATAGAACACTAAAATTAGCCTATACATCTATATAAAATATCTAAAATTGAATCACTGTTTTCAATTCTTTATTTTTATACTACCCCAAAAAATTACCTTTTATTCTCATGTATAAATATTTTTATTTTATAAATACTAATAATAAGAAAGATGACTTTGTAACTATGCATTTTATTGCATATAATAATAAAGCTTTTCTGTATGACAAACTAGAAATACGTTACTACATTTTTTATAAAATTGATTTTGGTAAAAAAAGAAGGAGATTCTGTTACAGTAATTCTATAGGTAAAAAATATGAATGCTATTGTAAAATTATATAGTGATAAAAATGGAGAAATTTTTAGATTTTTAAATCATTTTCAAAAAAAACCTCTTGAAAAAATAGAGAATCATTTATTATGGCAAAAAGAATATGAAAATCCTATTGAAATTGCAGATATTATTGGTGCTTATATAGAAAATAAAGAAGAATATAAAATGAACATGTGGATTAGCTTAGATAAAGATTTATTTATTAATATCACGCCAAATAATGCAGATGAGGTAATCCGTTATTTATATGAGCGCTATCCTTATTAATTTTTTTCTAATATAATAGTTACCGGTCCATCATTTTGCAATATTACTTGCATTTCTGCTCCAAATTTACCTGTATTTACTTTTTTTATATTTTGTTTTTTACATTGCTCTACAAAATATTCATACAAAGCATTTGCCATGTTTGGTTCTGCTGCTCCAATAAAACTTGGTCTATTTCCATGATTGCAATCTGCATATAAAGTAAATTGAGAAACAATTAAAAGTTCTCCATCTATATCTTGAATAGATAAATTCATTTTTTGATTTTCATCTTCAAATACTCTTAGTTTAATTAGTTTTTGAACTAAAAAATCTGCAATCTCTTTAGTATCTGTTGGGGCAACACCTAACAAAACCATAAAACCTTTTTCAATTTCACCTATTACGTTTCCTTCTACTACTACTTTTGCATTTTTTACTCTTTGTACTACTAATTTCATATTCATTCCTCACATTTATTTTTACTTTTTTATTTAAAATACTATTTGTTCTGTTGTTTTATATAGTCATTTGTAAGTAATTTAGCCCATTATCATTAACCGCCATTTATAATTATTTTAACTTATTTTATTTATATTTACATACTATCTAGCTAGTATATTAATTCATATACTAATTTTCAACATTATTATTTGCATTATTTTCGTTATTTTTGTTATAAGAATTAGTTAGCAAACTATCTTCTGTGTCTGTTGTCTCTAAGGTAGGTTTTGCTGTACTTTTCATTGTTTCTTCTGTTTCTTGTTGTTCAAAACCACAATTAGGACAATAACGAAATTCCAAATCAATTTCACTATGACAATTTTTACATTGTTTCAAATCTTTTAAATTTAAAAGTTGCATACGAAAATCTTCTACTTCATTGGCAAGTACATCGATCATAGAACAGTCATTGCCAAAATCATTTTGCATATCTATATTTTCTTTTAGTAAATATTTTTCATATACTTTCTTTCCTATTTTCTCGTACAAATCATTAATTTGTGATTTATTGTCAGCCATATTTGCTTTTAGTTTAATTTCACGTGTAATTCTATTTGTTGCCTCTGCTGCATTTCGATAGGTCTGCATAGCTGTTTTACTTAATTTATTCATTACATTTTCCATAACATTTTTCCTCATAATATATACTTATTAAATTCAATAAGTATATCTTCCTTTCTATATATCTTTATCTATATTATCTTTTAATTATTAGATAGTCAAAGGAAAAAATCCTACAAGATAATATATATTTAAGAATTAAAAACTAATTACATAACTTTTTAATAATTCCTTTTATTATTATGAAGAAAAAAATAAAAAATATACAAAAATCTATTTATATTTTTCAATTTTTGATACCTTTTATTTTCTTATTTTTTAATTTACTCACACTTTTTTTCACGAGTCATTAATTTGGTAACTGCTTCCATTGGCTTTAAATTGTGATATAGAACATCATATACTGTATTTACAATTGGCATTTCAATGTTATATTTTTTTGCAAGCTCATAAGCAACTTCAATATTATCTATACTTTCAATAGTCATACCCACTTCTTTTTTAGTTTCTTCTATGCTAAGACCTCTACCAATACATTTACCCGCTTTTCTATTTCTACTATGCTCACTAAGACAAGTAACAATTAAATCTCCTAAACCTGATAATCCATAAAAAGTATTGTGTTCACCACCCATGGCTACACCTAATCTAGAAAGCTCTGTTAATCCTCTAGTAATTAAGGCCGCGAAGGTATTATCTCCTAAATTTAATTCTGCAATAATACCAGCGCAAAAAGCAATAATATTTTTTAAAGCTCCACCAAGTTCTACTCCTTCTACATCTGTGGAAGTATATACCCTTAAGTTTTCATTCATAAGAGCATCTTGCACTTGGTATTGCACATCTTCATCTTTAGAAGCAATTACAATTGCTGTAGGTATATCAATACAAACTTCTTCTGCATGACTTGGACCAGAAAGAGCTCCTATTTTTACATTTGGAATTTCTTCTTCTGCCACTTTGCTTAAAGTAGATAAAGTTTCTTGTTCAAAACCTTTAGAACAAATAATAACAGGTTGAGTTGTAATATAGTCTTTATACTGCTTTAAAGTACTTCTAAAAAATTTAGAGGGTGTAACATGTAAAATTAGATCGGTATTTTCTACTGCTTCTTGAATATTTGTAGTACATACTATATTATCTGGAATCGTTGCCATTGGTAAAAATTTGCATTTTCTTTTTTGATTAATAATATCTGCTTCTTCTTGTAAAAAAGACCAAATTTTTACTTCATGTCCCATTTTAGCAGCATGAATTGCTAAGGCACAACCCCAACTACCACTACCAATAATTGCAATTTTTCTTTTCATTTTTTCTCCTTTCAGCCATTGGGGACGTTCCTTTTTGGCTGAAAATCAGTCAAAAGGGACACTCCTTAATTTTGAGTCCTAATTTATATCATTATATCCATTATATTATGACTTTTATCATAATATTAAAATTAAGAACGTTTTAGATGAAGTGTCCCAAGTTACCCCAGATGGGGCCACTGAGAACCGTCCCCAACTCAGCTATTTTTTAAAGCTAATCGTACTTTCTGTTCCAGAAAATAATCTTTTTAAGTTTTCCCTATGATTGAAGATAACTAGTAATGCTACAATTACACTATAAATAAAGTAACTCCAGTTATCCCATCCACTAGTAGAAACAATGTAGTTTTGGTCAATGAATAATACAAGTACTGGGAACAAAATAGCTGCTGCAATAGAACCTACAGACACCATTCTAGTTAATGCAATTAAAATTAGAGCAAATACTAAGCAGATTAGTCCTACTTGCCAGTTTGTCATAAGCAAAACTCCTAATGCGGTAGCTACACCTTTTCCTCCTCTAAAGCGGAAAAATACTGGAAAGGTATGTCCTAGAATAACAAATACACCAGCTAGTTGTATTAATAAAGCATTATCTAAGCCAGATACCATTTTTCCAACTAAAAATGCAATTAATATTGCGATTACTCCTTTTAAAACATCACAAATTAAAGTAATAATAGCTGCTTTTTTTCCAACAGTTCTTAATACATTGGTACTTCCTGCATTTCCACTACCTTTTTCTCTTACATCAAAACCTGCCATCTTTTTACTAATAATAACTGAAAAACTAATACTACCTAATAAATAGGCAACAATTGCAACAATAATATATGCTGCCATAAAAATCACTCTCCTTTTATACTATTTTTCTTTTTTTGTTTTAATGCATTGATTTTTCATTTTTGCTAACTTTTATTCTAATTTTCTTTTTCATTTTTTTCTCTTACTATCATTCTAACTGGGGTTCCTGTTAATCCAAATTCTTTTCTAATTTGATTTAGCAAATATCTTTCATAAGAAAAATGGAATAACTCTTTATCATTTACAAATACCACGAATGTAGGTGGTTTTGTACTAGCCTGTGTCATATAAAAGATTTTTAGTCTTTTTCCTTTATCTGTTGGCGGTTGAACTATGGTAACTGCCTCACTTAACACTTCGTTTAAAACAGCGGTTGAAACTCTTAATGCATTTTGACTTGCTACCATGTTAATCATTTCAAATAGTTTATTTACTCTTTGCCCTGTTTTAGCTGAAATAAAAATGATTGGTGCATAACTTAAATAAGATAATTTGTCATAGACTTCTTTTTTGTAATTTTCAATTGTATTATTATCTTTTTCTATTTCGTCCCACTTATTGACTGCAATAATAATGCCTTTTCCTGCCTCATGTGCCTCTCCTGCAATTTTTGCATCTTGTGCAGATACACCCTCTTTGGCATCTAGTAACAAAATGCACACATCTGCTCTTTCAATAGCTAAAAGACTTCTCATAACACTATATTTTTCTAGATTATCATTTACTTTACTTTTTCTACGAATCCCTGCTGTGTCTATTAACACATATTTCCCAAATTCATTTTCAAATTCAGAGTCGATAGCATCTCTTGTAGTTCCTGCAATATCACTTACAATCATTCTATCTTCTCCTAAAATTTTATTTACCAAAGAAGATTTTCCTACATTTGGCTTTCCTATAATTGCTACTTTGATAATATCTTTTTCATCTTCCTCTTCTACTTGTTCTGGAAGTTTGTCGTAAATTGCATCTAGAACATCACCAATTCCTTTTGCATTAACAGCAGAAACAGCATATGGCTCTCCTAAACCTAAATTATAAAATTCATATAATTCATCTGGTACTTTTCCAAAAGTATCTGACTTGTTACAAACTAGAACAATTGGTTTTTTAGATTTTTTTAACATTAATGCAATATCTTTATCTGCTGCAGTAACACCTTGCTTAATATCTGTTAAAAAGATAATAACATCTGCAATTTCCACTGCCATATCTGCTTGTCTACGCATTTGAGATAAAATAATATCGTCTGACTCTGATTCAATTCCTCCTGTATCTATTAAAGTAAAGTCTCTTCCTCTCCAATTTGCTTCTGCATAAACTCTGTCTCTTGTAACACCTGGTGTATCTTCTACTATGGAAATTCTTTTTCCAACAATATAATTAAAAAAAGTAGATTTGCCTACATTTGGTCTACCTATAATTGCTACAATTGGCTTTGCCATTTTTTCACCTTCTCTTTGTTTTTATGTTAAATTTATAATTCTTTTTTTACTATTGAAATATATTTCTTATTAAACTATATTTCTTACTAAAAAATAATTTATATTTTCTGATTCTTATTATATTTTCCGATTTCATTTTACACTATTCGAAAAAAAATAGCAAGACTAAACTTGCTATTTCTTAGACTTTTTCAGCTTACAGAGCTACACATAAAGGCTGAGACGAAAAGAAATGCTGGTGTAAGAAGCGTCTATGGTGTTGTAGGCACGAAGAGCTGAGTAATTGTCACTGTTACTGTAGTAACCGCTCCTAAGCACACAAGGGTAAACAACACTGCCAGACGTGAGACTCGAATATTCTGTTGTCCATTCTGTACAATTTCCTAAAATGTCATAAATGTTACTATAACAATCTGCTGGATATCCTCCTGTTTGTGTTTTATTATTTGTTCCTATATTTCCATAAGTATCTTCTGTTGTGGTTGCTAATTTATATCCATGTTCACTATTTTGACAGATAAAGTTTAAGGCTGTATCCCATGCATAACTACTAATTAACTCACTGGTTACTCCATATTGCTCTTTATTGGTATACATTGCTTCTGCTTGTGTTTTCGCTGCATCTCTTGTTATATTTGTATAAGCATTTACTCCTGCCTTACATACATTTCCTTCACCTTGCTCATATCTTCCGATATAAAAGCCTCCATTTCCTCCTTCTTCTACTGCCTTTGCACTATTTAAAAAGTTAGCTATCGTATCATGTGCTACGGAACGGGTATCTCCTTCTCCATAATAATATTGTCCGTCGCTCCCTGAAGCTACTTCATCTCCTGTTATCGGTATAGGTTCTTGTTCTGTATTTGCTATTGTTCCCCATTGTCTTCTTGTTAACTCATTTGTTTTGGTTGTTCCACTTTCATCTACTTTATACGTTCCTGTTGGTATCCATACAAACTGGTTTCCTACTCCATCTTCTATTACAATTCCCTCTGGTACCGTTGTTGCATTATTGGTTGTTTCATCTACCACTACTTTAAATCCTTTTGGCACTACCACTGGATTTCCATACTTATCTTCTGCTTCTACATTATTTCCTGTTTGAATCTCTGTTATGGTGTCCACTAATGGCTTTCCATTTGGTCCTTTGGTTGGGTCTTCTGGTTCTTCTGTTCCTGAACCTCCTCCTACTTGTCCATTTACTAAATTTGCTATTTGGTCTGCTAAGTTATTTAAACTTTCTTGCTCATTTACTGTTGCCTCATTCCATGCATTTGCTGCATCTTGCGCTGTTTTAAAGATTCCTCCATTACTAAATAACATGTTGATTGTGATTCCTGCTAATATGAGTAATACTACTATCGTTACTACTAACGCTATTAAAGTTATACCCTTCTCATTTTTCCATTTTTCTTGTGTTCTCTTCATTTTTTACTTTTCCTCCTTTTGGTATTTTATTTCATTATACTATTCTTTTATTTTTTTGTAAACAAAATTTTAAGATGAATTATACTTTTTTAAGTATAACCCATCTTTCAAGTTTCTATACTTTATATATAATTTTAGTACAACAAATAAGCCTAAGTTTTCCTTAAGCATTGGCTTAAAGACTAACTCTCTCTCTCTCTCTCTCTCTTACTATTTCAATGTTTTGCTGGTTCAATTGTTTTCTCCTTAGTTTTTCTTTTTCATTTGTTATATCATACCATTAACTTTTTTCTTTTCAATGTTTTTTTCAAATTTTTATCATAAGTTTAATTCTTCTAAATAAAAAATCCTGTAAACATTCTATTTTTTATTTTTCTACTTATTTTATTTTTTACTTAATTTTTTAAAATGTATATTAATATGTCAATTTTCCTTCTAACATATCATCATTTTTTATCCAATCTTCTACTAAAATTTCTGTATATTCTTTGTCATTTTTTCCCCTTACGATTACTTTTTCAATTCCACAGTTAATAATCATTTTCCTACACATTTGGCAAGAATTAGCTCCTGGGTCATATTCTCCTGTTTCTGGTCTAAAAAGGACTAAATACAAAGTGGCACCCATCATTTCTCTTCTGCTTGCACTAATAATTGCATTCTGTTCTGCATGAACTGACCTACATGCATCATAACCGCCATGCCTAATATCTGGAAAATGTTTCTTTTTTGTACAATATCCTAAATCAATACAATTTATTCTTCCTCTAGGTGCTCCATTATATCCTGTTGCAATAATTTCATCATGATTTACAATTACGCATCCCGCTTTTTTTCGTAAACAAGTGCTTCTTTCCGCCACTGTTTTTGCAATATTTAAATAGTAATTTGTTTTATCTATTCTTTGTTCCATTTTTCTTTCCTTTCTGTGGGGACGGTTCTTAGTGGCCCCAAAAGGGGTCGCTTGGGACAGTTCACCTTAAAAGACTGACTTTTTAATGATTTCATTTTATCATATTCTAAACAGTAAGTCTATAATTTCGCTTAAAAGAATTTTGTTTTCAGCCTATTTAATTTTTATTTGATATTCTATATTAAAAAAACAATCTAGAACTTTTTATTCAATATATTTACTTGTTTACAGTCTTAAAAATAGTTTTCCCTTTCTTAACAAAAAAAGAAGCAATCAAATGCTTCCTTCTTTATAACTTGTTAATCATTTTTTATTTTAGTTTTCAGATTTTGCAACTACTTCTTTTCCATCATAATATCCACAATTTGGACATACTCTGTGTTGCATTACTTTTTCATGACAATGTGGACAATCTACTAAATTTTGAGCTTCGATTTTCCATGTTGATCTTTTTAAGTGTGTTCTTGCTTTTGACCATCTTCTTTTTGGTTGTGCCATTATAATTCCCTCCCTTAACTTCTGCTATTTTGCTGTAATCTATCTATATTTTTATTACCTAAAACGGATACTATAAAATTATACTCGTTTTTCTTCTATTTGTCAACTACTTTTTTTGCTACAATTGCAAATCTTCCATCTTCTACGTGATAATCACATGTAGATAAAGTTATTAATTGGTCGCCAAATTCGGCTGTTTCTGCAATATTATATAAAGATAATTTTTTTACATTTTCAATATAGTTATTAAATTCTTCTTCATTTTCAGCATCTTTGAAGAAATAATATTTAAATACATCTTGATTTTTTAAATATACTTGTGACTGGAATACAGCAATAATTTGATATTCAGAAACTTCATCTAATGTGGCAAATTCAAATGTAGGATGCTCTTTATAAAAATCTTCTTCTTTATATTTTGTCAAAGTTTCGAACATTTGCCCACCATTACTTCTATGACCATAAATCAGGAAATTTGCTGTAGGCTTTTCTATACTGCAGTCTTTATCTAAAAAGATACTTCCTAATTCATTAGATTGTTTTTCAAAATTATGATTTACATAGTAGTCATTATTATTTGTTTGTACTACAGGATAATTAATTTCTGTGCCATCTACTGTTAGCCATCCTACTAAGTCTGAATTTTGCTTTTTTAATTCTTGCAAATTTGCTAATAATGTTTGTTTTCTTTGTTCCTCTTCTGAAGCATTTTGACTAACTTCTGTATTAGGTGTTGATACAAAGTTTGCTAAATCCTCCATCATTTTTTTATTTTGCCACTGCATATAAACATAATAGATTAGATAAGCAATACTAACAATTAGGATAATAGATAAAACAATAATAGCTATTAATTTTCCATTTACTTTTTGCTTTTTGTTTTGATGACTTTTTTCTTTGCTATGCTTACTTGTCTTCTTTTTCATTGTAAAACCTTCTTTTTGTATTTATAAAACTTTTTATGAATTATATCATATTTTTATAAAAAGTAGTATACTAAATGATTATTTGTATGTTAAAATTATATATATTACAAAATTGCGACGCCAAGGTCAAACGTTGTAATATATATAGTTTTAACATACAATATACTTTAATAAAAACATAGTATGTGTACTGAACCCAAAAAGTTGGACAGTATAAATTAGGCTACTAACTTGGAATGTTCTCTGTATTGAACAGGGGACATTCCTTTTAGTTTGCTCTTAATTCTTCTGTTATTATAATATTCTATATATTCAATTATATCTTTTTCCAATTCTTCTATATTTTTGTACTCTTTTTCTTTTATATAATAAAGTTCTGATTTTAATATCCCAAAAAAATTCTCTGCACAGGCATTATCTAAACAATTTCCTTTTCTAGACATACTTTGTCTTATTCCTTTTTGCTCTAATAAATATTGGTATTGTTTCATTTGATATTGCCAACCTTGATCTGAATGCAATATTAAGTTGGTTTTATCTGGTATTTTCTTAAATGCTTTTTCCAACATATCTACCACTTGATGAAACACAGGATGTCTAGACAAATTAAAGCTCACAACTTCACCATTAAATAAATCTACAATTGGAGATAGATAAAGCTTATCATTATTAACTTTAAATTCAGTTACATCTGTAGCCCACTTTTGATTTGGTTTATCTGCTTTAAAGTCTCTTTTTAATAAATTATCTGCTATTTTTCCTATTGTTCCCTGATATGAATTATATCTTCTTTTTGGTCTTTGAATACTTTGCAATCCCATTATTTTCATTAGTCTTGCAACTGTCTTATGGTTTATTGTATATCCACGATTTCTCATTTCTAATGTTATTCTTCTATAACCATAACGTCCTTTATTTTCATGAAATATTGATAATATTTCATCTTTTTCTACTTTATATTTATCTTCTTTCTTCATGTTCTTTAAATGATAATAGAATGTACTTTTTGGTATTTCCGCTAATTTTAATAATTCTCTCAAGCTATATTTATGCCTTAATTCATCGACAACAATTACTTTTTCTTGTTCTCTCGCTTGATTCTTTCCTGAACTAAGGCATTTAATTTTTTTAAGTATTCATTCTCCATTCGAAGCCTTTGATTTTCAGCAATTAAATCTTCTTCCACTTCCTTATTTAAATTTTTCTTTTTTGGTTTAGAACTCATATTTTTCGACCTTCCACGTCGTTCTATATACAAACCTTGTGGTCCTTCCTCATAATATATACGTTCCCATTTACTAACTACATAATCTCCTGCTAAATTAAAATGAAATGCTGTTTCTTGACATGATAAATGGTTTTCATGCATATATTCTACCACATTCAGTTTAAAATCTCCACCATAACTTGATTTTTGATTTTTCATTAATCCCGCATATCCATTTTCTTTGTATTTTCTAACCCATTTAAGTACAAGGGCATATGCTACACCAAAGTGGTCGGCTGTGGTTTGATATCCAACACTATTATCTAAATAATATTTTACAACTTCTAATTTAAATTCACTTGAATATTTACTCATAAAAAATGACCCCTCCTTGTTAAACTTTTTTGTCTAACAATTTGGGTTCACTTCAATGTAATTAAAGCATACTATGTTTTTATTTTTTATTGTTTTGTATCCTATTTTAGTCTTTTCATTACTACAATTACTCCTAAAGAAATAATTGCTAAAGCACTTGCTAATACAACATAAGTATTTACACCTGTTTTTGGTGTTTCATCTTTTTCACCTTCTGTTGTTTGTCCTTCTTGTTCTGTATCACCAGAGGTTGTTGTATCTCCAGTATTTTCCAATTTTGTTTCTGTTACTGCATAAGTTGAGCAATGGTCTAAAGATAATGTTAAATTTCCATTGTTATATGTTGCTGTTCCCATAGCTTCATATTGTGCTGTTAATTCATTGTAATAATATAAGTTTAGGTCTTTTTGACCTTCACCATATTTATCAAATCCAACAAATAAGGTAATATCTGCTTTTCCTGGTAACTCACCATCATAAGCAAATTCTATAAATAGTCCATTTGTAATATCATTTGGTTTAATATGAGAAAATTTCTCTGCAGATACTTGTACAGATGGTGTAAACATAGAATCTGTTTTTGTAATGTCTTCACTCTTAAATTCCCATGTAACATTTGCTACATTAATTTGTAAAGTAGCTTTTGTAGCTTCTTTTAATGCTACAAATACTTCTCTTGCAACTTCTGTTGGTTGGCTCATCATTACAATTGTAGTTTTGTAATCTTCAATTGCATTTACAATGTTTTCTGTAGTTGGCTCTGTAACTTCATTTACAGTTAATTCTCTATATTTTGCTTCACTAATAGCACACATTTCAACTACATCTATTTGGTCTAAATTTAAAAGGTTTCTTACATTAAATGCTACTTGATGTTTACTATTAAGAGTAATATCTCTTCTTGAATCTCCCAAAACAATATCTGTTTTTTCTTCCTCTGCACCTTCTAGTCCGTCCCCAATTTGTCCACTATAGTCAAATCCAATATTTTCTGGAATAGCTACTTTTTCGCCCGTTTCTTTATCATAAGCAACTAAAGTAACAGTATCTCCTACTAAAGTATACCAATCTCCATCAATATTTACTACATTTTCGCCTTCTAATACATAATCATATTGTCTTGCTTTAAGTGTAAGAACTTTTTGCTCATATACTTCATCATTTACTGTTAAATTAACACTTCCTACTTCTTCTTGTGTTGTAAGATCTGCTACTTTATAATTAATCCAGTCATCTGTACTTTTTACAGTAAGTTTGGTAGAAGTTTCATCTAAAGTAAATTCTGCTGTATCTGGAGCTTCTGGATTGCCTGATGCAATCGTGTTAGAATTACCATTAAATCCTACATTTTCTGGTAAAACTACTTTTTCTCCGGTTTCATAATCATAAGCAAATAAAGTAACAGTGTCTCCTTCTTTTGCAAAATAACGTCCATCTACTTCAATGACATTTTCGCCTTCCACACCATAACTTAAGCTTTTGGCATCTGTTGCTGCTAAAGTTGTTGTTAATGGTAATACCATTGCAATTAACATTACAGCCACCATTAACACTGAAATTGTTTTCAATTTCTTCATAATTTTCTCTCCTTTTATTTTTATTTATATAAAAGTTAATATTTTTATTAACTTTATATACTATTTTCATCAGTATTATTCCGTATTTACTACTAATAAGGTATCTTTTCGCACTTTTCATAATCGAGGACCATTAATAGTTTCGGTTAGTTTTTTTGTTCAAGCTCTATATATTGCAAAAGTGTAGACCGCGTAAGCGACCAAACGGAGTGGCTTTGCCACGTAGTGCGAATTGGAGCAATTTTCATACTAGTATGTGCAGAAAATCATAGATTTTCTTGCACATTATGGAAATTGCGACACCAAGGTCAAACGTTGCAATATATAGAGTTTGAACTATATTCTTTATTAAGCTCTCACTTCTATGGGACGAGCTTATGAAAAGAAGAAAAGATATCTTATTAGTTATTTAATATTATTTTTTACCTCAAAACTTCTGTAAGATACTTATGGTGCTTATCTAGGATTCTTAATTGCTGCTTGTGCTGCTGCTAAACGAGCAATTGGAACTCTAAATGGTGAGCAAGATACATAAGTAAGTCCAATGTTATGGCAGAATTCAACTGTAGGTGGATTTCCTCCATGCTCTCCACAAATTCCTAAATGAATATCTGGTCTTGTTTGTTTTCCTAAATCAACTGCCATTTTTACTAATTTTCCAACACCAACTTGGTCAAGTTTAGCAAATGGATCTGATTCATAAATTTTCTTATCATAGTAAGCTCCTAAGAATTTTCCAGCATCATCACGGCTAAATCCAAATGTCATTTGTGTTAAGTCATTTGTACCAAATGAGAAGAATTCAGCTTCTTTTGCAATTTCATCTGCAGTTAATGCTGCTCTTGGAATTTCAATCATAGTTCCTACTTCGTATTTTAATTTTACTCCTGCTTTTGCAATTTCTTCTTCTGCTGTTTTTACAATAATGTCTTTTACATATTTTAATTCTTTTACTTCTCCTACTAATGGAACCATAATTTCTGGAACAATATTCATTCCAGTTTCTTTGTTTACATTAATAGCAGCTTGAATAATTGCTCTAGTTTGCATTACACCAATTTCTGGGTAAGTAACGTCCAAACGGCATCCTCTGTGTCCCATCATTGGGTTGAATTCATGTAGACTATTTACTACTTCTTTTAATGCTTCAAAAGTCATTCCCATTTCTTTTGCTAAAGCAGAAATTTCTTCGTCTGTATGTGGTAAGAATTCATGTAGAGGTGGATCTAATAGACGAATTGTTACTGGGTAACCTTTCATTGCTTTGAAAATTCCTTCAAAGTCTCCTCTTTGCATTGGAAGAATTTTATTTAAAGCTTTTTCTCTTTGTTCTACTGTTTTAGAAACAATCATTTCACGAATAGCTGCAATTCTTTCTGGTGCAAAGAACATATGCTCTGTACGGCATAGTCCAATACCTTGTGCTCCAAAGTTGTATGCTACAGTTGCATCTTTTGGAGTATCTGCATTGGTTCTAACTTCCATTTGACGATATTGATCTGCCCAGCCCATTAATTTAGCAAAATCTCCGGAAACAGTTGCATCAACAGTGTCAATTTTTTCTCCATATACATTTCCTGTAGAACCATCTAATGAAATATAATCTCCTTCATGATATACATTTCCTTGTGGATCTTTGAATTCACCTTTTTCTTCATCTACTACTAATTCTCCACATCCAGCTACACAGCATGTACCCATACCACGAGCAACTACTGCTGCATGTGATGTCATACCACCACGAACTGTTAAAATACCATGGCATACATTCATACCATCAATATCTTCTGGAGAAGTTTCAAGTCTTACTAAAATTAAATCTTTTTCTCCTGCTTCATGTAGTTCTACTGCTCTATCTGCTGTAAATACTACTTTACCTGTTGCAGCTCCTGGAGATGCAGCTAAACCTTTAGCTACTGGTTTTGCAGCTTTTAATTTTGCTTGGTCAAAGTTTGGATGTAATAATTGGTCTAATTGATTTGGTTCTACTCTTAAAACAGCTTCTTTTTCTGTAATCATGCCTTCATTTACTAAATCTACTGCAATTTTTAATGCAGCATTTGCTGTTCTTTTACCATTTCTAGTTTGTAAGAAGAATAGTTTTCCTCTTTCAATTGTAAATTCCATATCTTGCATGTCTCTATAATGTTTTTCTAGTTCATTTGCATATTTTACAAAATCTTCATATGCTTGTTTGTTGGTTTGTTCTAGAGTTGCAATAGGTTGTGGAGTTCTAATTCCCGCAACAACGTCTTCGCCTTGTGCATTCATTAAATATTCTCCAAATAGTTTGTTTTCACCTGTTGCTGGGTTACGAGTAAATGCAACACCAGTACCACAGTCATCTCCCATATTTCCGAAAACCATTTCTTGAACATTAACTGCTGTACCCCAGTCTCCTGGAATATCGTTTAGTCTTCTATAAGTAATAGCTCTTGGATTGTTCCATGAACGGAAAACTGCTTTAACAGCTTCTTTTAATTGTTCTACTGGATCGCTTGGGAATTCACTTCCATGTTCTTTTAAGTAAATTGCCTTAAAAGTTCCTACTAATTCTTTTAAATCTTCTGCTGTTAATTCTGTATCTAATTTTACGCCTCTTTTTTCTTTCATTTCATCAATTGCTTTTTCGAATAGTGGTTTTGGAATTTCCATTACAACATCACTAAACATTTGAATAAATCTTCTGTAACTATCATAAGCAAATCTTTCATTCTTTGCAGCGATTGATTTTAATACTTCATCATTTAAACCTAAGTTTAAAATGGTATCCATCATACCTGGCATAGATGCTCTTGCTCCTGAACGTACAGATACTAATAATGGATTTTCTTTATCTCCAAATTTCTTTCCAGAAATTTCTTCTAATTTAGATAGTGCTTCGAAAATTTGATCTTCCACTTCTTTTGAAATGGTTTCACCATCCTCATAGTATTTTGTACATGCCTCAGTTGTTACTGTAAATCCTTGTGGAATTGGTAAACCTAAATTTGTCATTTCTGCAAGGTTAGCACCTTTTCCTCCTAGCAATTCTCGCATGCTAGCATTTCCTTCTTTGAATAAGTAAACATACTTGTGACTCATAAAGAACCTCCTTCTAATTTGGCATATTGCCTTTTACGTAAACAATATGTGTGTAATTTTGCTATTAAAATATACCTAATAGCTTTTTTATTATATCCATATTTTTCTAAAAAGTAAAGCAATTTTTCGTTAATTTCAACAATATTTTTTATTTTTGCGGAAAGTATTGAAAGTGTTTTTAGAATCTGATATAATGTAAAAAATTTGGTTTGTAAATATTTTATAAATAATAAAGAAGCTGACCTAAAATTAAGTTAAATCTATTTTAACAAAAGTATAATAATTGTCTTTTGAGATTTTTAAGCCTTGCGTGGGCGACCATTGTGACAGCTGCTTACGGCATTTATGCCGAGTTACAGATGTCCAAAAGGGGAAAGGTTTTAAAAATCGAAAAAGACAATTATTATACTTTAGTTATATATTATGATATTTTAGGTCAGCTTCTTTATTATATATTGTGTAAAAAAGGAATCCCAAAAACAGGATTCCTTTTGTAAATTATATATTTAACTTGTTTATTATTCTATAATGGTATAGCCTACTAAATCTGGTTTTTCTACATCTTCGTCTGTTATGGTATTAATTTTCCAATCTGTATATTCTACTATTAAAGGCATTGTAATTCCGTTATCTATTGTACTGCCTTCCTCTGCTTTTGCTTTTATACCAGTTTCTTTATTAACCCATAGTTTCCCATTTTGGAAACGATCGATTACATAGCAATCTTGTCCATTTACATTTTCAGAAGAGATAAAACTTGTTAATGCTAAATAAATCATATTATCTTTCCAGCCTTGTATAACATCTGTTGAAAATGGATTTTCTATCATAGCAATGTGATTGCTATAGCTTACTTCCTTTATTTCTGGAAAAGCTGCTATTGTTTCGTCTGTATCTTTATTAATCCATGCTATTAATTTTTCTATGCCATCTGTGGTGTAAGTCATTTTATAAATGTTATCTTTTACAATAAGTTTTGTTGTTTCTCCGGTATTTTGTGAAATTGTATAAGCATAGTTTTGTATATTTTCATATTGTGACATTTTTTCTAAAATATCGCTCATAATGAGATAATTTCTAGTCCAGTTTAAGGCTACTGCAAGTAAGATAATAAAGATTAGAATAAATACTACTTTTAGTGCTGTTTTTCCCTTACTTGGTTCTTTTTCTTTGACTTTTTTTGTTTCTGGTTTCTCGTTTTTTCCTTTTTTTGGCTTACTATCTTGCTGTTTCATTTTTTCTTTCTTCTTAGCTTCTTCTTTGTTTTTATCTTCTACATTTTTAGACTCTTTTTCTTCCATTTCATTTATTTTCTCCCTTCTTTTGTAATTTATTTTATATTACCATTAACTTTTTCCTTTTGCAATACTTTTTTTAATTTTTTATTTTAACTTCACTCCTTATACCTTACCTTCATTTTCTACTTCTGGCTCTTCTTTATATATTCTTAATTTTACTAATAGTGCATATAGTTTTGTTCCAAATGGAATCATCATCATATCTTCCTTTTTCAAAATTTTGAAAAGGATTATAAGAATACCATAAATAATTGCTCCTAAGATAATGGAGATAATTGTACTAAGATTTGGCGAAATAATGCTGTTTAAACCTTGATTGATAAAATATGTAGCAATTCCCATGATAGTTGCTGCACATATTGGCGCTATCACCATTCTGCCTACTTTAAACTGCAATTTGATATTTTTTCTTAGTACCGTAAAAGTAATTAAAAATGCCACAAGTTGACATACAATAGAGCTAATACCTGCTCCCATAATTTCTATATTTGGATTACTGATTAAAATAATATTTAATACAAATTTAATGATTGCCCCTATTCCCAGAGCAATTGCTGCTACATAAGTTTTATTTAAACCATATAATCCTCCATTAATGGTTTGATTTAATGCAATAAATATCATTGGAATGGAGAATATCATTAACACTTCTGCACCATCATTTGCAGATGGATAAATTAAGTTCAAAATTGGTTGTGCTAAAGCCATAAATCCTGCTGCACATGGTAAAACAATTAAAAGAGAGGCAAACATAGAAAATGTCATTCTCTTAGAGGCCGTTTGTTTATCCTTTTTAGCTAGAGCGGCTGAAATAGCAGGGGTAAGCGCTGTTGAAAAGGCTACATTAATGGCAGTAGGTAAGTTTACCAAAGTATCTACTTTAGATAAAATACCAGTTTTGCTCATAGCAAAGGCTTCTAATTCTTCTTTAATTGGATACATATTAGCAAACGCTGTTTGAATACAATTACTTACTGTACTAGTATCAATTAATGGATTAACTACTGATATAACAGAGCTAATAGTAACTGGAATAGAAATTACTAATATTTTCTTTAATAATTGTCCTGCTGTTAAGTTTTCTTCTGGTGATGGTTCTTTTTGTTCTACTTTTAATTTTTTTCTCTTATAATAAATAATTAAATAAACAAAAGTTAGTAATATAGCAAGTGTAGTAGATAAATTTCCTCCTGCTGCCATAATATATGGTTCTTTTCCAATTAAAGCATATACAAAAGTAATAGATAATACACAGTTTAAAAACTGTTCAATAATTTGAGAATAGCTTGTTGGCTTCATATCATTTAAGCCTGCAAAATATCCTCTAAATGTTGCAGAAGCTGCCACAAATGCAATAGCAGGTGCTAACACTTGCATAACATATTTGGTATCTGGCACATTGAAAATAGCTGTTGCAATATATTCTGCTCCAAAGAATAATCCTATTGAAAAAATAGTACCTAGTCCAACAAAAAATGTCATACAAATTCTAAAAATTCTTTGTGCACCTTTTTCATCTCCTATAGCAACTCTTTCTGATACTAATTTAGAAATAACACTTGGAATACCAATAGAAGATAATGCAAGAAGAACAGAGTAAATCTGATATCCTGCAGAATAATATCCAAGCCCTGTATCTCCAAATCCTTCAAAATTGGTAATTACAAATTTATAAATAAGTCCTAATACTTTTACCATAATCTGGGCAAACATCAGGATTAAAACATTCTTCATGAAAGATGTTCCCTTTTTTGACATCACTTTCTCCTTTCTTTCTGGGGACGGTTCTCAGTGGCCCCTAATGGGGTCACTTGGGACACTTCAGTTAATGAGTGTCCCTTTTGGTTGATTTTCAGCCAGAAAGGAACGTCCCTAATGGCTGATTTTCGACCAAAAAGGAACGTCCCTAATGGCTGAAATTAAATTTAGGCATCATTCCTATTTTGTTTGGTGTGTGGACTGGTAATTGATAAATATCATGTCCTGGAAATTCGTTGGCTTCTACAAATAGTGGTCCATTTGGGGTAAAGGCAACATCCCAGCCTACATATCCCATTTCTGGTATTTCTTGACATGCTTTTTTGCAAAGTTCTATTGCTTCATTCCAATAAGGGAATTGAAAGCCTTTTATTTTTTCTCCTGTTTGTGGATGTTTTTCATATACATTTTTTTGTTTATCAATTGCTACTTGTGTTACAATTCCTGTTTTTTCATCTACTGGTGCTGCCATTCCTCCACTATTAAAATTATCTACAAATTTGCCACCATTTCCTATTCTAAAATAAGCACAAATAATATGTGGTTCTAGTTCTGCATTTTTTCTTTCTTCTTTTGGTAAGGATAACAAAGATTTTCCATCTTTTGTGGTTACTACTGTAACAATACGAACGGTATTAATAGAATTTGGATAAATTTTGGCAACCTCTGGATGTTGCTTAATTACTTCTTCTAGTTCAAAATTATTTCCTTCTTTGCTTAAATATTGGTATAATTCTTCTAAAGAAGAGTAATCTTTCGTAGAAATTTTTTCAATTCCTTTGCCACATCCACCATCTATTGGTTTTGCCATAAATTCTCCATGTTTTTTCAAAAATTCCATTACCTGGTCTTTAGGTGTTCCATTTACCTTAATCCAATCTCTTTTTAAATATTGCTTAAAAATAGTATTAAATTCATCTTTATTTTTAAAATAGTGTAAGGTATCTAAATCACAGTATTTTGTTACTAAATTGTTATTTCTTCCTCTTGTTAAATAAGTATCTCTTTGCTCATCTGTTAAGTTGTACATTTCAAATAAGTCATAGTCCATGTAACCTGCACCATAACGTCTTGCACATTTTTGCATATCTAAAAATATTTTAAATTTGGACATTCCTGTTTTTTGATGAATGGAATTTATTTTTTCCATCATTGCTTTTTTATCCATTCCTTTTAATCTTTTTAAAATGTAGATAATATTTCCCACCGTTTTTTCTCCTTTTTTCTCTTTATAGGATTCTAATTTCTATAAGAAAAGGCTTATTCTATAAAAAGAATCTTTCCATATCCTCTCAAATATTCAAGTACTTAATTTTTTAACTCTTTTCTTACAAAAAAATAGTATATAATCATTTTTACTGATTATATACTATTCTTTATATTCTTTTCAAGTATTCTATTTGTTTTCTTTAAAAAGTTTGGATGAATTATACAATTTAAGGTCACAAACTAAGCCTACAAAGTAAGTCAATTTCTAATTGTACCTCAAATAAACTTATCTCCAATCGTCTTTTCCATGGTCCTTAAAAGCTTACTTTTCCTTCTATATAGTCTTCTAACTCATCAATTTTTATTCTTACTTGTTCCATGGTATCTCTATCACGAACTGTTACACAGTTATCTTCTAGAGTGTCAAAATCTATGGTTACACAATATGGTGTTCCAATTTCATCTTCTCTTCTATAACGTTTTCCAATACTTCCAGCTTCGTCATAATCGCACATGAATTTTTTAGATAGCTTTGTGTATACCTCTTCTGCTTTTTCACTCAATTTTTTAGATAAAGGAAGAACTGCTACTTTATATGGTGCTAGTGCTGGGTGCAAATGCAATACTACTCTTGTATCTCCTTCTGCAATTGCTTCTTCTTCATAACTGTTACATAAGAAAGCTAAAGCAACACGGTCACATCCTAAAGATGGTTCAATACAATATGGTATAAATTTTTCTCCGGTTTCTTGGTCTAGATAATTAAAATCTTCATTAGAATATTGCATATGTTGTTTTAAGTCATAATCTGTTCTATCTGCAACTCCCCATAATTCTCCCCAACCAAATGGGAATAAAAATTCAATATCTGTTGTTGCTACACTATAAAAACATAATTCTTCTTTACTATGATCTCTTAACCTTATGTTTTCTTCTTTTATTCCTAAACCTAAAAGCCAATCCCTGCAGAAGCCTCTCCAATATTCAAACCACTCCATATCTGTTCCTGGCTTGCAGAAAAATTCTAATTCCATTTGCTCAAATTCACGAGTTCTAAAGGTAAAGTTTCCTGGAGTAATTTCATTTCTAAAAGATTTCCCAATTTGTGCAATTCCCATTGGCAATTTTCTTCTAGTTGTACGAAGTACATTTTTAAAGTTAACAAAAATACCTTGTGCAGTTTCTGGTCTTAAGTATAATTCTGATGTAGTATCTTCTGTTACACCTTGGAATGTTTTGAACATTAAATTAAATTTTCTAATAGGTGTAAAATCTTCTTTTCCGCAGTTTGGGCATGTGATATGATTTTTTTTGATAAATGATACCATTTCTTCGTCACTCATCCCATCTGCTACCATGTCTTTTCCATTTTCATGTGCCCATTCTTCAATTAGTTTGTCAGCTCTATGTCTTGTTTTACAGCTTTTACAATCAATTAAAGGATCACTAAAACCTCCTACATGACCAGAAGCTACCCATGTTTTAGGATTCATTAGAATAGCTGCATCTAACCCTACATTGTATTTACTTTCTTGTACAAATTTTTTCATCCATAGTTTTTTAATATTATTTTTTAGTTCTACACCTAATGGTCCATAATCCCATGAATTGGCAAGACCTCCATAAATTTCTGAACCTGGATAAATATATCCCCTTGTTTTGCATAAGTTTACTAACTTTTCCATTGTTAAATCTGACATAAAAAATTCCTCCTTTTTCTATTTTATAACTAGAATTTAAAAGTCTATCAAAAAAACACTTTCTCCTCTAGCTATTATAAGCTAGGGACGAAAGTGTTATATTCCGCGGTTCCACCCTATTTGATTAATTACTTTTTAATTAATCCACTTTATTTTTTGAATGCTCCAAAGCTCCACCATATAGTTTTTAAGGTTGGCTTCCACCTTTTCCAACTCTCTTTTACTTAAAATGCTATACTTCTTCTTTTTCACTGCATTTATTCATATGCTATATCTTACTATTTTTTTCCAAAAAAGTCAAGTTATTTTACTGCTTTTTGTCATTCGGTTAATTCTTTTTTACCCATCTTATTGTTTTCATTATATTATAGTTATTTTATCACCTTCATTGCCTCATCTGTAATTTTATTTTTATCAAATTTTCTCATAATAAGTACTATAATTGCTACAATTAAAAAAGTAACCCCATAAATTAGTAAACTAAAATGCCAATTTCCTGCTAATAAATTTTGTCCTGCTAAAGTAGATGAAACAACAGATGGTAATCTTGCTATAGTAGAAATAATAATAAAGTTTAATGGTTTAATTGGAAGTAGTGCTGCTATATAGGTAAATAAATCTTTTGGTGTTCCTGGTATAAAAAATAAAATAAAAATAATAAAAGAAATGGTGCTTGGATTTTGAAATACCTTGCTATTTTCAATTTTTTCTATCTTTTTAGGGTCTACAAATTCATAAATAAATTTTCTTCCTAATTTATGAACTAATAAATAAATAAATGCTGTAATAATCATAGCTGATACCATAATAAATACTGTTCCCCATAGTCCACCATAACAAATTCCTGCTAATATTTCAATTGGTTCTCCTGGTATAATAAATAAAAAGATTTGAGCAAATTGCAAGCCGAATAACATAAGTATACCTAAAAATCCAGAACTGTTTATCTTTTCTTGAAAAGCTTGTTGTCCTTCTGGAGTAGATAAATTTTGAATAAGAGGAATTAAGTAAATTGTAATTCCTATCATAATGGCAACTACCATACATAATAAAACTATTTTAAATATTTTTGTTTTCTTTTTCATAACTTTCTCTCTTTCTTTATTTTATACCATTTATATTATATCTCATTTTGAGCCAATTTAAAAGTTATTTGTTAAAGTTTCATAATTTCTTAAGAAACTAATGAGAGTACTACTTAAGGAAAAGAGAGGAATTTTTAAACTCCTCTCTTTTGATTTACTATTGAATTTTTATGTTATTCTTCCACAAAGTTTACTGTAGCTTTAGCTGAATCTGGCATAGTATTACCTGCAGTATAATCAGCATAATAATATCCTACACGATTAGCACCAGTTCCAGTTCCCTCAATGGTATTAACCACATTACCATCTGTTCCTACTAAATTTTTAACATTTATTGTATATTTTGCAAAGTATGTATCTGCATGTGCAGGTGCCTTACTTCCAACAGCTTGGAAACATATAAATCCTCCCCAACCATCATTTGAACCATCTAAAACTGTATTATCATAAATGTTAAAAGTTGCACTAGTATTAAAATAATTTGATAATCTTAATGCATTTCCAGAATAAGCAAATGTATTATTTTCAATGGTAATTGTTGCTCCATCTTCTATGTTAAACATGCTAATAACATTATTACCTGCTTTTGAGTTAAATACATTATTTCTAATAATTGTTCCATCTTTTACGGCCTTGTTTTGTGCTTGGCTAAATTCGATAAGATTATAAATACCAGTTAAGTCATCTGTTCCTGTTCCAAACGTATTATTTTCAATAACTATTTTTTCAGGAGTAGCAATGTTAATAAGATTATATGCTGTTCCTGTAACTTTAGAAATTGTTGAATTTGTTAGAGTAAATGGGCCATCTGAATTTACTTTAATTAAAGAAACTCCTGAAGGTTTGGAATTACTATATCCTGTATCAAATCCGGTCATTTCTACTTCATCTAAAACAACATTTTCACCAGTAACTGTTACTGTATTATTTAGTTTAACATCTTGTATCTTTACTTCATTTCCAGTAATGTTTAATTTAGACTTTATTGTTGCGCCATTACCATTAATTGTTATTTTCTTGTCAAGTGTAAGAGTTTCTTCTTCAGTTTCAATTACAACATCTTTGGTTAATTCAACAGTATCTATATCTTCATTTGTAAGAGCTTCTAGTAATTCATCTGATGATTCAATTATTCCTGTAGTTGCATACTTTTCATCTGAATAATAATACGTTTGCTCTTTATTATTTGTTTCAGTTGTTGCATAATATTCTTCAATTCCACTTCCAGTAACTGTTCCTTGGTCTTTTTCTATCCAAATTATTGGTACTGTTCTTTCTTCATTATCCATTACAATTGTTCCATTTACAGTTAATTGGCTATTTTCTAGTCCTTCTGCCACACCTTTAGATACTTCAATACCACCAAATACATTTCCAGATACATTAATTGTTCCTCCTAATGTTACTTTTGATGCATTTACTAATAATCCTGCACTAGCTCCTGTAAATCCTAGGTCTTTTATTGTTGCTTCTGTATTATATACTTGTAGTACATAGTTATCTCCTGATCCTCCTGACCAGCTTCCTTCTTCTCCTACATAACTAATGATATTTCCATTTCCGTTGATAGTTACATCTCTACCTACTACAATTACATGGTCTGTTTCATATTTATAATTGTCTCCTTTTAGCAAATTAATTACTTCTAGGTTTGTTTGTAATGCATGTTCTAATTCTGCTACACTTGTTACATTTGCTTCTGGCATTTCGTTAAAGTAAAATACTTGTCCTACTTTTACTCCTGTTACTTTTACTAAGTTTCCTCCTACTATGCAGTCATTTACTCCGTCTTCCCAAATTGTTGGATTTTCTAATACTTCTTCATGTTCTAATGTTGCATTTGTAATATCTAAACTTGGATTTTCTAGTCCTTCGCCTACTCCTTTAGATACTTCAATTCCTCCAAATGCGTTTCCGTCTACATTAATGGTTTCTTCTAATACAACATCTGATGAATTTACTAATAATGCTGCATTTGCTCCTGTTAATGTAATATCACTAATTGTTGCTTCTGTATTATATACTTTTACTACGTAATTTTCTGTATCTTTTCTCCATTCTCCACTTTCTCCTGTAAAGGTAATAGTTTCTCCATTTCCGTTAATTGTTACAGGTTTACTTACTAAAATGGAATGATCTGTCTCAAATTTATCTCCTGCAATTAAATTAATAGTTGTGATATCTGGATTTGCTAAAGCTTCTTCTAATTCTGTTACATTTTTTACATTGGCTGTTGTAACAACATATTTTTCTAAATCTTTGTATTGAATGTCAAATTCAACGCCACTTAAGTCAACTGTTTCACCTGAGATTGCTTCAATCCAGTTTCCTTCTAAATCTCTAGAATATACTTTCATGTACTCTAAAGCATCTTGTCCTTCTACTCCTGTTGGTATATCTATTGTTCTAGCTGCATACATCATGATTTGAGTAGAAATATATGGTGTTTCTTCTGTAAATAAATGTGTACCAATGACATAAATTAATTCTTCACTATCTGTTTCAGCAATATTTTCATCTGTTGCTTGGAATGTTGCTGCATTTACAATTCCTGTTCCTGCTAAAACAAAAAGTAATAATACAATTAAAAAATACTTAATTTGTTTTTTCATTTCTTACATCCTTATATCTTAGATTTACAATCAGTTTTTAAATTATTTACATTAAATAAATGATTGCATAAGAAAACTTTAATGTAATATAGAAAACTAATTTCCATTTGCAAATACTCTTGTTCCATTACTTAGCTCTATTTTATAATTATTGGCTGCACTAAATTGTTCATAACTTACAATTCTTACACCATTTAATTTAGATGACCAGGCTCCCAATTTGTATTCAGAGTTGCCATTAAGGTTACCATAAATTGCTGTAATTCCTACTACTGTTCCATTTTTGTATGCTGTTACTAATCTATTTGGTGAGTTTTTATCGTTATTAATATATGATGTTACAAATGTATAGGTATCCCATTCACCAGTTACTGTCATATTTTTTGTTACAGTAGTGCTATTTGTTACTTTGTTTCCATTGTTGTACCAACCTTTAAAAGTGTATCCAGATTTACTTGGATTTTCTGGTAAAGATATTGTTTTACCTTCTTCTACAGTTTGTGTTTCTACTGTGTTTCCATCAACTTTAAAAGTTACTGTATATTTTTTTACTTCTGGCTCTGTTGGTTCCTCTGGTTCAGTAGGATCTTCTGGTTTGGTTGGTTCTTCTGGTTCTTCTACTGGTTTTTCAGGTTCAGTAGGTTCTTCTGGTTTTGTTGGTGTTTGTGGTTTGTTAGGTTTTGTTGATGTTTGAGGTTTTTTGTTTTCCTCTTCCCCACTTTCGTCTGCTGTTTGTTCTACTTTAGTATCATCTTCTTTTTCCCATTTTGCAGTTATATTACTATCTTCTGTAAATGGCTTAGAAAAGTCTACTTTTTCATCATTCATATACCACCCTAAAAATTTGTATCCATCTTTTTCTGGGGTTTCTGGTTCTTCTAGCATTCCTTTTGGATCTGTTGTTAATATAGTTTCTCTACCATCTATATTTAAAGTAATTTTATAACCTGCTACTTCACCATTTTGAAGCCATCTTGCTTCTAACACAATATCTTGTGTAATTGGTGTATTAAAATTAAATTGTTCTGTTGATTCTAACAAAACATCTTGTTGTGTATTGGTTGTTGTTTTTAAATACCAACCTGCAAATTCATACCCTTCTAAGACTGGGTCTGCTGGTCTTGTAGCAGTTTTCCCTTCTTCTACTTGTTGAGAAGCAATAGGTTCTGCACCATTAGTATCAAAAGAAACTGTATAAATTTGTTTTGTATTTCTAGTAAGTAAAAATATAATAAGTGCAATTATCAATAGAATTACAATAATGGCAACTGCTATCATAATTTTTTTCTTCTTTTCCATTGTTTTCTCCCTTCCTTTTATTTTAAATTATAGCAACTTTATTATTAAATTTTTAGCCCCCTTTCAATTTTTTCCTTTTTCAGACATATTATAACAAAATATGCCAAATTTGTACATACTTATTTTTCATTTTTTTAATTTTTACTGTATAATTTAAAATATCATTTATCAGTTATTATAAATTTTCAAAATTTCACAAAATAAAACTAGCAGAAATTATTTACTTCTTTAATAATATTATTAAAGAAGTACAATTTCTGCTAGTTTTAACTTTTCATTGCACATAATTAATATAATCTCATTGAATTATTAAAAGCAAACATGCCTGCGCCTACTAATACCGCAAATAGAACAATAAGAATAACTGCAATAAGTAATCCGCAAAAGTAAGAACGTGCAAAGCTTCTACGGTTTAAGTTAGAATTGTCAAAAGCAAATACAATAGCTAAAATAAAACCTATAAGTGGTATTGCAAATAGAATACTGTATCCAAAATAGGCCCATGGTGAAAGTACTCTATATTCACTTGGTATATTGTTATTGATTTCCATAACATACCCCTCCTTTTATTTTCTGCCACTATTGTATCATATTCTTATTTTTGCTTCAATATTTTTTGACAAAAGTTGTCAAAATTCTCCGTCCCCATTGACACTTTTATTCTTCTTCTGCCTCTTCGAATTGTGAATTATACAAATTAGCGTAAAATCCGCCTTTTGCAAGTAATTCTTCATGAGTTCCTTGTTCAATAACATCTCCTTGGTTCATTACCAAGATAACATCTGCATTTTTAATGGTAGATAGTCTATGGGCAATAATAAAACTGGTTCTTCCTTTCATTAAATTATCCATAGCAGATTGAATTTGTTGCTCTGTTCTAGTGTCAATTGAACTGGTAGCTTCATCTAGTATTAAAATTTCTGGATTTGCTAAAATAACTCTGGCAATGGTTAGTAATTGTTTTTGTCCTTGCGATATATTGCTAGATTCTTCATCAATTACCATATCATAGCCTTTTGGTAATGTTTGAATAAAGTGATGTACATGTGCTGCTTTGGCAGCTGCTATTACTTCTTCGTCTGTGGCATCTGGTTTACCATATTTAATATTTTCTTTAATAGTTCCACCAAATAGCCAAGTATCTTGTAATACCATTCCAAACATTTGCCTTAACTCTCCACGGTTAAAGTCTTTTACATTATGTCCATCTACTAAAATAGCTCCACTATTTACATCATAAAATCTCATTAATAATTTTACCATGGTTGTTTTTCCTGCACCAGTTGGTCCGACAATGGCTACCTTTTGACCATCTTTTACAACCTCATTAAAATCGTGAATAATAATTTTATCTTCGTTATATCCAAATTGTACATGGTCAAATGTTACATTTCCTTTTAGTCCTTTGGTTGATACTGCATTTGGAATTTCTTGCATTTCTTCTTCCTCTTCTAAGAATTCAAATATTCTTTCAGAAGCTGCTACCATAGATTGTAACATACTAGAAATTTGAGCAATTTGGTTAATTGGCTGTGTAAATTGTTTGTTATATTGGATAAAAGATTGAATATTACCAACCGTAATTCTTCCTTGTACTGCTAAATAACCACCTAAAATGGCAACTCCTACATATCCTACATTTCCTGCAAAATTCATAAGTGGATGCATTAATCCTGACATAAATTGAGATTTCCAACCAGAATGATAAAGTTCATGGTTCATTTTGTCAAAATCTGCTATTGCTTTTTCTTCTCCATTAAATACTTTTACAATATTATGTCCACTATAAATTTCTTCTACTTGACCATTTACATGTCCTAAATAATCCTGTTGTGCCTTGAAGTATTTTTGAGATTTTTTAACAATAAATCTTACTACTAGTGCTGTAATTGGTAAAATAATAATAGAAATAAGTGTCATAGTTACACTAATAGATAACATCATGATTAAAATTCCAATAATAGTACAAATAGCAGTTATAATTTGTGTAATACTTTGGTTCATGTTTTGTGAAAAAGTATCTACGTCGTTAGTGATAATAGATAACACTTCACCATTGGTTCTTTTATCAAAATATTTCATTGGCAATTTATTAATTTTAACAGCAATATCATTTCTCATTCGATAAGTTAGTTTTTGAGATACATTTGTCATTAAAAAGCTTTGAATTGCCGAAAATAGCATACTAACAATGTACAAAGTAAGTAAAGTAAGTAAAATTCCTGCAATTTTTCCAAAGTCAATTCCTGTACCACCTGATAATTTACTAATTAATCCATTAAAGATTTCAGTAGTTGCATTTCCTAAAATTTTTGGTCCTACAATCATAAAAATAGTACTTCCAATGGCAAAAATAAATACAATTAATAATTGCCATTTATAGTCTACCAAATAATGTTTAATTAGTTTTTTGGTAGTTTCTTTAAAGTTCTTTGGTTTTTCCACTGCTCCTGTTCCATGTCCAGGGCCCATACCTCCCATTGGAGGTTTTTTATTATTATTTGCCATTATTCCAATTCCTCCTTTGAAAGTTGTGATAATGCGATTTGTCTATAAACCTCGCAATTTTTCATTAATTCTTCATGTGTTCCTTTTCCTGCAATTTTTCCATCATCAAGCACAATAATTTGGTCTGCATTTAAAATAGTGTTAATTCTTTGCGCTACAATAATTACTGTTTTGTTTTCTGTTTTTTCTTTTAATGCTTCTCTTAGTTTTGCATCTGTTTTATAATCTAATGCTGAAAAACTATCATCAAATACAAAAATTTCTGGGTCTTTGGCAACTGCTCTTGCAATAGATAAACGTTGCTTTTGCCCACCAGATACATTGCTACCACCTTGGGCAATTTCAGAATCATATTGATCTGGTTTTTGCTCAATAAACTCTGTTGCTTGTGCAATTTCTGCTGCTAATTTCATTTGTTCGTCTGACATATTTTCATTACTGTATTTGATATTTGTTTCGATAGTACCAGAGAACAATATTCCTTTTTGTGGCACAAAACCAATTGCATTTCTTAATTCTTTTTGTGTTACATCCTTTACATTTACCCCATCTACCAAAAGTTCTCCCCCTGTTACATCATAAAAACGAGGAATTAGGTTTACTACTGTAGATTTTCCGCTTCCGGTACTACCAATAATAGCTGTAGTTTTACCTGGTTCTGCAGTAAAACTAATATTGGTTAACATATCTTCATCTGCATCTGGATAGCGGAAAGATACATTTTTAAATTCTACATATCCTTTTTTGTTGCTGTCCAAATGTTTTGGCTCTTTTGGGTCTTTTATCATATTCTCGGTTTCTAATACTTCATTAATACGTTTAGCAGATACACTTGCTCTTGGTAACATAATAGAGATAATAGAAATCATTAAGAATGCCATAACAATTTGCATAGTGTATTGTAAGAAAGCCATAATATCTCCTACCTGCATAATACCTGCATCTACATTATGTCCTCCTACCCAGATGGTTAAAAGAGAAATACTATTCATTACAAGCATTAAGATTGGCATCATTAAGTTCATTGCTTTGTTAACAAACATGTAAGTTTTCATTAAGTTTTTATTAGCATCATCAAAACGTTTTTCTTCTCTTTTTTCAGTATGGAATGCTCTAATAACAGGAAGACCGGTTAGCATCTCACGTGCTACTAAGTTTAGTTTATCAATTAAATCTTGCAATTTTTTAAATCGTGGCATTGCAATAGCAAATAAAAGTCCTACAATTAGGATAATGGAACCTACTGCCACCCCAATAATCCATGCCATAGAATTATCACTAGTTGCTAAAACTTTAAAGAAGCCACCAATACCAATAATTGGAGCATAAACTACTACTCTAAATAACATAGTAATTAACATTTGAATTTGTTGAATGTCATTAGTACTACGTGTAATTAAAGAAGCTGTTGAAAATTGTTTAAATTCACTGGTTGAAAAGCCTAATACTTTTTTGAAGATTTTATCTCTTAAAGTTTCACCTAGTTTTGCAGCTACACGTGAAGATAAGAACATAATGCAAACTGCTGCTGCCATACTAACAAAAGCTACTCCTAGCATTTGCAAACCAGTCCACCATATATAATTACTTTGGTAATCACCTGTGTTGATTCCTACTGCTTGATATTCTGCTTTTACGGCTGTGATGGCTGCCTGTTCTACCATGCTTTCTGACATAGTATCTACTTGTGCCATAAGTTCTTCTAGCATTTGATTTGTTTGACTAGAAGTTTGCATATTAAACATTACTTTTACTAGTTCTAATGCTGTTGCATCTTTATTAGCATTTTTAACAGGTACTGGCATTTGAGAAAGAATATTTTCTTTTACTGTTTCTGCAGTTTCTCCTGATGTTAAATTTTGTACTATCATTAATGGTTTTGCCATTTTTGCACTTAAATTTTCTTCTTCCTCTTCTTTTAAGGAATTATAAACATAAAGTTCTTCATTCTCTAAAGCAGGATAATCTTTTACATAATCTTCATAATCTTCTTCATCTAAGCTTTCTTTAGAAATAAGAGTATAATTTTCTAAAATTTGATCATCCTCTTCTGTAAATAGTAATAAGTCATCCATAGTAGATTTACGAATTACTTCTGGCACAGCATTTTCGATACCACCTTGCTGAATACCAATATTTACAATTTTAGAAGTATAGTCTGGCAAGGCTAAATCTGCTGTTGCTTGTAAAATTAATAGTAAAATAATAACAACAACCGATATCCATGATTTGCTTAAATTTCTTAATACTTTGAACATCTTTTTCCTCCCTATTCATGTTTAAGTTACTCTTTTTATATTATTTTTTCATGTGTCATTCTTCTTATTCTATTCTCCTATGAACACTTCTTTTGAACACTTTTTAGTCTTATTATTTTAACACACCATTTTTTAAATAATCAATCATTTTTAAATATTCTTTTCTTGCTTTTTCAGTAGATTGATATTTAAAATTGTTCACTAGTGCCTTTCTGGTAACTAAATAGAGCATTTGTATTACAATATGTAATTCTTCTTCATCTTGTATTTGTAATTTTGATACATCTATTAATTTTAAAAATTCCTCCTGTTGAAAAGGACCTTTTAAATCTTTAGGAATACGTAGCATGGAAGATTCATCTTCTACTACTTTAGCATTTTCTATAAGTCTTTTATAAAATGCTAAATCTTTATCTTCTCCCATTTTTTGTGTTATAAAGTCGTAAATTGCTAAATATGCTTCAAAAACATCACCATGTGTTTCTTTTAGTTTATCCTTAATAAAATTATCTAATTTTTCTTTATCATCCTTCATCATATATTGGAGCAAATCTTCTTTGGATGTAAAGTATTGGTAAAAGCTTCCCCTTGCAATTTCTGCATCTTCTACAATATTTTTAATAGATGTTTGTTCAAATGGAACTCTAGTAAATTCTTTTTTAGCAGCTACTAATATTTTATTTTTCTTTTCTTCCGATAGTTTCATAAATGTTTCTGTTGGCATTTTTTATTCCCCTTTACTTTTAAAAATGACACCATGTCATATATTATATGTGACACAGTGTCATTTGTCAACAGTTTTTTTGAAATTTTCTATAAATTTTTGCATGTTTTAAATGATAATAATTTAATTTTATAAAAATTAATCTATTCTATTTTTAAATCTTGATATTTCTTATAGATTTGTGGCCAAGAATACACCCTTTCTAAATTTGGTACTTCACAACCTTGGTTGCAAACTGTAGTATATAAAAATGTTTTTATATTCTTCTTTTCTACATTAAGGCAATGAGCAATACTATCATCTATTAATAAGTCTATATTTTCTTGCTCTGCTACAATAGATTTATCTTGTGAATTCATAATAAGTTTATCATATAAAATATGATGTGTTTCTAACCATTGTTTAGTAGCATCTTCTACCAACTCTTTTCCTTCTACTATTTCATATCTTGAAGTAATTAAGATAATTTGGTTACCTTCTTTTTTTAATTTTTCGATTACTTTGGCACATTCCTTTTTGGCATTTGCCTTTGTTAATACATCCATAAAATATTTTTCCCAAAATGTTTTAATTTGTTCTGGTGACCAATGTGGATACATGGTTTCTATGTAATTGTGATCATCTATTTTTCCATAATTGATTGGATTACCTTCTCTTCCTACTACATCTATATCAAAGTTTTGAGAATGGATAAATAGTTCTTCAAAAGAGGCTGAAATGGTATCATCTATATCTATTCCTATTTTCATGTTTTTGTTTTCCTTTCTTTCATTTTTTTACTAAAACGATAATTAAATATCTTTTCTTATTGTACCAAAGAACATAAAAAAGCACAATCGTTTTATTGTGTTTTTCTACTTTAATATTTTTTATTTTGCTAATAAACAAATTTTCTATTTTTATTTGACTTTTGATTTTCTATATGATATATTTTAGGCACATTTGTTTGCAAAACATTGTTTTGTATTTTGCATATAGATATTGTCAAAATGCTTTGTCATGTGCATTTTGCTTTGTAAATTGCTAATTCAAGGAAACTTTACCTTATTGTATAGCAAAAGCCTTCGATTTTTCCTATCCTATACAATAAAATATTAGTTAACATTGAGAGGAAGAAAAATATAATGGAAATAGAAGAAAAATTAAAAATTTTAGCAGATTCTGCAAAATATGATGCTTCTTGTAGTTCTTCAGGAAGTAAAAGAAAAAATACTTTAGACGGTATTGGTAATGGAGATGTTTCTGGCATTTGCCATAGTTGGGGTGCAGATGGTAGATGTATTTCTCTTTTGAAAATCTTAATGACCAATTGTTGTATGTATAATTGCAAATATTGTATTAACCGTGCTAGCAATTCTGTAAAAAGAGCTACTTTTACTCCAAAAGAAGTGGCAGATTTAACCATTGGCTTTTATAAACGAAATTATATAGAAGGCTTGTTTTTAAGTTCTGCTGTTATTAAGTCCCCTAATTACACTATGGAACAAATGATACAAGCAATTTCCCTATTACGAAACGAATATCATTTTAATCGGATATATTCATGCTAAAACCATTCCTGGTTGTAGCCAAGAATTAATAGATCAATTAGGCGTTTTAGTAGACCGTATGAGTATTAATATTGAGCTTCCTTCTCAAAATAGTTTACAACTACTTGCGCCAGAGAAAACCAAAGATAACATTGTAAAACCTATGAGCTATGTTGCAGGTAAGCTAAGTGCTACTGCACAAAGGTTGTTACCTAGTAAAAAAAGTTGGTCATTTGTACCTACCGTTTCTCCTGCTATTGCTAAAAAAGAAAATAGGAACTTTGTACCTGCAGGGCAAACTACCCAATTAATTGTAGGAGCCACTCCAGAAAGTGATTTAAAAATTATGAAACTTTCTGAAAGTTTATATCAAAAATTTCATTTAAAAAGAGTATATTATTCTGCCTATATTTCTGTAAACGAGGATTCTAATTTGCCTACTTTAGAAAAACCTCCTCTTTTACGAGAAAATAGAATTTATCAAGCAGATTGGCTACTTCGTTTTTATGGCTTTAAAGCAGACGAACTGTTAAATGAGCAAAATCCTAATTTTAATACTTTATTAGACCCAAAATGTGATTGGGCAATTAGGCATTTAGAAAACTTTCCAGTAGAAATCAATACCGCAGATTATGCTACTTTGCTTCGTGTACCTGGTATTGGTGTTGTTTCTGCCAAAAGAATTTTACGTGCTAGAGGTAATTGCCATTTACAATTTGAACATTTGAAAAAATTAGGTGTTGTATTAAAAAGAGCAAGGTATTTTATTACTTGTAATGGAAAATATGCAGACTCCATTTCTCATTTTGACCAAGGTTTTATTTCTGAAAACTTGCTCTATTTAGAAAGGAAATTACTCCCTACCCCTTCTTATGTACAAACTTCTTTGTTTGATACCTTAGAGCCTGTGAAAGCAGATAAAATAAAGAGCCTTACTGGGAATTTTTAAAAGTATAAAATTTATTATAGCAATGGAAAATTAATAAATATAAAAATTAAAGATGTAATGAATGAAAATTTTACAGTACAAATTAAATATCATGTAAAAGTTATTATATTGGAGATGAATGTGATAATGAATTGGAAACTATTAGAAAATGAAGTTTATTTATATGATGGTACATTTAATGGTTTACTAACCATTGCTTTTGATTGTTATATTAGTAAATTGGTTCCTTCTCAAATAGTGCCAGAATTAGAATATGAAACAAATTTGTTAGAACAATGCAGCTATATTCCTACAGATGAAGAAAAAGCCAAACGCATTTGGAATGGGCTTTATCAAAATGTATCTTACCAAGTTCTTTATGATTGCTATAATGCATTTTTATCTTGTGCTCCACAAAAAGAAATTGCTATTTTAAAATATATTTTAAATGGCTTTTGCATTGGAGGAAAAATTAGTAATTTATTATCTTTAGATTATGTGGTAGAAGTAATGAAGTTAAGAAAAAATGTATTACACGAAGCACACCGTTTAAAAGGTTTGGTTCGTTTGCAAGAATTGGAAAATAACTTGTGGTATGCTTCTATCCATCCAGATAATAATGTAATTGAAAATGTAGGACAATTTTTAATAAAACGATTTCCTACGCAAAATTTAATTTTACATGACAAAAATAGAAATTTAGCCTTTTTGTATCAGGCTTGTTCTAATAAAAATTATGAAATTGTTTCTGTGCCTGCTAGTGTTAGCTTGCCTAACCTATCTACACAGGAGAAACAATTTCAATCTTTATGGAAAACTTTCTTTCATACAATTGCTATTAAAGAAAGAACTAACCCAAGGTTACAAATGCAATATATGCCTAAAAAGTATTGGCAGGATTTAGTGGAGAAGAAATAAAGCAATATTTCTATTTATTATTGAAATTAATCTTTTTTTCTAATAATGCTAATACCTCATCAACACTTTCTTGTGGAGTAGAGGCTCCTGCCATAATTCCTACTTTTGTGCAAGTTTTTAGTTGTTTTAAATCTTGTTGAGATAAATCTTGTTTGGTTTCAATTCCATATGTTTTTTTGCAATGTGTACTAGCAATCTGCAATAATTTTTGAGTATTTGCACTATTTTTTCCACCAACAATTATCATAGCATCTACTTGGTTTGCTATTTTTTCTGTCTCTTCTTGTCTTAATTTAGTAGCATTGCAAATGGTATTTTTAACAACTACCTCTATTGGTGAGTTTACATTTTCTTTTTCTTCTAGTGTTTTTTGTTTTAACTTATTTTGTATGTTTTCTACTATTTTTTCAAATTTTTCTAAACTAAAAGTAGTTTGTGCAAATAGAAGTAAATGCTCTTTACGAGATTGAGCTAATTTTTGTATTGCTTCTTCTACTTGTTCTAAGTTTTCTATGATACTAACATTGTCTCCACAAAAGCTAATAGTTCCAATACTTTCTGGATGTGTTTTTTCTCCTACATAAAATAAATAAAAGTCTTGTTCTTGATAATTCTGTGCTATTTTATGAATAGCTAGTACATTTGGACATGTTAAATCTATTAAGCAAATACCAAGTTCTTTTGCTTTTTCATAGATTGGTTTTGGCACTCCATGTGCTCTAATAATTACTTTTTTTCCTTGTGGCTCTAGGATATCTTCTAGCTTTTCTATTATTTGCATGCCTTGTTTTTCTAAGTTTTCTATTACTTGTCTATTATGAACTAATTCTCCTAAACAATAAATAATTTCTTGGCTTGCTTTATCTTCTGTTAGATATTCTTTTAGTTGCTTTCTTGTTTGTTCTACTGCATTTTTTACTCCATAACAAAATCCTGAAGTTTTACCTACTACTATTTCCATATCTTTCTCCTTGATTAACTATTATTATCATCTTTATTTCTATACATTCTAATCATATCTTTTAAGCTTACTCTGCTTCCATAGTTTAAAATCGCATTAGAGTAAATTTTAATAGATACATTTGCTACAATTAAAATAGTTACTAATAGTACTGCTATTGATATAGCAATTTGGGTAGGTGTTGCAATTCCCATCATTATTCTAAATGGCATGCAGAATGGTGATGAAAATGGGAATATGGAGGCAAATACATTTAAGTCACTGGTTGGGTTCATCATAGTAAAGTAAGATAAATAAAATCCTATTACTGCTACAATTGCTACTGGTCCATTAGCAGTTTGTACATCTTCTGGTTTGCTTACGGTTGAACCTGTTAGGGCATATAGTAAAGCATAGGTTGCATAACCTAAAATAAAGTAGATTACGGTAAATATTCCAAGCATTGGTGTAATTTGTGATACATCTAATACACTTTCTAAAACTCCTTCTGGTAAGTAAAAATATGCACAAATTAAGGCAACTGTTACAATAACAGCAACTTGTAAAAATCCTACTATTCCAATACCTATTGTTTTTCCAAGTACAATGGTTCTAGGTTTAGTAGAGGTAACCAATGTTTCCATAATTTTAGATGTTTTTTCTGTTGTAATAGAACTAGATACTTGATAGGCACAAAAGTAAATTGCGTAAAATAGTACTATAGATAATAGCATAATGGCAAGTACATTACCTTTTACCTCTTGCTCATTTGTTTGTTCTAATGAATAAGTAAAATTAGGCTCTAAACTTGCAAGTTGTTCTTGTGTTAAATTTAATTTTGATAATTGTAAATTGGTATAAAGTTCTTCAAAAGTGTTTTGCAGACTTTCTGGTACTCCATCCATCATAGTCATATCTTCTACAATATAAGTTAATTTGATTTGTCCATTTTCTCTAGTAATTACAATAGCATCTTCTATTTCATTATTTTCTATTTTTTGTGCTATTTCTTCTTTACTTACTTCTCTATTTTCAATCAAAAATACATGATTTTCGTTTGTATTTAATTGCTCTAAAGTTCCTTCAAAAATATTTTCTGCATCCACTATTAATTCTTGTGTTTTGCTCTCTACTACTTCTCCACCTTGCTCAGAACCGGAAGTAATAGCATTCATAATATTTGGAATATTAAAACCAACAATAATAATTAATAGAATAACTAAATTAGAAACTAAAAATGTTTTCTTTTTTAGCATGTCTTTTATGGTATAAGAAGCTACAATCCATAAATCTTTCATTCGTCCTCACCTACCTTTTCTATAAAGATATCATGTAAACTAGGTTTCATAATTTCAAATTTTTCTACTTTAATATGTTTTTTTGCCAATAAATCAAATAAACGGTAACCATCTTCTTCGTTTGTAATTTCAATAGTGTATTCATTATTTTTACTATGATAAATTTTTAGTCCCGCTTCTTTTATTAAATCATCCACATTTTCTACAGTACTTAGTGCAAGCTTATTGGCTGCATATTGTTCTTTAATTTCTTTTAAGTTTCCTTGTAATACAGTTTTTCCTTTATTTAAAATTAAGACATCTGATGCAAATTCTTCTATAGAATACATTTGATGGCTAGACATAATTATATAGGTTCCTTTTTGAATCAATTCGATAATTACATTTTTTAAAAGTTCTGTGTTTACTGGGTCTAATCCACTAAATGGTTCATCTAATACTAATAACTCTGGATCATGCAAAATTGCTGTTACAAACTGTACTTTTTGCTGATTTCCTTTTGATAATTTTTCTGGTGTCATTTCTAAATATTGGTCTATTTCTAATTTTTTCATCCAATATTTCATTCGCTCTTCTGCTTTTTGCTTGTCCATTCCTTTTAGTCTTGCAAAATACATTAATTGGTCATGTATTTTTGTTTTTGGATAAACACCTCTTTCTTCTGGTAAATAGCCAAAATTTACATGTTTTCTTTGTACTTCTTTTCCATTCCATGTAATTTCTCCACTATCTTTTTTCAAAATTCCTAAAATCATACGAATTGTAGTAGTTTTTCCTGCGCCATTTGTTCCTAAAAGTCCATATACGCCTGGCTTTTGTATTTCAAAATTTATACTGTCTACTACTTTTTTCGTACCAAAACTTTTGTCTACATTTTTTACAATTAGTCCCATAAAAAGCCCCTTTCATTTTTATTTTTTGTTAAATACATAATTTATTCACAAATCAACCATACTATATGATATAATAGTATAAAAGTCAATTGTTTTTAAGAGATTTTATTACTTTGTTATTTTTCTTTATAATTGCATTGTCTATTCACAGTTTTGAATGTAATAAAAAATACATAATGTTTTCCAAAACTAAAGGAATTTTAGAGTAATTTTGACATTTGTTGACATGTTATGTAATTTATGGTATACTATATTAGTTAGAGGTAATCAAGAGATAAAGGGGGATTTTTTTATGACTGATAAAACTTTCGTTTTCGGACATACAAATCCAGATACAGATTCTATTGCTTCTGCAATTTCAATGGCTAACTTACAAACAGAAATGGGAAAATATGCAGAAAGTTATCGCTTAGGAAATACAAATAAAGAAACAAATTATGCTTTAAAAACTTTTAATGTAGAAAAACCAGAACTTTTATCTAAGTTAGAAGATCATTCTAATGTTATTATGGTAGATAATAATGAATTTTCTCAAAGTGTAGATGGAATTGAAAATGCACATATTCAAATGGTGGTAGATCATCACAGGTTAAATCTACATACATCTGAACCTGTATATTGTATTGCAGAACCAGTTGGCTGTGCTTCTACTATATTATATAAACTATACAAACAAGAAGATGTAGTAATTACTCCTAGAATTGCCGGAATGATGCTTAGTGCTATTATATCTGATACATTAATGTTTCGTTCCCCTACTTGTACAGATCAAGATAGAATTACTGCAGAAAAATTGTCCAAAATTGCTGGTATTGATTTATATGATTATGGCTATAAATTATTAGAAGCCGGAACTGATATTAGTGATAGTACTCCTGAACAAATTATTTGTATTGATTCTAAAGATTTTCAACATAATAATTTAAAAATTACCATTTCGCAAATTAACAGCTCTAATGTGGACGAAGTATTTAAAAGAAAACCAGAACTTGAAAAAGCAATAGAAAATAGAATTCAAAAAGAAAATATTGATTTATTTGTGTTTGTAGTAACTGATATTTTGGAAGCTAATTCTAAAGTAATTGTTTTAGGAAATAGAACAGATATTTTTGAAAGAGCTTTTCATATACAATTAATTGGTAACACAACTGTTTTAAAAGGAGTAGTTTCTAGGAAAAAACAAATTTTACCTGCTATTTTAGAAGGAATTGAACAAAAAATCCAGTTATAAATATTATTGTCATTGGGGACGGAGAATTTTGACAACTTTCTGTCAATGGGGACGGAGAATTTTGACAACTTTCTGTTTGTTCAATATTCTAATTGTTATACATTCTAAACTATCTAAACTATCTATACTATCTATACTAAAATTAGCGGGTATAATTTAGTGGCAGAATGCCATGCTTCCGACCTGGTCGCGCGAGTTCGATTCTCGCTACCCGCTCCATACATAAAAGAACAACTTACAGACTATAAAAAGTTTGTAAGTTGTTTTTTTATTAAAATGATGTTCTCTCTTTTTCATAAGGTGTAAATTCAAAATCAAAATATGTATAATATCCACCTTTAGGTAATTTTAAGTATTCATTTATCTCATTACTTGCATTTTCAGATATCGTATTTATTCTTATAGGATATCCGTCATTTAAAACTAATGGTACTACATATCTAGTTTTAGCTTTAATATTGACACAATATTTATCTTTCATTAAATGATCACTTTTATGAACTTCAGTAGCTAATTGAAATTTTTTAAAGCTTTCTGACAAATAACTATTCCCACAATTTATAAATTTATTGATTATCTCTTGTTCAGACAGAGTATATAAATCATCTATTGTCAAAAAGCCTAAATTATTCATAGATTTACACATATCAGCCAAGAATTGCATAACAGTTCTGTCTTTATCGCTAACCCATTCAGGCCATAATTTAGATATCGTGTGAATATATTCTTCGCATATTTCTTTATCTTTGAAGGCTAATTCATCTGTTCCATCCTCGTTTTTTGTAACAACTACGTTATAATACATTTTTCTTATTTTATCCAAGTTCCAAACTCTAAAAAAGGTTAGTCCACTAGAGAATGTATATTCAAATCTATCAGCAGATAATTTTGGCGTATCATTATCAGCAATAGGATAAATTTTATAATCATTTACTTCTTCTAACTTGATTCCATCTTTTTGTAGTAATGACATTATTTCTTCTGAATTTCTAATAATATCGGTTGTTCTTTCTTCAGTAGATTCTTGCGTTTCAGTATCACCGTTCATAAAATCAATACAATGTTTAAATGCAGGGGTTGCAATATCATGGAATAAACCGGCTAATGTTTGTTTCTTGTCGTGAGTAAAGTGCCATATAATAAGTGCAACTCCAACGCTATGATCTAAGTTAGAGTACCAGTATTGAATATTGAAACATTTAGAATAGTCAGTTCCACAACTCATACTAATCTTCCCTATTCTTTCCATTTCAGGAGTATTTATGTATTCAAAAAGCCACTCTGGAAATTCTGGTGATAAAATATTAAAATATTCTTTTACTTCATTATTTAAATTGCTATAATATTTATTCATATTAGACTCCTTTTCCACTGTTGCTAAAAAAGTTTCATATTGTGAATCTTGAAAATACATTTTTTTATTAGTTTACACTATTATAGCATTCTTTGTCAATTGATTGTCAAAATTCTGTCCCCATTGACATTGACACTAATTTGTAATTTAATAGAAATATGTTATACTAATGTTAGTTTTATAAGAATTGAGGGAAATATATATGAATCAACAGAGTAATGAAAAATTTAATGATTTAATTAATTATATAGAAGATAATCTCTGTGAAGAAATTAGTTATAAAAAATTAGCTCAAATACTTGGTGTTAACGAATATACTATGCATAGGATATTCTTATTTGTAACTAATTACACTCTAGCTGATTATATTAGAAAAAGAAAGTTAAGTATGTCTGCTTTAGATTTACTTGAAGGAAAGGAAAAAATAATTGACATTGCTATAAAATATAATTATGAATCTTCACAGGCTTTTTCTAGGGCTTTTAAATCTATGATGGGATTTCTTCCAAGTGAAATAAATAAGGAAAAAAATAATATAAAATTCTTTTCAAAATATGAGCTGACAAATGAGGATGTGACAGATGAGTTTCACTATCACATAGAGAAAAATATAGAATTTAACTTGTATGCTATTTCAATGAAAACAACAATTAAAAATTGTCATAATGAAGCTCCACTATTTTGGAAAGAAAATTATCAATATATAAAAGGTAAAAGTGAGTATGGTCTACTAGAATATGATAAAACTTGTAATATAGATGAAGCTATATATTACATTGCATCCACAGAAAAGTTTGAAAATTCAATAGAACTAAATTTAAGAGCTAGTAACTATTTAATTTTTGAATGTGATTATGTTGATTCTACTTTTTTATATGAATTTTGTCAAAAAATATATAGGACAATTATTCCAAATTCTGGATATGCGTTAGAAGATTTGCCGGATATAGAAGAATATCTACCAAATAATAAATTAAAGTTATATATACCTATAAAATAAATTGGTTAAAGTGACCTTTTTAATATTAAAAAGGTTACTTACTTTCTTTTATTTTTTGGTTCATATATTCATTTGTTATTGTTTTAATATTGTCTATTTTTTGTTTTGTTTTTTCATTTTTATAATTTATCCTATCAAGCATAGCATTAATATAGTTTCTTTCTTGTACATGTTGTAAACCTGTTATAAAGTGATAATCAAATACAAAACCAACTGGAGATATCCAATAATCTAATGGTTCTTTTCTTAGTGTGTTAACAATTAATGTATGTTGTATTACATTTTGATAAACTTCATCTGTAATATCGCTATTTTCTAATTCTTCTTTTGTATAATTGGTAATAGCTTCTAGTGGTTCTTCTATTTTTACTCTAAAGATATCTGTTTTATCTGCATCTCTAATTATTTTAGAATGAACTAGTTCTTCTTCTTTTAAGCCATCCTCTATTTTAAATTTATTGTGATTTTGAATTGCTTTCAAGATAATATTATCATATTGGTCTTCTCTTATAAATTTTCTAATAAGTCCTTCTTGAAATAAGAGTTTTACACCTAGTTCCGCATGGTCTATATTTTTTTCATCTCTATAATCTCGAAATTGTTTTATTTGTTCAAATCTTCCAATATCATGTAATAAACCAATTAGTTTTGCCAAATTGACATTTTCTTCATCTAGCCCTATACTTTTTGCAATTGCTTCACTTTCTTCTATTACTTTATAGGTATGTTTTATTTTTAGCTTTATCATACCATCTTCTATATTGTAATTTTCCACATATTTTTTAAATTTTTCCATTGCATCTGTTAATTTCATTTTTTACCCCTTCTAATATCTTTTTATTAATTTACACCATTATAGCACTCTTTGTCAATTGGTTGTCAAAATTCTCCGTCCCCATTGACACCCATTGACAATGACAAAATTAATATCATTAAAGTCATTTTATAACATTATAAATCTAATAAAATTATTATAAAATATTTGTTAGAGGTAATAATATGAATTTTGATGAAATAGTTGATAATAGGCGCTCAGCTAGATTATTTACAAATGATAAGGTTTCAGAAAAACAATTAGAAAAAATTTTAGTTAGTGGAAGTCTTGCACCTTCTGCTAAAAATAGGCAACCATGGAAGTTCTATGTTCTAAATGATGAACAAAAAAGCGATATTATGAATATGCTATTGGAATGGGATAGATTAAATCCAAAAGAGAAAACCAGTGTAAAAGGCTCAGCAGAGCAAATACGTACAGCCAATAAAATGATAATGATTTATAGTGACAGGTATAAATCTAAATCTAAAAATGAGAATTATAAAAAACCTGATTATATATCTTTAGGATGTGCAATAGAAAATATGAGCTTACAAGCTGTAAATTTAGGCTTGGGTAGTTGCATTTTATGTGATACTTTATATATAGAAAATGAAATTGATCAATACTTGGGAATTAAAGATTTTGAACAAATATGTGGATTTATTATTGGTAATCCAATATATAACTATCCACCAAAAATGAAAAAAGACTTAAAAGATTTACTATTAAATTAATAAACACAAAACAGATGGCATTTGCCATCTGTTTTGCATTGCGGAATATTTTATTTTTTGTCACATTCACACCTTGTAGACCAGATTTCATCAAGCATTTTCTTACGATAAGAAGGATTCCAGTTACCGTAAAAATTTTCATAAAATTTCATTAATCGTTCTTTACATTTATCACATGTCTTAGGAAATTGCATAATACCCTTTGTAAAAGTATTTTCTCTGTTTCCCCACCATGCAATAGTAAATTTGTCCAAATATTCTTCAGGAATTCTATGAAGAAGTTCAACAAATTCCCAAGATGAAATTTGGTCATAAACACCAATATCTTGCCAATGCTTTAACATTGTATTCTTCTTGATGTTTATTGGAAATAAAACTGCAGTAGTTCCCTCAGGCATTTTTTCATAAATAAACTTGAGAGAATCCAGACAATCTTGAATTTGTTCTTCGCGAGTTAGAAAAGGAGCACCTAAAAGTACATTGATTTGAAGACCAATTCTATATCTTTCACACAATTTAGTCACTTCAAGATACTTTTCGGTGTCAATATCCTTATTATAGATGCTTCTTACATCTTCATCTGCCGACTCAAATCCCAGCTCAAAATATATTTCTTGTTCTTCGCCCAAAATTCTTCTGATGTCTTGAATCTTCTTTTCTGTGATTGTATTATAATGAGTTTCTATTGTAATGATAGGAATATTCCTCTTGGATACAAAATGTAAAATCTCAAGAAATAAATCATAAGGTATTTCCCTTTCAGAAAGAAAAGATCCATTTGCTTCGAGTTCAAGTTCGACAATATCAAATTCTTCTAGCCTTATTTTTTCAAGTTCTGGTCTAACCATTTCTAAAGTAAGATTGTAGTCAAAACCATAATTGCAAAATGTACATGCATTTTCACATCCACAAGACATAAAAAGTAATTGATAGGTTTTATTTGCTACTTGAACAAGAGAAACTACTGGTGTTCCAGGAGAAGTTTTTATGCTTTTCCGCATTTTCCAGATTTTACGAGTTAAATATTCATTCATCTCATTTCCTCCTAACTAGTTCAAAATAAGATAATATTCTATATTATTATTATATCTCTTTTAAAAGTGAAGCAAGTGACCTTTTTAATATTAAAAAGGTCACTTTAAACAATTGTCAATGGGGACGTGTCAATGGGGACGGAGAATTTTGACAACTTTTCTATTCGTTATATAAGTTTCTTACAGTTTCTCTACTTAAATCTATAGCTTTTGCAATATTTCTTAATGAAATCTCATGTTTTTCTTTCAAGATTATAATAAGTTCTTTTAATTTTGTTTTATCTTTTTTCAGAGCAGGTAATTCCATATTATTTTCTTTTAAGAATCTTTTTATAATATCTTCAGTTATTTTTTCGTTGTCTTCATCTACATCCATAAATTTGTAAGTTTCATCTAACTTTTCTTCAATTTTCTTGTAATTTGAATATGGATAATCCTCTGCTTTTTCACACATTCCTGCTTTTACTGGGTTATCATAAATATACTTTAAACAATTGTATAAATACCTTTCATTGTAAATGCCTTCTGCTTTATATCTATCTCTAAATACATACCCTACTCTTGTGTATTTTTTATTATAATATTTTCCATACTTTGTATTAAGTCTTTGCATGTATTTACTTAATTCTTGCAAATTTTCTGTCTGTATTAACATATGGGCATGATTACTCATTATACAATATCCTACTATTTTAATTTTTTGTTCTTTACTTAAACTATACATTATTTTGATATAATATTTTATGTCTTCCGGTTTCTCAAATATATAACTTTTATTAATTCCTTGTGTAATGATATGAAAAAATGGTGTTTTGATATAATTTCGTGGAAGTCTTGGCATAATTTTGCCTCCTTTGAAATAAATTATTTGTATTTGAAATAAAAAAAATATGATATAAATTTAAGCTATTATATCATATCTTTTTTAATTTTTTTGTCGAAATTTGTTTTTCACACTATTTTTTTTACTTATTTTTATGTTGTCAAAATTCTCCGTTCCCATTGACCTTAAGCTTTAAAAAATATATAATACAAAAAAGGAGCTAATTTTATGACAAGTTTTGTGTTAAAAGTAATTGCTATAATTACAATGGTAATAGACCATTTAGGGAATGCTTGGCTAAAGCATACAACAGAAATGAATGTAATAGGAAGAATTGCCTTCCCTATTTTTGCTTTTCAAATTTCAGAAGGCTATACACATACTAAAAACCTAAAAAAATATTTTTTTAGGTTAACTTTGTTTGCCTTTCTTTCTCAAATTCCATTTATGCTTTTTCGTTCTCTTTATACTACAGGCTTTGCCCTTAATATCTTTTTTACTTTAACAGTAGGATTATTAGCTATTTTTTGTTTTGATAAATTTACTTCTAACACTCTTCAATTTGTAAAAAATGAAAAGATAAATTGGACTATCAAGCATTTGCTTGGTATTTTTCCTGCTATTTTATTTGGATTCATTGCAGAATATGCTTGTTTTGATTATGGCTTTTTTGGTATTGCCACTATCTTTTTATTCTATATTTTTAGAAATCATAAATTTTGGATGTGCAGTTCTTTTACTTTAGCTTGCATCATAAAATATGGACTTAATATTTATTTGTATGGTTATCACTATTTATATGTTTTGTTAGGAATATTTACAGCATTATCCCTTGTATTTATTAGCTTATATAATGGAAAGCAAGGCAAAAAGATAAAGTATTTTCTTTATGCTTTTTACCCTGTTCATTTGCTTTTATTATATTTTCTATTTGGTATTGTTCCTACTTTATAGCGTGCAATAGTACTTTTAAATATTATTTAACCAAAAATTCGTTTGAACCAATTTTTTATTTTAGTAAAAATTGATTCTTTATATTCTACCATAGATACTAACTTTTCTGCTTTTTCTGTCTTCAATGCTCTATTTTTAAATAGATTATCTGTATTATATTTTTCTCTTAGTTCAGATTGGTATTTAAGTTCATTATTTTTTAAAGTAGCTTCAAATTCTCTTTTTCTCTCATTATCACACCAAAAAGTTTTATAAATAATAGCTAATATTGCTTTCGTTTTTCGCTTTAATTGCATGTCTTTTATTTTTTTAGTGTGATCTAATTCCGGTTTATAAGTTTTTGAAGTATTTGCTTTTAGAAAATCCATAAACTTTGTTGAAATTTTATCAACATCTTCTTTTCTTGTATGATTTAATATATCTAATGTTTCAGCAATTGCCTCACTATATTCTACACTTACCATTTTTTCCTCCGAATATTTTACTCTAAAGTATGTTGGTCTTTTTGTGTTTCTCTATCATTAGTTATAACATGAAGAGCTTCTCCAATTTCTCCTTGTGTTAAGTCTCCTAGCCCTTCTCCTATTTCTTCTGCTGTATGTTCTCCTTTTTGTCTTAATGCTTCTTCAAGCATTTCTAAAACTTCTTTTTCGCTTGAGCCATAATCTAATTTGCTACTTACTTGTTCGATTGCATCTTTATATTGTGGAAACATTTTTCCTAAAAAGAATATACGGTCTATATTTCTATCATCATTACTAAATCCACGTACTAATTGATTTGCTAATAATTCTATTTCATTATTAAATAAACCATTACTAGCTACGCCTAATGATACTGTAGCACTATCTGTATAATCATAATATTCACCATTTAGACATAAAATTTCATCATATCTTCCTTGTCCTTTTCCTTCTATTTCTACTTCGTCTACTATTTCTCCACCATAATAATGTCTTTCATGACCTGGAAATACTTTTGCTTTTACTTTTTGTCCTTGTGGTACTCTATATCTTGTTTGAATAATTTTACCTTCATCCCATAATTTTTGTAATAGTTCTTCTGCTTCTCTAGCAACTGTTGCTCTTAGTTCATCCCCTCTTGTATAAACCTCATCATATGCTTTTTCGTATTCTTCTCCATTTTTTAATTCGATTAGTTTTTCAACACCATATTTTTCACATATTTCTTTTTCGGCTCTATCATAAGCAGCAGAATCCCAATAATCTTTATATTGACTTAAAAGATTTGGCATTGTTTCTTCTGTAAAACAAGTGCCTGCATATATTTTATCTATATCTTCGGCAGATATTCTTCCACTTAAAATACTGCTCATTGAATAACTTAATGAATTTCCTATTAATCCTTTTCCCATATAAAATTTACTCCTTTCTTTGTATACTAGTATATATATATATTTTTTTTTAGTCAAGTATTTTTTGAATATTTTTTTAAGGTTTCAATCAAACTGCAATGATATACAATCCTCCATCACCATTAGGCTCATTGACAATTAATTTTGTGTTGCATAATTAATGCCCCTTGCCACTACACTGGACATATTTTCAATAAGTTCGTCAATTTCCTTTGGTGTTACAATAAAATTATATTCTGCTGGCTGTAATACATCTTTAATCATTTGATATTTATCTTCTTCTTGTAATTGGTTTAAAAAGTCATTTGAATGTGCTTCTTGTTGTAATTTTTGAATAAATAAATCTAAGCTATCTGCTGCAATTGTTGCTGCTTCTACTACAGTTGGTACCCCTATTGCAATTACTGGAATACCTAAAGTATCTATTGTTAATTCTTTTCTTTTGTTACCTACTCCTGCTCCTGGTATAATACCAGTATCTGCAAGTTGTACTGTACTACTAATTCTTTCCATACTTCTAGAAGCTAAAGCATCTATAACAATTAATAATTTTGGATGAATATTATCTACTATTCCTTTTAAAATTTCTAATGTTTCAATTCCAGTTGTTCCAAGTACTCCTGGTGATACTGCACTAACTGGTCTTGTATTTTTGTCTAATACTTCTGGCATATACTCTAAAATATGTCTTGTGACATCAATATCTTGAATCACCTTAGGGCCTAGTGCATCTGGTGTTACATAGATATTTCCAAGCCCAACTACTAAAATATCATCTAAATTTGCCACTAGTTGTGAAATTAATTGCTTTAATTCCTTTGTAACTGCTTCTGAAGCTTTTTGAATGTCTTCCTCCCCTGCTATTTTTAAGTTTTTAATATCAATTGTAATGTAATGCCCTTTTTTCTTTCCAATAGCTTGTTCCCCATTTTCATTTAGAACTTCTACTCTTGTAATATGAATATTTTCTCCCAAGTCTTCTTCTTGTGTTTGTATTCCTTCTACTTCATTTTCTATTTTATTTGCTTTACGATATAAATCTCGCCTTTCTGATGCTAAATCTGTTCTAAAATTCATCATAAAAATATACCACCTTTTCTTTTTCTTGCATTCTTTTACTCTTTTCTTTCTGTAGCTTAAGCCACCATAAAAAGAAATGACAATTTTTTAATATTTTTTTATTTATTGTTCTTTATTTATTGTTCGAAAAGTTGGTATATTTTATTCATTTATCATTCAATTTCATAAATTTCTATTTAATATGATTGCTACTCCTTTATTTGCACTATCTATTCTAATGCTTCACTATTTTTCATTATCCTCATTGTTAAAACATTGTGCACATAAACAAATGGCGTCCTTAAATCCACTTTTATAGTTTTTTTCACTATAATAAGCAATTTGTAGTTCATAATTTTCAATTAATAATTCTATTTTATGAATAATTGCTCCTTTTTCTTTTAAAATTGCTTCCTGTTTGCATTGAATTTTTTCTATTTTTTGAAATTGTTTTTCTATTGCTTCTTCTATTTCTTCTAAACTTATTTTATTTAATTTTTTCTTTAACGTTTCTCTTGTTTGTATATTTTCTTGCTCTAGCTCTTCTTGCCTTGCTAAATATATTTTGTCTAACATATCTAGCCTTTCGTTTATTTTATCTGATAAACTCATATTCTCCCTCCTTAGTATGTTTTAATTAATTAGTTCTATTTTAATTATAACAATAATTGTTCTATTTATGCAATATATTTTTACAAAATATTATGAACATTATATGTGGGAAAATTGACATTTTTCTTGCTAAATTTTCTATCTATTATTACATTTATACATTTTTAAAGTTACACTATAAAAATGTATAAAAAATTTTAGAAATAGAAAAGAGTGTTAACCCCTCCAACAGAGGCAATTAAGAATTTAAGAAAAAACTAGACTGTCTGCATAAAAAAAGTGTAGACAGTCTTCTTACTCTTAGCCATAATGGTTAAAAAATTTTTATTTATTTTTATATAATTTTTAGATTTATATTTACCTATTTGTTTTTCAGCTTTCAGACCTACACATATAAGCTGAGGCGGAAGGAAATGTTGGTGCTGGAATAGTCTGTGGTGAGGCCGTTGATGCGACAAGCTGCGCAACCGTAACTGCCGTCGTAGACACCTCCCCTAGACACACAAGGGCAAGCATCACTGCCATACGTGTGACTCGAATATTCTGTTGTCCATTCTAAGCAATTACCTAGCAAATCATAAATATTACTATAACAATCTGCTACATATCCTCCTGTTAATGTTTTTCCACTACTTCCTGTTCCTATATTTCCATAAGTATCTTCTGTTGTGGTTGCTAATGTATATCCATGCTCACTATTTTGACAGATAAAGTTTAAAGCGGTATCCCATGCATAACTACTGATTAACTCACTTGTTACTCCATATTGCTCTTTATCTGCATACATTGCTTCTGCTTGTGTTTTTGCTGTATCTCTTGTAACACTTACATATGCATTTACTCCTGCCTTACATACATTTCCTTCTCCTTGCTCATATCTTCCGATATAAAATCCTCCATTTTCTCCTTCTACTGTAGGCTTTGCACTATTTAAAAAGTTAGCTATTGTATCATGTGCTACGGAACGGGTATCTCCTTCTCCATAATAAAATGATCCGCCATTTCCTGAAGCTACCTCATCTCCTGTTATTGGTTCAGGTACTTGCTCAACATTTTTTGTTGTGCCCCACTGCCTTCTAGTTAAGTCGTTTGTTTTTGTTGTTCCACTTGCATCTATTTTATACGTTCCTGTTGGTATCCATACAAACTGGTTTCCTGCTCCATCTTCTATTACAATTCCCTCTGGTACCGTTGTTGCATTATTGGTTGTTTCATCTACTACTACTTTAAATCCTTTTGGCACTACTACTGGATTTCCATATTCATCTTCTGCTTCTAAATTACTTTCTGTTTGTATTTCTGTTGCTGTTTCTACTAATGGCTTTCCATTTGGTCCTGTTTCTGGCTCTTCTGGGTCTTCTGGTGTTATACCTTCTCCACCTGTTCCACTTTCGTTATTCATTATATTATTTAATTCATTTACCAAGTTGTGAATTTCTTGTTGTTCGTTAGCAACTGCACCTTCCCAGGTATTTTTTGCTTCTTGGGCTGTTCTTATAATTCCATCCTCTCCTAGTAACATATTAATTGTTACTCCTGATAGAATTAATAAAATTACAATGGTTACTACTAATGCTATTAAAGTAATACCATTTTTCTTGTTCTTACTAAAAATTCCTTGTTTCATGTTTTTTTATTCTCCTTTTCTTCTATTTTTTCTTGTCTTTCTTTCATCTATTATTATCGTTTTATTTTTTCTATATTTTATTTTTTTGCACACAAAATTAAGATGAATCGTACCCTTTTAGGCATAATCCATCTTTTCTATTTTGGTATACGATATATAATTTTTGTACAACAAATAAAACTAAATTTTCTTTAGTTTTTGGCTTAAAGTCTAACTCTCTCTCTCTCTCTCTCTCTTACTATTTCAAGCTTTTGCTGGTTCACTACTTTTTTCTCCTTTGTACTTTCTTTTCTATCTTCACTTTTTTCTCTTTAAGTACATTTTTATTTTATCTTAACCATTCTTAATTTTCAAGTACCTTTCTAAATATTTTTTTAAAATTAAGTAAATAAATAATTATAAAATTTCTGTACATACTATTCCTATATAGGTAATTTTATTTTGCTCTTTTAGTGTATTCAATGTTTTTCATTAAGTGTATATAATTTAAACAGTAAATTGGTAATAGGAATTAACAAAAAGGTGGTAAAATATGAAAAACGATTTGGAAGTAGGAAATAGAATTAGAGGTATTCGTGAAGAATTGCATATGACAAGAAATGTATTTTCTGAAAATATTAATATTTCTGAATCTTATTTAACTCAATTAGAACTTGGTAATAAATCTTTAGGTATGAACACATTAATTGCAATTTGTGATTATACCGGTTGTTCTGCTGATTATATCTTATTTGGTGATGAGGCTAATAATAAGTTAAATAAAAAGATAATTCATATGATAAATAATTTACCTCCTCATTCTTTACAGCTTTCTTATGACATTATCCGTTCTATTAAGACACATATGGATGTTTAAAGAATTTTAAAATATATAATAACTATATATTACTAGCCTACTAAATACGTTTTTTCTGCTCGCCCCAACTACGAAGAGCCTTCAATACAAAGATTTTTCAAATCTTTGCCAGAAGGCTCTAACTTGTTGGTCCCCACCTTAACTCGCTTGAAAAACGTATTTAGTAGGCTAAGTATATATAATTTTTTTATTAAAGATAACAATTCTATGATTTAAATTTCTTACTTAGAACAATACCTACAAAGAATTGCTTCTAACCCCACTTCTAAATCAATTAAACCTATTTTATAATTTGCATCTAAATTTACTAACTCTTCTAATATTTGTCTTAATTCTTGTTCTTGAAAATAATTGGCTTGTGTTTTATATTTGCTTACTAAAAACATTTGATTTGGTTTTAAATTCATAGCACTTGCCACGTCTTGCCCATAATTTTGTGCTATTTTTATGATATATAGTTTTTTAAAATGATTGTACAAAGTAATTAAAATTCTTTGAATTGGTTCTTTATTTATTAATAATCCATGAAATACATCTAATGCTTTTGCGATTTCTTTTTTTTCCCAAATTATCTGTTAAATCAAAGATAACTGCTTGAATTTGCTTAATACAAAGTTTATCTATGTCTTCTCTTGAAATTGTTCCATTTGCTCCCTTGTATTCAATCAATTTTCTTACTTCATTCATTAAGTCCTGCATGCTGGTTCCGCAACATTCCACTAAATATTTCGCAACATCATCTGGTAAAGTCACCTGATATGCTTGGCATACTTTTTTTAAGTTTGTTATTAGTTCTGGTAATTTTAGTAAAGCAAATTCTTTCACTTCTCCTGTTTTTTCTATTGTTTGATATAAAGTGTTCTTTTCTACCTCTTGTTCTACAAAAACAAGTTCTACTGTTTCGTTTAGTTCTTTTTGATTTTTTTCTAAATAATGAGCTATTTTTTCTTGCAAAGAACTGTTTTTGCTTATTTCTTCTTTTTTCTTTTTGATATCTGATTTTTCTGTTTTAATAGATTTAGCTTTTGAGGTGGTCTTTTTTTCTTTTTTAAATAATCCTGTGTTTTTGGCAATTATTAATTTTTTGGCAAAACCAAAAGCAGGAGTTTCTAAGTCATCTATCAAATGTTCTACATTTGTATCATCTATTTGTAAATAGTTAATACCTTGTACTAATTCTCCAAACTCTTTTTTTATTTTTTTTAATTTATTTTCTATTAGATATGTTTCTTCTCCATAGTATAAATAAATTGCCATTTATATTTCCTTTCTCGTTTTTTATCAGAACTATTTTAAAATTTAATTTTTATAATAAGTTTAATTTCAAATCTATTATTTAAAAAATCTTTCATTTGTCTTTTGATTTGTTATTAAAATTCTTTTACCTATCTTTTTGTTTATTTTTAAGTTTCTTCTACTTATTTTTTGTTTATAATATTTATATATTATTATAGTTTTTCGGCAAATTTAGCAGAGTGTGCATGGCAAATTGCTGCTGCCATGCTGTCTGTGGTATCATCTAATTTTGGAAGTTTTTCTACTTTTAAAATTGTTTTTACCATTTTTTGTACTTGTATTTTGTCTGCTCTTCCATATCCTACTACTGCCTGTTTAATTTGAAGTGGTGTATATTCATAAGTTGGAATTCCTTTTCTACACCCAACTACTAAAATTACTCCTCTTGCTTGTGCTACATTTATTGCGGTTTTAGCATTATTGTTAAAAAATAGTTCCTCTACAGAGATTGCATCTGGATGATAAGTATCTATAATATTTTCTAAGTCATTATTTAGTTTTAATAAACGCATTGGAAAAGATTCTCCTGCTTTTGTTAAAACTGCACCAGATGTAATAAGTGAAAATCTATTACCAATATAATCTATTATGCTATAACCTGTTATAGCAAATCCCGGGTCTATTCCTAAGATTCTCATTTTATTACCTTCTTTTTTATAATTGTTTTTTTAATTATTTTGTCTTTACCTTTTACTTTTTTATCTTTTCTTTTATCTTTTCATTTTTATTCTCATTTTCAATATTTAATTTTTTGTTACCATAAACATTTTCTATTTTATATTGTCAATATTTTCATCTCCGTTAACATGACTTTTATATTCTCAAAATTTTCTGTTTATATTACACTAAATGACACGGTTGTCAAAATTCTCCGTCCCCATTGACAATAATTCGAAATACTTCTGCTACAGACCATGCTTGTGCAAAGGTTCCTTTTGCTTTATATGGTTTGGTAGAGTCATATAGTTCACTAATACTGCCTACTGTGGAACGATGGTACATTTCCTCTGTAAAAGTTTTTTCTAATTTTCGTACAAATTCTTTATACTGCTTTTCTAACTCTTTTTTATTGGTTTTATTTTTTTCTGCTTGTATTATTTTTTTGAAAGCATCTGCATAAATTCCTAAAAGCCATGGCCAAGTAATTCCTTGGTGATAGCTCATATCTCTTTTTATTTGGTCTCCTTCATAAATTTCTCTATAGCCTACTTCTCCTTTTGCCAATGTTTTTAGTCCATAAGGTGTTAGTAATTTTTTAGTAACAGTTTCAAATATTTCTTTTGCCTCTACAGAGTTTGGTTCTATTACTGGATAATGAAGACCAATTGCGAATAGTTGATTTGGTCTTATTTTGCTATCTCCTACTACATCATCTAAGCTTTTTCTTTTTTTGTTATAAAATTTAAGAATAAAATTCTTTTTACATTTATTGGCTAGTTCTGTACATTTTTTCTCTAAATCTTTTTCTTTATAAAGTTTAGCATAATCTACCATTATTTTTAAAGCATTATACCATAAGCTATTAATTTCTACACATTTTCCATTTCTTGGAGTTACTACTTTATCTCCAATTTTTGCATCCATCCATGTGTTTTGAATATATGGTGTTCCTGTAGATAAAAGCCCATCTTCTAAATCTAGGTGAATATTGTTTCCATCTAAGTCAATTCCTGTAATATAGGACTCTATAATTCTTTTTAAAACAGCATATAACTGATTTTTTAGAAACTCAAAGTCATGGGTATAAGCTAAATATTTTCTTACTTGTTCAAATAGTAAAAGTGATGCATCTGCACTATTATATAATGGTCTATTATCATTTTCGGAATATCCATTTGGTACTAATCCATATTGAATATCACGTATGCAAGTTAGCAGTACCTCTTTTGCTATTTCAAATCTTCTTGGAATTAGCAAAATTCCTTCGAATGCAATTAATGTATCCCTTCCCCAATCTAAAAACCATGGATAGCCTGCAATTAAGGTATATAAGGCAAAAGCTGGTCTGTAAGCAATAAAATTATCAGAAGCAATTATATAATCTCTAATTAAAGTTTTGTACTCTTCTGTGTATTGTTTTTTTGGATCTAATAAATAAGAATCATATACTTGGCTTGTAATACGAATAATTTCTTGATTAATTAAATTCCTTCCATCTATTTCTTCTATATTTTCTTCTAAAGAACATACAAAAGAAATATATTTTTCCTCATTTGCTCTTAATTTTACTTCATATACTCCTGGAACTGTTAAATTTTCCTCTGCTTCTTGACCTCTTTTTTCTTCTTCTATATAATACATATTTTGAAAAGTGTCATTAAAATGTTCTACATATTTTCCTTCTGAAATATTAAAATATACAGGAAACTGTTGTTGATTATTTATGACTATTTTTACTTTTTTTTCTTGTATTTCTTGTTTTAAATCAAATGTAGCATTTGGAGTTACTATATGGAAATCTCTAAAATTTAATATAGGTGCTATTGTAAATTTTGTTCTTTTATCATTATTTTTTATATGGTACAACACACAAACCGTATTTTTTCCATAATCCATACAAATAAATTTTTTAATTGTAGCACCTGCTACTTCATAAGTAAAAATAGGTACATATTCTTTTACAAAAGAAGTTAAGTATTGGTAACCTTGTGTAATATAGTGTTTTCCCATGTTAGAATATAAAGGGTATTGTACACCCTCACTTTCAAAGCATTCATCTATTTTAGATAATACTAAATATCTTTTGGCAGGTGGGTTAAGAGGTGCCACTAATAACCCGTGATATTTTCTTGTATTAATTCCTAGAATAGTAGAACTACTATAACCACCAATTCCATTTGTAATAATCCAATCTTTTTGGATTCCATTTTCTAATTTTAAATCTTCTTTTTCATATCTCATTTGTATTTCTCCTTATTATATTCTAGTTAATATAATATTTTCTTATTGCTGTTTTATCTAATGCCTTGTTATTTTCCTGTTATTTTTTATTTCTTATTTATTTTTTCCTTATTTATTTTTTGTCATTTCTAACTATTTTTGATGTTTTCCTTTTTCTGGTCTTTTTTTAGTTTTTTGCATTACTTTATTTTGTTGCTCTTTTTTGGCTTTTTGTTTTGCTTTTTCTTTTTGTAATTTTTCTTTTCTTTCTTTTTCTTGTTGTTTACGTTTTTGTTTTTCTTGTTCTCTTTTTTGTTTGTCTTTTAATGCCTTATCTTTTGCCACTTTAGCATCTTGTTTTTCTTTTTTATTTTCTTCTTCGAAATTATCTTCTTCTATTGGAATACCGGCTTTTACTTTCATTTTAATTTCAGATTCTTGAATAGATTCTATTCTTTCTTTATATTTTTTAGCAAATTTGCTTTCTCCTTTTGGTTTTTGCTTTTTGGTTTTTCGCATGTTGTCATTTCTTTTGCTTTGTTTCAATAATTTTTTAGCCTGTTTTAATCTATCATTTAATAAAACATATTTTGTATCATTTTGCATATCTTTAAATTTTAAATCATCACAAATTAATTGAATAATAGAAGCTGCAATAGCATCTGGGTTATGTCTAATATATTCTCCTGTAATATAGGAAATATCTCTTTGCATTAAATAAATTCCCTCTGCTTTTGCCTTGCTACTATCAATTTCTACTAAGTCTTGACCTTGCATATTATATTTTCTAATATATTCTGGAATAAGTTCACCTGTATCGTAAATGCAATATTCAATAACACCTTTTCCTGCATGTTCATGAATTGCTTTTATATGATCAGATAAAGTATAATTATCTGTTTGTCCTGGTTCTGTCATAATATTACTTACATAAATTTTAAAGGCTTTACTTTCTCTAATTGCTTTTGCTACCCCCTTAACTAAAAGATTTGGGATTACATTGGTATACAAACTACCTGGTCCAATAACAATAGCATCTGCTTCTTGAATAGCCTCTAATACTCCTGGTGCTACTTTGCAGTTAGTAGGATTAATAAAGATTCTACTAATTTTACTTGTTTTAGAATTTACCATAGCTGGAATTTTATCTCTACTTTCAATCACTGTTCCATCTTCTAGTTCAGCACAAATTTGGATTGGCTCCAATGTTACAGGAAGAACTCTACCTGTTATATTTAATACATCTTTTGTCTGTTCAATAGATTGTGTAAATTCTCCACAGACTTCTTTCATGCCTAAGAAATAAATATCTCCAAAGCATAAATCTTTTAATCTTCCTTGTCTAAATTGAACATTAAGTAATTGTGACATTTTTTCTTCATCTTTAGAAAGTGCTACAATACTTTCTTTAATATCATCTAAAGGCATAGTTTGTAACATTCTTCTAGATTCTGGAATAATCTCCCCATAATCAGAAACAGTAACTATGGCTGTTAAGTTATCAGTGTAATTTTTTAATCCTCTTAGAACAGCATTTAGCCCTGTTCCTCCACCTATTGCTACAATTTTTGGTCCTTGGTCATAAATTTTTTTGTTATAAATTAAGCTATTTACTTTTGCTTTTTTATCTTCTATTCTATCATCTGTTTCTTGCACTAATAATTCTAATGTTCTTTTTTGCATATGGATCATTCCAGATACCACAAATACAAAGCCTACCACAAAGCAAGCAATAATTTTTACTAATGGCCAAAAATCCAACCTTTGACCTGTTAAAATTTCTGCCATTCCATAACAAGCTAAAACAATTCCTATTAAAACTAATAACATCCATCGCTTCATTTTTGTGCTAGAACGAAACCATCTAAAAAATCCTTTCATATTTTCTTTCAATCCTTTCTATTTTACTTGATAAAATTTTTCTTTTTTTATTTTTATGTTTTTATGCATATTTTTTTATTTTTCCTAATATTTCTAACATTTTTTTGATATTTCCTAATGCTTTTCTAAAATTCTCCTAATAACTTAATTTCCAATTCTATTTGTTTCCCAGTTTTTAAAAGTACTTCTTGTTTTACATGTTCTATAACAGCCAAAACATCTTTTGCAGTTGCTCCACCTAAGTTTACTACAAAACCTGCATGTAAGGTAGAAACTTGTGCTTTTCCCACGGTATAACCTTTTAAACCACATTCGTCTATTAGTTTTGCAGTAATAAAATCTGTTCCACGTTTAAATGTACTACCTGCTGAAGGATAAGCAAGTGGTTGTTTTTCCCTTCTACTTTTTGCATATTCTTCCATTTTACTTTTGATTTCTTCTTCTTTTCCATAAGGTAATTGTAGTAAAACTTGTGTAATAATTCCAAAATGAGAAGAAAAGTAGCTGTGGCGATAAGAAAAATCGCATTTTTCATTTGGAATAGTAATAAAGTTTCCTTCTTCATTTAAGTAGGTTACTTCTTTTACGATATCCTTCATTTCTCCGCCATAGGCTCCTGCATTCATAGAAACCCCTCCGCCTATGGTTCCTGGAATTCCTGCTGCAAATTCAAATCTTGCTATATTTTCTTTTAATAGCACATGGGCTAGCTTTGCTAATGGTTCCCCTGCTTGCACTATTACATAGGCATATTCTTGTTCTTTCTGAATGGTAATTTCTTCTGTTGCAACTTTTAAAACGATTCCTCTAATTCCTTTATCTCCTACTAATAGATTACTACCATTTCCTAATACAACAAATGGAATTTCATTTTCTTTTGCAAATTGGAATGTAGTTTGAATATCTTTACTTGTTTTTGCTGTTACATAAATATCTGCATTTCCCCCAATTTTAAAACTGGTATGTTTGCTCATTGGTTCATCTATTTCTACTTTACTTGATAATAATTTATCCTTTAGTACTTCATAGATTTTTTGTTTTTCCAATGATAAATTCCTCCTATTTTTTATTTTCATTTCTAAATTTTATCATTTTTGCATACATATTACAAGGGTTAAGTTTTAAAAAAATAACAAAAACTCTTGCAAATTTTGTAGAATAATGTATAATTATAATATAAGTAAATAAAAGGAGGAAACAAACTATGTTTTGTAAACAATGTGGAAAACCAATTGATGATGGTCAAGAACTTTGTGAGGATTGCAAAAATAATGCAAATGTAAACTCTAATGCTAACTATAATGCAAATGCTAATATGAATAATGGTACTAATCCTACCGTTAATGTAAATGTAAATGCAGGATATAATAATGCAAATACAAATGCACCACAAAAATCTAAAATTGCAGCTGGTTTATTAGGAATTTTCTTAGGTGGACTTGGAGTTCATAACTTCTACTTAGGATATACTGGAAAAGCAGTAGCACAATTATTAATTTCTCTTTTAAGTTGTGGATTTTTAGCATGGGGATCTGCCATTTGGGGATTAATTGAAGGTATTTTAATTTTAACCGGAAGCATTAGTGTAGATGGCAATGGTAACCCATTAAAAGACTAGTTTAGGACTGTGAAAGCATGAATCGAATTAAAAATAGTATTATTTTAATTATCTTAATTTGTTTTTTATGTTTCGTAGCAACAATACCAGTAACATGTATTTTTCAAACAGTTACTGGTATTTCTTGTCCTGCATGTGGTATGACAAGAGCCTTTTTAGCTCTTTTTCATTTTGACTTTTTAGAAGCTATTTATCAAAATATTTTAAGTATTCCATTATTTTGTTTTTTAGTAATAAGTGTTTTTATGTTATGCAAAGATTTTGTCAAAAATGAATTTCGTTATATTCCTAAAGTTTTAGATTTTTTAGGAAAATATTGGATATGGATTTTAATATTACTTTTTATTAGTTTTGTTTTTAACAATTTAAAATGAAGTTTTAAGCTGTGCTAGAATTAGACCAAATTTATTGAACAAAACATTAGAATTGTCTTTTGAAATTTTTAAGGCCTTGCGTGGGCGACCATTGTGACAGCTGTTCGAGGCGGTTCCGCCGAGTTACAGATGTCCAAAAGGGGAAAGGTTTTAAAAATTGAAAAAGACAATTCTAATGCTTTTGATTTATTTTAAGAACATTTTAACCATTTTTAGTTTTGCTTTAGAATAAGGCAAATAACGCATTGGTAAATCAATCCATGTATATTTTTTTACAATACTTTTTTCATGGCTAAATGTTAAAAAGCTTTTTTTACCATGATAAGATCCCATTCCACTTTGCCCTACTCCTCCAAATCCTAAGTAATTAGATGCTAAGTGTATGATGGTGTCATTAATACAACCTCCACCAAAAGAAATTTGATTTAAAATTTCTTTTTCTACTTTCTTGTTACTTGTAAACAAATAACAAGCTAGTGGTTTTTCCCTTTTTCTTACAAATTCAATGGCATCTTCTATTTCTTGGAAAGAAATAATTGGTAAAATTGGTCCAAATATTTCTTCTTGCATTACTAAACTATTAGCATCTGGCTCATCCAATAGTGTTGGTTCTATTTTCTTGGTATTATCATCCCATTTGCCACCAAAAAGGATTTTTTGATTTTTAATAAGTTCTTTTATTCTTTCATATTGTCTATTATGTATCATTTTAGGATAATCTTCGTTTTTAAGAGCATTCTCTCCTAAAAAGTAGGTAATTTGTTTTTTTAACTCTTCGATAAGTGACTCTTTAATCTCTTTTTGTACTAAAATATAGTCTGGTGCAACACAAGTTTGCCCTGCATTTAGTATTTTGCCAAAAAGAATCCTTTTAGCAGCAAGTTCTAAATTAGCTGTTTTTTCTACAATACAAGGGCTTTTTCCTCCTAATTCTAGTGTTACAGGAGTTAAATTTTTTGTTGCTGCCTGCATAATAATTTTTCCAATATGGACACTTCCTGTAAAGAAAATATAGTCTAGTTTTTGATTTAATAGCTCTGTGGTTTCTTCAACTCCACCTTCTACTACAGCAATATATTCACTTTTAAATTGTTCGGAAATGATTTTTTGGATTACTTTTGAAGTTGCTAACGCATATTCTGAAGTTTTAATAATACAGCAATTTCCCGCTGCTATTGCCCCTACCAAAGGATCAATTGCTAGCATAAATGGATAATTCCATGGAGCAATAATTAAGCTTACTCCATAAGGTTCATACATTTCATAACTAGAACCATGAAATTGTGCAAGTGGAGTTCTTACTTTTTTCTTTTTACTCCAAGTTTTTACATGCTTTATAGCATGAGAAAGCTCACTAAGTACCATGCCTGTTTCTGTCATGTAGCTTTCCATTTCCGATTTATTTAAATCTTGTTTTAATGCTTGGTTAATTTCTGGTTCATGCTCTATAATTGCTTGTTTTAATTTTTTTAAAGCTTCTTTACGATAGCTTATATCCTTTGTTCTTCCCGTTTCAAAAAAAGCTTTTTGCTTTTTTACAATTTCTTGTATGCTTTGGCTTTTGCCTTCTTTATTCATTTCTACTTCATTTTCTGTTTTGTTTGTTAATATTGTTTCTTTATTGTTCTTTTTTCCTTTCATGTTTACTATTATTCCCTCCATTAAATGTTCAAATTAAAATAATACCTTCCATTCTTTTTATAAATATATTTCGCATTTTTGAATATTTTTCTTGCCTTTCTATATTTTTATCAATAGGCTAATATTTTTAATTAATAAGCTTGATTTAAAATCATAATAACATCTTCTATATCTACTTTTTTAGGATTTACAATCATAGCTCCATCATTTAATGCGGTTTGTGCAATTTGTTCAAAATCTTCTTTCTTTACTTGCTTTTCTCTTAAGCTAAGTGGCAAACCTGTTATATCATGCAATTGTTGTCTCATATTTTTTATAGTTTCTATTGTTTTTTTCGCCCTTTCTTCTTTTGGTGTATTACTATAAACTTCTGCTCCAGCTATAGGAAGTAATAGTTCTGCATAAAGTTCTTCTAATTTGTCCATATTATATTCCATACAATAAGGCATTAGAATTGCCATAGCTTCTCCATGTGGTACTCTACTTACTCCTCCTAAAGCATGACCGATAGCATGAATAATACCAACCATAGAATTAGAAAAAGCTACACCTGCCATAAGAGAAGCATTTGCTAAAGCAAGTCTTCCTTTTTTGCTATTTCCATTTTCACATACAGATAATAAATTTTCTCTAATTAGATTAATAGCAGATACTGCATAACTATCACTAAGAGGATTTTTTTGCATGCAAGTATAACTTTCAATCGCATGGCATAAGGCATCCATGCCAGTAGCAGCTGTCATTTTAGGTGGTAATTTTATTGTCATTCTTGAATCTAGCACTGCTAAATCTGGTAATAGATAATAAGAAATAAATTCCATTTTTATATTTTTACATTGATTTAAAATAACTGCTACTAAAGTTACTTCTGAACCAGTTCCGGAAGTGGTTGGAATTGCTACAAAAGGAATGTGTTTTCCACAACCAATCATCTCACAACCTGCAAGTTCCATCATATTTTTAGCATTTTGTGAAAGCATCATTCTAACACCTTTTGCAGTATCTATAACAGATCCTCCACCAATAGCAATGATACTATCACAATTTTGTTCCATATAAATTTGAACAATTTCTTCTATAATTTGAATAGAAGAATCTGGTGGAATATTCGTAAAAGTTGCTCCTATTTCAATTTTTTTATTTAAAATAGCATCTAATACAATTTGCATTGTCCCTATCTTTTTTAAATTTTCATCACAAAGAATGAAAACTTTATGTGCACCAAGAGCCTTTAGCTCTACTGGTATATTTTCTAGTGCATACTCTCCTGATAATATCTTGGTACTATTACAAAACTCATAATAATTTGGTATCATTTTTTATCCTTCCTTTTTATGAATGTATTTATTTTATCTTTTTTGGTTTTCTGCTATTCTAGTACAGAAAAGCTGTTTTTATGCATGTAATAATAGCCTTCCATAAATTTCCACAATCGATTTTTCCCTTTTGGGAATTTGTTTTAAAATTCCTTTTGTCATAAATTTTGGAAATAAATAGCCCTCTGTTCTGTCTATTACACGAACAAATGACATAGCATCTTTAATTTCTCCTTTTAACAAAAAGCGGTGTTCAGCATAAGCCTGTGCTACACCTAATCTGCCAGTTACTAATTTAAACAAAATATCAATGCTTTTAAAAGAAATAGATAGGTCTATAGCTTCTGATTTTGTACGGACTAATTTTCCGTTTTCTTTCTTTATTTTCCAGTCTACTTCATGATTTTGTGTTGTAATTTGTATTACAAAATTTTCTTTCCAGCCCATAATTTCATGCCTTACCATAGAATCTTGTTTATATAGAGTTTGAATTCCTCTTCCTAAAAAGAATAACACTATTTTAGAAATTATAGCTTTTATTTTGTTACTAAGTTGTTTATGTATACTTACTTTCATTTTATTATCTTTCCTTTCGCTTAAAGTATAATTCAATTTTATTCTAAGTACAATTCAATTTCATTCTGCTTTTATTATTTTATCATAGATTTTAAAATTATTTTGATTTTCTTTTAAAGAATTTTTCACACATACTACTATTATAGCAAAAAAAGACTAATTGTTCAATTTTTTTGAACAATTAGTCTATATAAGTCTTCTTTAAATTTTTTGTGCATTTATTGAGCTAAAAATAAAAATACGAAATAACTAACAGATGTTGCACCAGCAATAATAACAGCACCTACTTCTAGTGCTCTAGAATCTTTTTTAGCATTTGCATCTTTACTCTCTTTTTTGTCTTTGTAATATGCTGAAATTGTAGCAATAATAATAGCAAGTATTGCCATTACAAATGATGCAAGGCGCATATCAGCAAAGAAAGATAAGATAACACCTATAATACTAACAACAAAAGATAAAATTCCTATCATAATCTATTTCCTCCTTCTTTTGTATCTATTGATATTTCAAATTATATCATTGCTTATTTTATTTTGCAATCTCTTTTATAAATTTTTTGTAAGAAATTTAAATTCGTACAAATTGCATTTACTTTACAGAATTGTATTTAGCTTTTCACTTGACGAAAAATTTAAATTTAAAAATTTAAAAATTGCATAAAAACTATTGCAGTTGTTTATAATGTGTACTATAATAATATCAGTTTCAAATATTCTCCGTTAGCTCAGTCGGTAGAGCGCTCGACTGTTAATCGATAGGTCGTTGGTTCAAGTCCAACACGGAGAGCCATAAAAAATAGCAGATAAGAAATTATCTGTTATTTTTTTATAATATAAACTTTATTTTAAAAATTGTTTAAACGCAGTTGGTAAGGCATATTTTTCTTCTAACTCTTTTGTAGACACCCATAAATATGGTAAATTACATTCTTTTATATTTACTTGATATCCATACATTTGCCATTCCAAATGAGTAAAAATATGCTTAAATTCTCCTAGAAATCTTATTTTTTGTATACAACATTTCTCCTTTTGTAGGAATTGTATTACTTCTCTTTCAGAAAGTTTTCCTTCTATGTTTGGTAATTCATACATTCCACTAAGTACACCTTTTTTCATTCGTTTTTGTATTGCTATTTTTTCGAAAGAATCCATAAGAAGAAGTACTGTTTTTTCTTCTATTTTATGTTTTACTTTTTTTACCCTTACTGGTATTTCATTTGTTAGATTATTTTGATATGCCATACAAAATTGTTGTAAAGGACATTTTAGACAATTAGGTTCTCCGTTTGGAATGCAAATTAATTCGCCCAGTTCCATGAGCGCCTCATTAAAATTGCCTGCTTGATTTGGCATATATTTAGTTAATAACTTAGTGATTTCTTTCTTTGTTTCTGGAAGTAAAATGTCCTTTTTACTTCCTAGTACTCTGGAAATAACACGAAGGACATTACCATCTACTGCAGGTACTTTTTCATTAAAACTAATAGAAGCTATGGCTCCTGCTGTATATTCGCCTATTCCCGGCAAAGTAATTAATTCTTGATAAGTGTTAGGCATTTTTCCATTATATTTTTCTTCTATTAACTTAGCAGCTTTTTGTAAGTTTTTGGCTCTATTATAATATCCTAGACCTTCCCATAACTTTAACAGTTTTTCTTCTTCTATATTGGCTAAATCATGTATGGTAGGTAATTCTTGCATAAAACGATCATAATAGCTTTTTACTACCTCAATTCTGGTTTGCTGTAGCATAATTTCAGAAATCCAAATTTCATATGGATTTTTGTTTTTTCTCCAAGGTAAGTTACGCTTATGGGTATTGTACCATTCTAGTAAAGGTTTTATAATTAGTTCTAAATTTTCTTCTTTCATTTTTTCTCTTTTGAAAATTGTTTTATTTTGGCGGAGTGAGTGGGATTCGAACCCACGGCCCCCGAAACGAGGGTACTGCAGTTCCAGTGCAGCTCGTTATGACCACTTCGATATCACTCCATTGATTCTACACTTTATTATTATACACTATAAAACAAGTAAAATCAATTCTTTTTAGCAGAATTCAGCTAAATTTTCTAAGTTAACAAGGACTTTAAAATTATTTTTTTACAATAAATATGATATAATTCTTTTTATGTTCAAACCTTATAGTCTCTCTTTCATCTATCTTTATAATATCAAAATCTTCTAAATATTTTTTAACATCAATAATATCAAATAATCTTATTAGTTTGCCCTTATATTCATAGAAATGATATTCTATTTCTTTAGCCTCATTTTCTATTACTTTTAATCCTTGAATTCCATTGACACTTCCAATAAATAATCCATCATCCTTTAGAATTCTTTTTATTTCTAATAACAATTTTTTAGTATCTTCATCAGAAAAATAATGAATAGATAAATTAGCAAATACCAAATCAAATTCACTATCTGAAAAAGGTAATTTATTTCTCATGTCTAATTTTACTACATTTTCATTAAAATCTTTAACTTTATTTAAAGCTATATCTGATATATCAGCCGAAACTACATCATATCCATATTTTATAAGTTGCTTTGAATATTGTCCAATTCCACAACCTAAGTCTAAACATTTTCCTTTTGAATTAAAATAACTTTTATATTCATCTATCCACAGGTCTTCTTCTAAACTTTTATTAATATGTTTAGACCAATATTCATCATTTTTAAAGTAATCCTTTGCATTCATAATATAAATATCTTTCACTACAAGCTCCTCCTATTCTTGTAAGCTACATAATTAATCCACCAGAACAATGAAGTTCATAAATCAATTTATTGTCTTTATATATTTACTTTATATGTTACAAATTTAAATTTTACTATTTAACATTCTTATATCCAATCTCACTATGTATCTCTTTATGACAATTAGAGCACACTAGAATACATTTTAAAGCTTCTTGTTTATACTCTTTCCAAGACATTGTATTACCAGAACCTAACTTAAATTCTTTTATTAATGGATTCTCATGATGGAATTCTAATGCATCTACACATTTATCATAGCCACATATAGAACATTTTCCGCCTAATAATTTTATTGCTTGTAATTTCATACTTCTTCGTAATATTGTCTTTTGATGCTTTCTTGTAGTATAAACATTCCTTGTAGATTCTCCACTACATTCATAACAATAAATTCTAGTAGACGATTTAGTTTCAAATTTGTTATTACATATCTCACATACTTTGATTATTTCCAATCACTTCCATTATTAATAATTATACAATACTAATACTAAAATTACTAGCGAACACACAAAAAAATAACAGATAATTTCTTATCTGCTATTTTTTTATGGCTCTCCGTGTTGGACTCGAACCAACGACCTATCGGTTACTGCACTACATTAACTTTCGTTAACATGATATAAATATCATTTGTAGTCTGGACTTTCTCTTTACCATATTTTTTCAAACTTAGGTAGGTGGTGTAAAGTCTCTACACATAGTTTTATTTTAAAACCTTGCTCGGTATTGTCGTGTAATTTTATTTCTTACTTACGAGTTTTACCGACTTAGCCACCTTTTTCATCTATAAGTTTCCTTATAGAGCTGCTAACTTCTTAGGCTTTCGCCTTGCTCGACAGCCGAGCGCTCTACCAACTGAGCTAACGGAGAATATATAGACTGGCGACAACCTATTTTCTCAGCAGGGTAACCCGCAAATATCTTCGGCACATTGGAGCTTGACTTCTGTGTTCGGTATGGGTACAGGTATTTCCTCCATGTTATTATCACCAGAAATGTTTCGTGTATTCTTTCAAATACACTCAAAAATATATAGAGAAAACTTCTCGTAAACTTCTTCTTTACTACTATCTTTCAATAGCTTCTTCCTTCAACTCTTCCACCTTTTTTACTTTTTCATACTGTGGTTAAGCCCTCGATTTATTAGTATTGGTCAGCTCAATATATTACTATACTTACACCTCCAACCTATCTACCACGTAGTCTACATGGAATCTTACTACCTTACGGTATGAGATATCTTATCTTGAGGTGGGCTTCACACTTAGATGCTTTCAGCGTTTATCCCTTCCATACTTGGCTACTCAGCCGTGCCACTGGTGTGACAACTGATTCACCATCGGTATGTCCATCCTGGTCCTCTCGTACTAAGGACAGCTCCTCTCAAATATCTTCCGCCTGCGACAGATAAGGACCGAACTGTCTCACGACGTTCTGAACCCAGCTCGCGTACCGCTTTAATGGGCGAACAGCCCAACCCTTGGAACGTACTTCCGCTCCAGGATGCGATGAGCCGACATCGAGGTGCCAAACCTCCCCGTCGATGTGAACTCTTGGGGGAGATAAGCCTGTTATCCCCAGGGTAACTTTTGTCCGTTGAGCGATGGCTTTTCCATTCAATTTCCACCGGATCACTAAGCCCTACTTTCGTATCTGCTCGATATGTCTATCTTCCAGTTAAGCTCCCTTCTGCCTTTACACTCTTTCGCGCGATTTCTGTCCGCGCTGAGGGAACCTTTGGGCGCCTCCGTTACTCTTTTGGAGGCGACCGCCCCAGTCAAACTGCCCGTCTGACATTGTCCTATGGCCAGCTCATGACCACTAGTTAGAATTTCAACAAATTAAGGGTGGTATCCCAAGGTTGACTCCACAAAAGCTGACGCCTTTGCTTCTTCGTCTCCCACCTATCCTGTACATAACTTATCAAAACCCAGTATCAAACTGCAGTAAAGCTCCATGGGGTCTTTCTGTCTTGTCGCAGGTAACTAGCATCTTCACTAGTACTACAATTTCGCCGGGTACATTGTCGAGACAGTGCCCAAATCATTACGCCTTTCGTGCGGGTCAGAACTTACCTGACAAGGAATTTCGCTACCTTAGGACCGTTATAGTTACGGCCGCCGTTCACTGGGGCTTTGGTTCTTTGCTTCGGCTTGCGCCTAACAGTTCCCCTTAACCTTCCAGCACTGGGCAGGCGTCAGCTCCTATACTTCATCTTTCGATTTAGCAGAAACCTGTGTTTTTGTTAAACAGTTGCTTGGGCCTTTTCTCTGCGACCTAATATTCCTATAGGCTCCCCTTCTCCCGAAGTTACGGGGTTATTTTGCCGAGTTCCTTAACAATGCTTCTCCCGTTCGTCTTAGGATCCTCTCCTCATCTACCTGTGTCGGTTTGCGGTACGGGTATATTCAATCAATTTCTATAAGCTTTTCTCGTCAGTGTGATTCTTGATATTTCGTTACTTATTAGTTTCACTATCCCTTGCGGACCAAGTCTTTCCTCTTCCTTGGTTATCTTCCTCTCCTGCGTCACTTACATCTTTTAAGATTAAACATAGTGCAGGAATTTCTACCTGCTGTCCATCAGATACGCCTTTCGGCCTCTCCTTAGGTCCCGACTTACCCTGGGCGGACGAACCTTCCCCAGGAAACCTTAGACTTTCGACGGCAAGGATTCTCACCTTGCTCTCGCTACTTATTCCAGCATTCTCTCTTCTGCTTCGTCCACTAATGCTCTCGCTTTAGCTTCTCCCTACTACAGAATGCTCCTCTACCACTTACAAGCACTTAGTAATATGCATCTCTGCTTTCACATAATAAACTTCGTATTACTTCGTCAAATTTCACAAAAATTTCCTCAATATACATCAGTATGATTTCGTCAATTTTTGTTCATTTTCCTCGTTCTACTCGTTTCTTATGCGAAACTTTTAATCCTCTTATGCACATTATTAAGCACTTGTAAATCCGTAATTTCGGTGTATAGTTTAGCCCCGGTAATTTTCCGCGCAAATTCACTCGACCAGTGAGCTGTTACGCACTCTTTGAATGTATGGCTGCTTCTAAGCCAACATCCTGGTTGTTTATGCAAATTCACATCGTTTTCCACTTAACTATATCTTTGGGACCTTAATTGTCGGTCTGGGCTCTTTCCCTTTTGACCACGGAACTTAGCTCCCGCAGTCTGACTCCTGAGTATTCTCCACATGGTATTCGTAGTTTGATAGAGTTTGGTAACCTGGTTTGGCCCCTACCTCATTCAGTGCTCTACCCCCATGCGTCTTTTACCTCAAGGCTAGCCCTAAAGCTATTTCGAGGAGAACCAGCTATCTCCGAGTTCGATTGGAATTTCTCCGCTATCCACAGTTCATCCGGTGCCTTTTTAACGACAATCAGTTCGGACCTCCACTAAATTTTACTTTAGCTTCATCCTGACCATGGATAGGTCACCCGGTTTCGGGTCTATTATATATGACTTTTATCGCCCTATTCAGACTCGCTTTCGCTTCGGCTCCGTTCCTTATTTAAAACTTAACCTCGCCATATACAATAACTCGCTGGACCGTTCTACAAAAAGTACGATATCGCGCTTTAAATCGCTTTATCTGCTTGTAAACATAGGGTTTCAGGTTCTCTTTCACTCCCCTCCCGGGGTCCTTTTCACCTTTCCCTCACGGTACTCGTTCTCTATCGGTCACCAAGTAGTATTTAGCCTTACGGAATGGTCTCCGCTCTTTCATACGAGATTTCTCGTGTCTCGCACTACTCTGGATTTATCTCGCCTTCACTCGGTTTTCGTGTACAGGACTCTCACCTTCTTTGGTCTACCTTCCCAGATAGTTCTTCTAACCTTGTTCTTGGCTTTATTGATAATCCGAACCCCAAGTGTATTACTACTCTTGGTTTGGGCTCTTCCTATTTCGCTCGCCACTACTTTAGGAATCGTTTTTACTTTCTTTTCCTATGGGTACTAAGATGTTTCAGTTCCCCACGTTCCCTTCCATACACTACTTTACTTATGTATGGATACATAGTCTTTTTTTACTATGTGAGTTCCCTCATTCGGATATCTGTGGATTGATGGATATTTGCTCCTCCCCACAGCTTTTCGCAGCTTATCACGTCCTTCTTCGGCTCTTGGTGCCTAGGCATTCTCCCTATGCTCTTTGTAGCTTAACCTTCTGGCTTTGTGATTATTTGCTTCACATTACTTTGTTAAACTTCGGTAAAAATCTCCTCAATGTACAAAACGTACTATTTCGTCGATTTTTCCTCGTTTGCCTCGTACTGCTCGCAACTAATCCCAAACCTTTTTAGTCTTCTTTGACTTTCGGTTTCATTATTTCGGTTGAATTGTTCATACTAAATTGAATATTTTTATATTCTCTTCAATATGCTAGTTTACCTTTTTTGTTTTCTCTATATAATTTTCAATGTACTTACCTTAGTAAAACTAAGGACTGGTGGAGATAAAGGGAGTCGAACCCTTGACCTCCTGCTTGCAAGGCAGGCGCTCTAGCCAACTGAGCTATATCCCCAGATACTATAAAAATGTACTTTATAAATAGAAAGCACATTGAAAAATAAACAATAAACCTTCTAGTCGGAGAAGAAAGATTTCTCTTTCTCCTCTTTTCGTGATATTTTACCGTGATTGTAAAATATCCTTCAAAAACCTTCTTTTCTTTCTCCTTAGAAAGGAGGTGATCCAGCCGCACCTTCCGATACGGCTACCTTGTTACGACTTCACCCCAATCATTGATTCTACCTTCGACTGCTGCCTCATAGAAATGTTGGCTCACAGGCTTCGGGTATCCCCAACTCTCATGGTGTGACGGGCGGTGTGTACAAGGCCCGGGAACGTATTCACGGCAGTATGCTGACCTGCCATTACTAGCAATTCCGGCTTCATAAAGGCGAATTTCAGCCTTCAATCCGAACTGGGGGTGCTTTTTGGGTTTCGCTCCATATCGCTATCTTGCTTCCCTCTGTTACACCCATTGTAGTACGTGTGTAGCCCAGGACATATAGGGCATGATGATTTGACGTCATCCCCACCTTCCTCCGTATTGTCTACGGCAGTCTTCTTAGAGTTCCCATCTTTACATGCTGGCAACTAAGAACAGGGGTTGCGCTCGTTGCGGGACTTAACCCAACATCTCACGACACGAGCTGACGACAACCATGCACCACCTGTATACAGGCTCCGAAGAGCTAAGTAATCTCTTACTTATTCCTATATATGTCAAGCCCTGGTAAGGTTCTTCGCGTTGCTTCGAATTAAACCACATACTCCACTGCTTGTGCGGGCCCCCGTCAATTCCTTTGAGTTTCAACCTTGCGGCCGTACTCCCCAGGTGGGATACTTATTGCGTTTGCGACGGCACAGAAGTCTTAATAACCCCTACACCTAGTATCCATCGTTTACAGTGTGGACTACCAGGGTATCTAATCCTGTTTGCTCCCCACACTTTCGTGCCTCAACGTCAGTTACAGTCCAGTAAGTCGCCTTCGCCACTGGTGTTCCTCCTAATATCTACGCATTTCACCGCTACACTAGGAATTCCACTTACCTCTCCTGCACTCAAGAATCGTAGTTTTAGTTGCAGTTCCTCAGTTAAGCCGAGGGATTTCACAACTAACTTGCTCTCCCGTCTACGCACCCTTTACACCCAATAATTCCGGATAACGCTCGCTCCCTACGTATTACCGCGGCTGCTGGCACGTAGTTAGCCGGAGCTTCCTCCTTAGGTACTGTCCTTTCTCTTCCCTAACGACAATAGTTTACAATCCGAAAACCTTCTTCCTATACGCGGCGTCACTGCGTCAGAGTTTCCTCCATTGCGCAATATTCCCGACTGCTGCCTCCCGTAGGAGTCTGGGCCGTATCTCAGTCCCAATGTGGCCGTTCAACCTCTCAGTCCGGCTACTGATCGTCGACTTGGTAGGCCGTTACCCTACCAACTATCTAATCAGACGCAAGGCCATCTTCTAGCGAATTGCTCCTTTCCCACTGCTATCATGCAATAGCTATGGCATATGCGGTATTAGCAATGATTTCTCATTGTTATTCCCCTCTAAAAGGTAGGTTCCTTACGCGTTACTCACCAGTCCGCCACTAAAGCCATTGTTACAAACTTCAATCAGATAAATCTTCATTCCATTTGTAACGACTTCCGTTCGACTTGCATGTCTTATGTGCGCCGCCAGCGTTTATCCTGAGCCAGGATCAAACTCTCAAATTTATGGTTTATTTACTTCGATTGTTTTCACAATCTACTTAAATAACTTTTTACGAGTTTTTTCGACTCTTAATTATTTTCTGGCTGTGAGTTTTTTTCTCACTTTTTACCGATAGTTTCCTATCTTCTTTTTATTGGTTTTCTCAAAGGTTTATTGTTTACTTTTCAATGTGCTTTTAAAATCTTCAGACGTTGTTTTCGCTGAAGACATTTTCTATTTTAGCATAGCTAAGAAACAAAGTCAACACATTTTTTAAATTTTTTTAAAGTTTTTTTATTTTATTTTTGTAAGTGGCTATTTTCTAGCTTTTTGCTTATTTAAAATATTATATTTTTATTATTCTTAAAGCTAATTAGCTAATTAGTTTAATTATAAAGTCAAAAATTTGACACTTTTGTAATAACCATTTTAAAGGATATGAAAAAATATTTAAGAAAATAGAAAACACTAAACATTACGCTATTTTATTGTAAAACTAGTAAAGTCTGCAACGCTTAATATAACCGTATTGCAGACTTTATTTTTTTCATATTACTATTTATTTTGCTTTTAAGGGATTTTATATTCCTACTAGCGTACTGCGTTCGCTAGTTGTATGTTCTATTTTTAATCTGCCCTTATATGATTCATGAGTTTATATTTACCTATTTACTTTTCAGCTTTCAGACCTACAGATATAAGCTGAGGCGGAAGGAAATGAGGGCGTTGGAACGGCCTGTCGTGCGGTAGCGAAGAGCTGCGTAAGAGCTACTGCTGTCGTAGTGACCTCCCCTACCCACACAAGGGTAAGCATAACTGCTACCTGTGTAACTCGAATATTCTGTTGTCCATTCTCTGCAGTTACCTAGCAAATCATAAATATTACTATAACAATCTGCTGGATAGCCTCCTGTTAATGTTTTTCCACTACTTCCTGTTCCTATATTTCCATAAGTATCTTCTGTTGTGGTTGCTAATTTATATCCATGCTCACTATTTTGACAGATAAAGTTTAAGGCTGTATCCCATGCATAACTACTGATTAACTCACTTGTTACTCCATATTGCTCTTTATCTGTATACATTGCTTCTGCTAGTGCTTTTGCTGCATCTCTTGTAATGTTTACATAAGCATTTACTTCTGCCTTACATACATTTTCTTCTCCTTGCTCATATCTTCCGATATAAAATCCTCCATTTCCACCTTCTACTGTAGGCTTTGCACTATTTAAAAAGTTAGCTATTGTATCATGTGCTACAGAACGGCTATCTCCTTCTCCATAATATACTTCTCCATCATATCCATCTGCTACTTCATCTCCTGTTATCGGTGTAGGGTCTTGTACAGTATTGGCAGTTGTTCCCCACTGCCTTCTTGTTAAATCATTTGTTTTTGTTGTTCCATTTTCATCTACTTTATACGTTCCTGTTGGTATCCATACAAATTGATTTCCATTTATATCTTCTATTACGATTCCTTCTGCTACTGTTGTTGCATTATTTGTTGTTTCATCTACTACTACTTTAAATCCTTTTGGCACTACTACTGGATTTCCATATTTATCTTCTGCTTCTACATTATTTTCTGTTTGGATTTCTGTTAATGTTTCTACTAATGGCTTTCCATTTGGTCCTGTGGTTGGGTCTTCTGGTTCTATTGGTGTATCACTTTCACCGCCTACTTGTCCATTTACTAAATTTTCTATTTGGTCTGCTATATTTTCTAAACTTGCTTGCTCATTAATGGCCGCCTCATTCCATGCATTTGCAGCATCTTGTGCCGTCTTAAAGATTCCTCCATTACTAAATAACATATTTATTGTGATTCCTGCTAATATTAGTAATACTACTATGGTTACAACCAACGCAATTAAAGTAATACCTTGTTGTGTTCTATTCTTTATTTTTGTTTTTTCTTTTTTACTGCTTCCTTCTTTCATCTTTTTACTTTTCCTCCTTTGCTTATTTTTCTAAAGCGAAAACTTTTTAAGTCTTCCTTTAGATTTTATCCTATTTTTTTCTTTTTATACTATAATTACTTTTTTATTATTCTTGAATTTAATACCTATTACATAGTATTATAGTACACTTTTTATTTTTTCGCATTGATTGTATTTATTTCTATACTATATATAGATATTAAATACATTTCTATATTACCATTAACTTTTTTTCTTTTCAATACTTTTTAAAATTTTTTTAAGTTTTCTTGTATTATTTTTTGTAAGTGGCTATTTTCTGCCTTTTGCTTATTTGAATTATCATATTTCTAGCATTCTTAAAGCTAATTAGTTTAATTATAAATTCATTATATTTAATTATTTCTTTGTTTTACCGCTTCATACATAATAATTCCTGCAGATACAGAAGCATTTAAAGAAGTAATTTTTCCCTTCATTGGAATTTTTACTAAAAAATCACAATTTTCCTTTACTAATCTACTCATGCCAAATCCTTCACTTCCAATTACAATGGCTATTGGCATTTTATAGTCTTGTTTGGTATATTCTATTTTGGTATCTGCATCTGTACCACAAATCCAAATATCTTGTTTTTTTAAGTAACGAATGGTTTCATTTAAATTATTTACTCTAGCAATTTTCATATAGGATACTGCTCCTGCTGACACTTTATTTACAGTGCTATTAACAGAAGCTGCTCTTCTTTTAGGAATAATAATTCCATGTATGCCTGCTGTTTCTGCTGTTCTAATAATAGAGCCTAAGTTATGTGGATCTTCTATTCCGTCTAATAGCAATAGAAATGGCTTTTCATTTTTTTGTTTTGCTACTTCTAATATATCTTCTACTTCACAATAATTAAATGGTGGAACAATGGCAATTACACCTTGGTGATTTGGAGTTTGTGCCATTTGATTTAGTTTATTTCTTTCAATTTCATTAATGAGTATTTTTCTTTCTTTTGCCATTGCTATAATCTTATGAATAGAACCATGCTTTTCTCCTTTGGCTATTAATATCTTGTTAACATCTCTTCCAGACTCCAATAATTCTATTACAGAATTTCTACCTTCTATTTGATCTTGGTATTCTTCTTCCATTCTTCCTTTTCTTTCCTTTCTTTACTTTCGCTTACTCTTTGTCTACTTTTTTATAATATTAATATTCTTTCATAGATTTAAATGTATAAGACATTATTATAATTATTTTTTGAAGTTTTTAATTCTTGTGTGAGTAATTATATGGTGCTTTTATTCTTCATCCAATTTTAATACTGACAAAAATGCTTCTTGTGGTATTTCTACATTTCCTACTTGTCTCATTTTCTTTTTGCCACGTTTTTGTTTTTCTAACAATTTTTTCTTTCTAGTAATATCTCCACCATAACATTTTGCAAGTACATCCTTTCTCATGGCAGAAATGGTTTCTCTTGCAATAATTTTTCCTCCAATGACTGCTTGAAGAGGAATAACAAATAATTGCCTTGGAATCACTTCTTTTAATTTTTCTACCATTTTCTTTCCTTTTTCATAACTGCTACTTCTATGAACAATGAAAGATAAAGCATCTACACCTTCTCCATTTACCCAAATATCTAGTTTTACTAAATCAGATCTTTGATATTTTTTAAATTCATAATCAAAAGAAGCATATCCTTTTGTTTTCGATTTTAGAATATCAAAGAAATCGTAAATAATTTCATTTAAAGGTAATTCATAAAGTAAAGTGACTCTATTTTGATCTAAATATTTCATATCTATATAAGTACCACGTCTGTTTTGGCAAATTTCCATAATACCACCAACATAATCTTTTGGTGTAATAATTTCTGCTTGTACAATAGGTTCTTCCATATAGTCTACTTCATTTTGACTTGGCATGTCAGAAGGGTTGTATAGTTCTATTACTTCTCCATTTGTTTTATGCACTTTATAAATAACAGAAGGAGAAGTGGTAATTAAACTTAGGTCAAATTCTCTGTCTAATCTTTCTTCTATAATTTCTAAATGTAGTAACCCTAAAAAGCCACAACGGAAACCTGAACCTAAAGCACCTGAAGTTTCTGGTTCATATTCTAAAGCTGCGTCATTTAGTTTTAATTTTTCTAGTGCTACTTTTAAATTTTCATAGTCACTACCATCTATAGGGTAAATACCACAATATACCATTGGATTTACTTTTTTATATCCTGGTAAAGGCTCTGATGCAGGATTTTCTTTTAGAGTAATAGTATCACCTACTCGAACATCTGATAAATTTTTAATGCTAGCTGCAATATACCCTACTTCTCCTGCTTTTAGTTCTTGGGTTTCTTCATATCTTCCTGGTTCAAAATAGCCAACTTCTGTTACAGTAAATGTTTTTCCACTAGCCATTAAAACCATTTCATCTCCTGGTTTTACAGTTCCATCTTTTATACGTACATAAGCAATGGCTCCTTTGTAATTGTCATAAATGGAATCAAAAATGAGAGCTTTTAATGGAGCATATTCGTCTCCTGTAGGTGCTGGAATATCCGTAACAATTCTTTCTAACACTTGTTCCACATTTAACCCTGATTTTGCAGAAATACAAGGTGCATCTTGTGCAGGGATTCCAATAATATCTTCAATTTCCTTTTTTACTTCTTCTGGTCTGGCATTTGGTAAATCTATTTTATTAATTACTGGTAAAATTTCTAAGTTATTTTCTAATGCTAAATAAACATTTGCCAAAGTTTGTGCTTCTACTCCTTGACTACTATCTACTACCAAAACTGCTCCATCACAAGCAGCTAAACTTCTAGAAACTTCGTAATTAAAATCCACATGGCCTGGAGTATCTATTAAATTTAATATATAGTCTTGTCCATCTTTTGCATGATATTTCATACGAACAGCTTGTGATTTAATAGTAATTCCACGTTCTCTTTCAATATCCATATTATCTAAAACTTGACTTTCCATTTCACGTTTGGATAATACTCCTGTCATTTCTATTAAGCGGTCTGCTAAAGTAGATTTTCCGTGGTCTATATGAGCAATAATACTAAAATTACGAATTTTTTGTTTTTCGTATTGCAAAACTAACTTCCTCCTAACATAGTTCTATTGTTTTAACCTATTCAATTTTAGGTTTATATTTATTTTGTATTTATTATCTTTTCGTTCTCTACTTTTGTTATTCTAGCATAAAAAGCTAGGAAAAGCAACTTGCTTTTCCTAGCTTTTTATACATTTTATATTATTGAATTGACCACATTTTATATTAAAGTAATTCATATGTGTTGTAGTCTATGGTATTGTAATAATATCGATACCAATCATCATAATCGTAGTTATCAAAATCTTGCCAATCGTTATAATAACTGCTGTCATAATCTTCTGTTATTAGATAAGCAAAAATTCCAAAAGAAACCAAAGAACTAAATATAATAATTGGAATAGCTACAGCACAAATAATAAGCCCTGCAATACTAATTCCTTTTTTAGCTCCTGGAATTTTTCCTTTTTTTATCGTATCTACAATTCCTAAAATTAATCCAATAATTGCCAAAACAAGTGCAATAAAGCAGATAAAAGGAATCCAACCTGTTACTAAAGAAATAATTCCTAATATTAATGATGCAACTCCCATTTTATTTTCCCCCTATAAATATATCTTATAATGCTATAATATTTATTAATTACTTTTCTTAGCTACAATAGTTAATCCTAATATAGAAAGTATTGTACCTAAAACGGCAATAACTGTAATATTTGTTACACCTGTTTTTGGTGTTTCATCTTTTGCGTCTGAACTGTTTTCTTGATTTGTTTGATTATTTTCTTGATTGTTATTTTCATTCTCTGTTGCATTTTCATTATTAACTGCTACCATAAATGGAGATAATTCTGTAACAGTTACTGTTAATTTTCCATCTACTACAGTATTTTGTAATTTTTCTATTGTAGTATCTGATTTTTTATGCAAAACTGTTAAAACTTCTCCATTATATTCACTATCTACATCAAATGTTACTTGGATTTCTCCTACATAACCTCCTGTAACAGAAACATCACAGGCTTGTAGAATAATGTGATTTTTTAAATCTACTACTAAGTCTCCATAAAGTTCAGAAGTTTTTTCAATAGGAGTTATAACTAAAGTAGCATTTGGATCTAATTTAGCTGATACTTGAATATTGTTTTCTTCATCTTTTAAAGTTGTTTGTACTGCATCTTCTAGATATAATACGTCCATAGATTGAAATACAATGTTATTTTGTGCAGCAACAAGTTGTGCAGCTGTTCCATTAAATCCTAAAATTCTTAATTCTGGATTTGGATTAAAAAATGCATTTTCTGCAATTTTTTCTATTGATTTTTTAAAGATAACTTCTTTTAGAGAAGCACAATCTGCAAAAGTAGAACCTTGAATTTCATGTACATTTTCTGGTATGCTAATATGTTCTAAAGAATCGCAATCATAAAATGCTGATGTTCCAATAGATGTTAAAGTTTCTGGTAAATCAACATTTTTTAAAGATGTGCATCCAAAGAAACAATTAGGACCAAGAGCAGTAACTCCTTCTGGAATGATTGGTGATTCTAATGCAGTACATCCTTGGAATGTTCTTGCTGGAATTTCTGGTATTTCTTCTGGCCATGCTACATGTTGTAATGACGTACAATCTTGGAAGATGCCTAAACCTGCTTCTGTGATATCAGCATAAAAAATAACACTTTCTAATGCTTCACAATTTCTAAATGCTTCATCTCCAATTTTCATTGTTCCACCTACTAAAACAACTTCTGTAATTCCATTACATTCAGAAAAAGCATTTGGAGCAATTTCTGCTACCTCATGTCCATCAATGCTTGCAGGGACACTAACAGAACCTTGAATTACATAAGAAGGTTCTCCATTTATTTTATAAGCAAGAGCATTTGCAGAATAAATAACTGCCTTGTCGTCTTCATTTAAGTAATATTGGTATAAAGCATATTCTTTACTAATTGATTCATCATAATAAAATTGTAATATGCTACTATCTACAATATCTTCTTCATTTTTGTGACTTACAAAATTAGATGAAGTTTCACCTTCAGCAGCTTGAACGGTTCCTCCTAATAATATTGCTATGACAACTACTAACATCATAACAAATAAAGTTTGAAGATTTAAAATTTTCTTCATTTTCTTTCCTCCTTTTATTTAATCTTTTATTAGTTTATCATTCAGTTGTTTATTTGTAAATACTTTTTAGTTAAATTATTTAAATGAAGGAGTTTTAATTAAAGTTCTTCTTATGATCATAGGTTCATTTGAGCAACACGTTTTTTGTTGTTTCAACATTTTTTGTAAATTCATAGAATTTCTTATCAAATTTTGTTTACAAAATGAAGAAGTTAATATACAATAAGATTAGATTTTAAATACTATGTTTTTTTAAGGAGAATTATGATAGAATTTACCTCAAAATGTGAACAAGATACAATTGACTTTGCATGCAAATTAGCTAGCCACTTACACGCAAAAGATATTATTGTTCTAACTGGTGATTTAGGTAGTGGAAAAACCAAATTTGTACAAGGAATTTTAAAATATTTTGGATTAGAAAATAACATTTCTAGTCCTACTTTTACGATTGTAAATGAATATAATACTTCTTCTTTTCCTATTTATCATTTTGATGTATATCGTTTAGCAGATAGTGACGAATTTTATGCTATGGGTGGAGAAGAATATTTTGAAAAAGGACTTTGCCTTATTGAATGGGGTGAAACTGTTCAAGAGGTTCTTCCAAAAGACTATTTAAAAATCACTTTTGCAAAAGATTTTAATAATGAAAATATTCGTAAATTACAAATAGAAGCTTATGGCAACAAACCCTTAGACCAATATGGAATATGAATTTTCATTTTTATAAATATATATAAAGGATTTTCCATTTTTTATTATATAACTTTATATAGAACTTATCTATATTTTTGCAGGTTATAGATAATCCTAAAAAATCTAAATATTGAAGACAAGGATGTAAAAAATAGATGAAAACATTAGCAATAGATACTTCTTCTAAAAATGCTTCAGTTGCTATTTTAGAAGATTTGAATACTTTAATTGAATTAAATAATCAAGATGAAAAAACACATTCTCAAAAACTAATGCCGATGATTGATGAAGCTTTTCAAAAAACAAATTTATCTTTAGAGGATATAGGGTTAATTTCTTGTTCCTTAGGTCCTGGTTCTTTTACTGGTGTTAGAATAGGAATTGCAACTGCAAAGGCTTTTGTTGACAGCAAAAATATTCCAGCAGTTGGAGTTTCTTCTTTAGAAGGTTTGGCTTATAATATGAATCGAGAAGGCTATTTTTGTTCTTTATTAAATGCAAATCATGGCAATGTTTATGCTGGTTTTTTCCATATTGTAAAAAAGGAAAATATAAATTATTTTCAAACGATAGAAAGTGATTTTGCTTTTTTAAACTTAGAAGATGCTTCTGGAAATTTTTTAGATAAAGATTTGCTTGCCTTTTTACAGAATAATAAAAAAGTAAAGCTTGGTAATTCTCCTATTCATTTTGTAGGTGATGCTTCCATTACTTATGAAAATTTGTTAGAAACTTTAAATTTTGAAAATAGCAATTCTATTGTTCTAGCAGCTCCAAAGCAATGCCAAATTTCTAGTATAAGTATTGCAAAAGCTGGGTATGCTAAGTATAAAAATGGTGAATATGGAAATTCTAGTATTTTATCTCCTATTTATTTAAGAAAGTCACAAGCAGAACTTTCTTTAGAAAAAGAAAATGATTCACTTTAAAATATGGCTTAAAGAAATAGATTTAATCTTGATTAATTACATGGTTTTTAACTTAAAATTGTATTTCAATGATTAAATTTCGTTTAAGTCAGAAGGGATTTAAAATGGAAATTAATATTGCGCCTATGCAATTAGCAGATTTAGAACAAATAAAAGATAGCTTACTAGAAGAATTTGATGACTTTTGGACATTTACTATGTTAAAGCAAGAATTGGAAAATAAAAACAATTTGACTTCTACTTATTTTGTTGCAAAGGCAAGAAATCAAGAACAACAATGTCAGGTAGAAAAAGCAGAATCAAAACAACAAGAAGAACGAAAACAAATTTTATCAAACAATAAAGAAATAGGAAACATAGAAAGTGAAGAAATTGTAGGGTTTGCCGGTATCGTAAAAATAATAGATGAAATAACTATTATGAATATTGTTGTCAAAAAATCCAAGCGAAAACTAGGTATTGGTTCTGCCTTATTGCAAAAAATAATAGAATTTTCTAAAGAACAAAAAGCTACTTCTATTACTTTAGAAGTTAATTATAAAAATGAGCCTGCTATCGCTTTATATCAAAAATTTGGATTTAAGCAAGTAGGTCTAAGAAAAAAGTATTATCATAATACAGATGATGCCATATTAATGACATTATCTATTTTATAAGCAACTTGTATAAATAGCTTGTATAAATAATTTTATCGATAATTTGTAAATAAAGTGGTGGATGAAGTGTCCCAAGTGACCCTTTTTGGGGCTACTGAGAACCGTCCCTAAATGAGGAGGAAAACAAATGAAAAAAACAAATGAACTAAATTACAAAGATTTACGAGTGGTATGTAATCCAAATCAATTTGAATTTGAATCTACCGAGGAGCTTGACCCTATTGATACTGGCATTGGACAAGATAGAGGTATTAGAGCTTTAGAGTTTGGATTAAATGTAGAGGTAAAAGGTTATAACTTATATATTGAAGGTCCAAGTGGTGTTGGTAAAACTATGTATACCAAAAACTATTTAGATACTATTTCCAAAAAGAAAAAAGTTCCACAGGACTGGTGTTATATTTATAATTTTGAAAATCCAAATGAACCAATTGCAGTTTCTCTTCCAGCTGGTGGTGGTAAAGAGTTTAGAGATGTAATGGATCGTTTTATTAATGATGTAAAATTAGATATTAAGTCTACTTTTAATAATGAAGAATTTGAAAAAGAACGTGCTTTAATTAAACAGGAATTTGAAGAAAAGCGTAATCTTTTAATGGAAAAATTAAATGAAAAATCTTCCACCTATGGTTTTCAAGTAAAAGCTTCTCAAACTGGTATTTACATGATGCCGGTTATGAATGGAAAAGCTATGCCAGAAGAAGAATTTAATAAATTAGATGAGGCTATTAAAAAAGAATATGAAGATAAATCTACTATTGTACAACAACATATTATGGAAGCGATTGGAGAAATAAAAGCAATTGAAAGAGAGTCTAATAAAAAAATTGAGGAATGGCAATCCAATGTTGCTCTTTTAACAGTTAATACTCACATTAATTATATTAAGGCAAAATATAAAAGAAACAAAAAAATTAATCATTTTTTAGATAATATTAAAAAAGATATTTTAAAAAATATTTCTCATTTTGTTTCGGAAGATAAAAATGAAAAACAAGTACAAGCTTCGCCACAAATGGCAACGAAACCAGAATTATATAAACCTTGGCTTAATTATCGTGTTAATTTATTTATTGATAATAGTAAATTAGAAGGTGCCCCTGTTATTATGGATTCTAACTATTCGTACCATAATCTTTTTGGTAAGTTAGAATATGAAAATTACTATGGTGCTTTAAAAACCGATTTTACTATGTTAAAGCCAGGACTTCTTCATAAAGCAAATGGAGGTTATATTATTTTCCAAGCAAATGATTTACTTGCCAATGGTTTATGCTATGAGGCTCTAAAGAAAGCTTTAAGGACCAAAGAATTAGGTATTGAAAACGCAGCAGATCCTCGTTCTTCTATGGTAATGATTTCTTTAAAACCAGAACCTATTCCTCTTGATTTAAAAGTAATTATTATAGGGGAAGAAAATATTTATCAAACTCTACTTGCTATGGATAGTGACTTTAGAAAATTATTTAAAATTAAAGTGGAATTTGAAGATGATGCTCCTTTGACCTTAGAAAATATGAACAAATTAGCTCGTTTTATAGCAGGATACTGTAAACAAGAAGAACTTCCACCTCTTACCAAAGAAGCAGTGGCAAAAGTAATTGAATATGCATCTAAAATTGCAGACAATCAAGAAAAACTTTCTACTCGTTTTAATGACTTAGCACAAATTATTGGAGAAGCTGCAACTTGGGCTAAAATGGGACGTTCCAAAACAGTAACTGCAGAATATGTGGATAAGGCTTTAAAAGAAAGAATCCAAAGAGTGAAAAAATATGACTCTCGCTATATGGAAATGATTAAAGAAAACACTTTATTAATTGACACTTCCGGATTTGTAGTAGGACAAATTAATGGACTTACCATTATGAGCATTGGAGAATATAGTTTTGGAAAGCCAGTAAAGATTACTGCAAATACTTATACTGGTAAAAAAGGAATTATGAATATCGAGCGTGAGGTAGAACTTTCTGGCTCTTCCCATTCTAAAGGTGTTTTAATTTTAAGTGGTTATTTAGGAGAAATGTTTGCACAAGATATTCCACTTTCCCTTACTGCAAGTATTTGTTTTGAACAATTATATAGTGGCGTTGATGGTGATAGTGCTTCTAGTACAGAACTATATGCTATTTTGTCTAGTTTAGCCAATATTCCTATTAACCAATCCATTGCTGTAACAGGCTCTGTAAATCAAAAAGGAGAAATTCAACCAATAGGTGGAGTAAATGATAAAATAGAAGGTTTCTTCCAAATTTGTAAAATGCGTGGTCTAAACGGTAGCCATGGTGTTTTGATACCAAAACAAAATGTGCATAACTTAAATCTTTCTGTGGAAATTGTAGAAGCCGTTAAAAAAGGAGAATTCCATATTTACGCTATTTCTCATATAGAAGAAGGAATTGAAATTTTAACTGGTGTACCTGCCGGAAAAAAAGATAAAAACGGACATTTTCCTGCTGGTAGCATCAATTATCTAGCTTATGAAAAACTAAAGAAATATGCAGAAGTCAGCCATTAGTGAAATGGCCAATGGGACCAAAGGGGAGGACCAAAGGGGACGGGCTTAAATTGTCCGAATCTGTTGATTTTTATAATACATATAAAAGTTGGTATTATATTATTTTTTACTCGCCCCAACTACGAAGAGCCTTCAATACAAAGATTTTAACAAATCTTTGCTAGAAGGCTCTATCTTGTTGGTCCCCACCTTAACTTGCTACAAAATAATATAATACCAACTTTTATTTTATATTTTTTTATAAAGACTAATGATTTCGGACAATTTAAGCCCGTCCCCTTTGGTCCTTATTTCTTATTTTTTCTCTTCGTCTTTTACAGTTTCTACATTTTCTTCTTTTACTGTATCTAGAGTTTCTTGTACTACTGGAGTTTCTGTTTCTACACTTGGAGCTTCTTCTGGAGCACTTTCTACTGGTGCTTCAGTTACGTTAGCTGTTTCTTCTGCTGTAACAGTTTCCTCTGCTTTTATCTCTTCGCTAACTTCTGGTTCTACTAAGTCTTCTTTTACTGTAATTTCATTATCTTCTATTCTTGCTCCTGCATTTTCTTTTGTCTTAGCTGCTTTACCAATTCTATCTCTTAAATAGTATAGTCTAGCTCTTCTAGCTTTACCAACTCTTACTACTTCTACTTTTTCTACTAATGGTGAATGTACTAAAAATGTTTTTTCTACACCAACACCATAAGAAATTTTTCTTACTGTAAAAGTTTGGTTTACTCCTCCATTTTGTTTTTTAATAATAATTCCTTCAAATACTTGAATTCTTTCTCTATTTCCTTCTTTAATTTTTTGATGTACTCTAACAGTATCACCAACTTTTAAATCAGGAATTTTATTTTTTAATTGTTCATGTTCAATTGATTTTATGATATCCATGATTTGAATATCCTCCTTTCTTAATTATTTTAATTTAAGATATTTTTACTTTTTATATTTTTCATTTTTCTTGTTTTGCCATCTTTATTTGCTTAGAACTTAATAAATCTGGTCTTTTTTGTTTTGTTATTTCAATTTGTTGTTCTTTTCTCCACTTTGCTATATTTGCATGATGTCCAGAAAGCAATACTTCTGGCACTTTTTGATGATGAAATACTTCTGGTCTTGTATATTGTGGATACTCTAAAAGTCCTTGTGTAAAAGATTCTTCTTGAATAGATTCTTTATTTAACACTCCTTCGACATATCTACTAATACTATCTATTAGAACCATAGCGGGGAGTTCTCCCCCTGTTAGTACATAATCACCAATGGATATTTCCTCATCTACAATTTCATCTAGAACTCTTTGGTCAATACCTTCATAATGTCCACATAATAAAATAAGATGTTTTTGTTTTGAAAGTTCAATTACTTTTTCTTGATTTAGCTTTTTCCCTTGTGGCGATAAATAAATAACTTTTGCGTTTTCCTTATCTGGAATAGAATTGTAACTATCATATACCACTTCTGGCATCATTACCATTCCGGCGCCTCCACCATAAGGAGTATCGTCCACCTTTTTATGCTTGTCTTTGGAAAAGTCTCTAATATTAATAAAATTAAGTTCAATTCTATGATTATCTACTGCTTTCCCAATAATACTTTGTTTTAGTGGTTCAAACATTTCTGGAAAAAGAGTTAATACATCAAATTTCATTTTTTTCCTTCCTATATTTAAATGCTTATTTTAAAAAAACTTATATTGTTTTATATAAAATATTTTTATTATTTATTTTACTATTTTATATAAACTATTATCTATAATATTACTGATAAGAATTAAGAATATAAACAATAATCAAATAATTCTCAAGTTCATTTTGCAGCTATTTAATGCTCTTATATAAGTCCTTTTAATAAGTGAACAACAATTCTTTCTTGTTCTAGATCAATTTGCTTAATTACATCTTGAATGGCTGGTAACAAAATTTGTTTGCCAAGCTCATCTTTTACTACATAAATGTCACTAGCACCCGAATTATAGATATCTTCTACTTTTCCAAGCAATATTCCTTCTTCTGTGTAAACTGTAAGTCCAATTAAATCTGCTATAAAGTAAGTATCTTTAGGAAGCTTTTTGGCTTTTTCCCTTGCTATTTTTAAATAGCAATTACGATATTTTTCCGCTTCTTCTATAGTTTCAATTCCTTTTAACTTAAGCAAAATTTGATTTTTGCTAAATTTTACTTCTTCAATTTGCATTTCTATTAGCTTTCCATTTTTTTCTACTAAAACAGTTCCTAGTGTTTTAAATTGAGAAATATCATTTGTAAAAGGATTTACTTTTAGCATTCCTTTAATCCCAAAATGATTTACAATTTGACCAATTTCAAAATATTCTTGTTTCATGTATTTTCCTCTAATCTACAAATTCAATGCTTACCTTTTTATGGTCTTTTGCTGCTAATGATTTCATAACAGTACGAATTGCTTTTGCAATTTTTCCTTGTTTACCAATTACTTTTCCCATATCTGACTCTGCTACTTTTACTTCTAAAGTAATTGTTTTTTCATCAGATTTTTCTGTAATGGTTACTTCTTCTTTATTATCTACCATATTAAGAATGATGCTTTCTAAAATTTCTTTCATGAGTTTAACTTCCTTTCAAAAGTCTTACCATTTTTATTAGCTATATTGCAATATTCATGCATTCTATTTGCTAATCATAAATTCTTTTGCAATTATTTAGATGCTCTTTCAATTAAATTCTTTACAGAATCTGTTGGTTTTGCACCGTTTTTTATCCATTGTTCTAATTTTGCATTGTCAATTACAATGGTAGAAGGTTCTGTCATTGGATCATAAGAACCAATTTTTTCAATAACTTTTCCATCTCTTGGGCTTCTAGAATCTGCAACCACAATGTGATAGAATGGAGCTTTTTTAGCACCTTGTCTTTGTAATCTAATTTTTACCATTTTAAAATTCACCTCCTGAAGATAAGAAATATTTATATAAAATTAAAAAATTAAAAACTAAATAAATTTGCATTAACCATTTTTTATATCAATTATTTTGGCTTTACTTTAAAGCTAATATACTTTACTACTTTTTTTGACAAGAAGAATAGATTTTATTTTATGATTTTTATATATAGTTTTTTACTCTACATCTTAAAATTCTTTAAGTCTTTAGGATTAATTCCACTCATTAACTTTTTCATTCCACCTTTATTGTTTTGCATTTGCTTCATCATTTTTTGTGTCATTTCAAAAGATTTCATGAATTTATTAATTTCTTGTACAGTAGTTCCACTACCTTTGGCAATTCTTACTCTTCTATTTCCATTTAAAAGCCTTGGATTTTTTCTTTCCTCTTTTGTCATAGAACAAATCATTGCTTCTATTCTAACAAATTCTTTATCATCTATTTTCACATCTTTTAAAGCATTCATTCCTGGAATCATTTTTAATAAAGAAGAAAATGAACCCATTTTTTTAATTTGCCTTAATTGTGCTAAATAGTCATCTAAATCCAATTCTTTTTTCTTGAGCTGTTTTTCTAGTTTTTCTGCCTGCTCTAGGTCGAAACTTTCTTCTGCTTTTTCAATAATGGAAAGTACATCACCCATACCTAAAATTCTGCTTGCCATTCTGTCTGGATGGAAAACTTCAATATCACTTAGTTTTTCACCAGTAGCAGCGAACTTAATAGGTCTACCTGTAACTTTTTTTACAGAAAGGGCTGCACCACCACGAGTATCACCATCTAATTTTGTAAGTACTACACCATCAATGCCTAAATTATCATTAAAAGCTTTTGCCACATTTACAGCATCTTGACCTGTCATACTATCTACTACTAACAAAATTTCATGTGGTTTAATACTTGCTTTTAAATTTTTAAGTTCTTGCATTAATTCTTCATCAATGTGTAAACGTCCTGCTGTATCTAAAATAACAACATCATTTAATTTGCTCATTGCTGTAGACATTGCTTGTTTTGCAATATGCACTACATCTTTCGAAGCCTCATTTGCAAATACTGGAATATTAAGCTGTGCTCCAACTACCTGTAATTGTTTAATAGCTGCTGGTCTGTAAACATCACAAGCAACTAATAATGGCTTTTTACCTTGTTTACGAAGAAGATTTGCAAGCTTTCCTGCTGTGGTAGTTTTACCAGACCCCTGAAGACCAACAAGCATAATAACGGTTGGTGGGTTTGGAGTAAAATTAATTTTACTTTCTGTGCCACCCAAAAGCTCTACCAATTCATCCTTAACAATTTTAATAACTTGTTGCCCCGGAGTTAAAGATTTTAACACATCTTGACCAAGTGCTTTTTCTTGTACAGATGTAGTAAATTCTTTTACAATTAAATAGTTTACATCTGCCTCTAGTAAAGCAAGTTTTACTTCTCGAAGCATTTCTTTTAAATCACCTTCTGTAATTCTTGCTTTTCCTCTTAGTTTTCTAGTAATATCTTGTAATTTTGCACTTAGACCTTCAAATGCCATCTTTTTTCCTTTCTGGGGACGGTTCTTGCTGACCTCTTCTGGGGTCACTTGGGACACTTCATCCAGCCAACCTTTCGTTTTTTCCAATCCTTATATAAATAAATTTTCTTTCATTTTTATGATGTAAATTCTTTTGGCATTCATTATTACTTATATTAAGGCTATAAATTGTGTATACTGCAATTGTTTCTTACTTGTTCAAGTTAATACTCTTTTAGGTTATTTAGTTTTAAGCTAAACAACTTAATTCTTCGCGTACATGTTCTAAAATTTTAGCAACTTTCTTTTCCGAAGATGTATCTTCAATTTTGCTTAATTCTTCTAGAATTTCTTGAAGTTTCTTTTCTTGTTTCATTGTTCGTTTCATAAATGCTAGCTTTTCTTCTAACTCGAAAAGTTTATTTTCCCCCTTTTTGATAATATCTCTTACTGCTTGCCTTGTAATATTATTATTTTCGGCAATTTCGGAAAGTGATAAGTCATTGTTGTAATAGTCATTGATAACTTCGTACTGTTTTTCTGTTAGCATTTTGCCATAAATTTGGCATAACATACTAATTTCTACTTTTTTGTCCACTATGACATCACTCCTTTTTTATCATAGGTATAGAATATTTTTCTAGAAAAAAATATTAGCATTATTTTGTAATGCTAATATACTTTACACTATTTTTGTAAATTTGTCAAGAGGTTTGCAGAATTTTCTTCAGCTTACAGACCTACACATATAAGCTGAGGCGGAAGGAAATGTAGGTGATGGAATTGTCGGCGGTGCCGAAGAAGCGATTAGCTACGTAAAAGTTACTGCCGTAGTAGAAACCTCCCCTACCCACGCAAGGGCCGGAATTACTGCCATTCGTGTAACTCGAATATTCTGTCGTCCACTCTATGCAATTACCTAGCAAATCATAAATATTACTATAACAATCTACTGGTGTTCCTCCTGTTTGTGCTTTATTACTTGTTCCTATATTTCCATAAGTATCTTCTGTTGTGGTTGCTAATGTATATCCATGTTCACTATTTTGGCAGATAAAGTTTAATGCTGTATCCCATGCATAACTACTGATTAACTCACTTGTTACTCCATATTGCTCTTTATCTACATACATTGCCTCTGCTTGTGTTTTTGCTGTACCTCTTGTTACATCTGCATAGGCATTTACTCCTGCCTTACATACATTTCCTTCTCCCTGCTCATATCTTCCTATATAAAATCCTCCATTTCCTCCTTCTGCTACTGGCTTTGCACTATTTAGAAATTCTTTTATTTTTGTGCTTACTGGAGTTATTGGATTTCCATCTTTATCTTGTGTTGCTCCTTCTCCATAATAATATTGATTGCCATTATATCCTGCTGCTACTTCATCTCCTGTTATCGGTGTAGGTACTTGTACAGTATTGGCAGTTGTTCCCCACTGCCTTCTTGTTAAATCATTTGTTTTTGTTGTTCCACTTGCATCTACTTTATACGTTCCTGTTGGTATCCATACAAATTGATTTCCATTTATATCTTCTATTACGATTCCTTCTGCTACTGTTGTTGCATTATTTGTTGTTTCATCTACCACTACTTTAAATCCTTTTGGTACTACCACTGGATTTCCATACTTATCTTCTACTTCTACATTATTTCCTGTTTGTATCTCTGTTATGGTGTCTACTAATGGCTTTCCATTTGGTCCTGTGGTTGGATTTTCTGGTTCATCTGTTCCTGAACCTCCTCCTACTTGTCCATTTACTAGGTTTTGTATTTGCTCTGTTAAATTATCTAAATCTGCTTGCTCATTTATAACAGCTTGGTTCCATGCATTTGCTGCATCTTGGGCTGTTTTGAATATTCCTCCATTACTAAATAACATATTAATTGTAATTCCTGCTAAAATTAACAATACCACTATGTTTAGTATGTTATTGATGGTTAGGCTGTAGAAAATCAGACTAGAATAGTTTACTAGACCAGCCTGACCATCTATAACATTCATCGTAGTAAATTGCGGTAAATACTGCAAAATTACTATGGGCTTTTAATCTTTTTCTTGCTTGTCTGGAAGCTCTCTTTAGAATTTTTAATACATTTTTTGTTGTAATCTTGCTCAATTCGTAGTAAAATAGACATAGAGTCCCCCTCCCCAATAAAGAGGCTTTTTTAGTGTTATGAAGTTTTCTCTCTTATCCGGAGTCTGGGCTCAATAAATGTCCTTTTTTGCAGATGGGACATAAATTAAAGTCAACACCTAGTGTTTTCTTTAGTATCTCTAGAGTACTAATCTCTAGTTTTTCAAGGTTGGCTGTGTTTGTAAGTTTTTTACACTCAGCTAACTTTGTACTTTTATTTCTATTTCCTAGTAATCCATAATGTCTTATTTTCATAAATCTTGGTGGTAATATATGCATTAAAAATCTCCTTATAAATTCTTTTACTTTTATTGTCATTTCTTTTATTTTTTTATTATCTTTGTAATCTCTGTATTTAAATGTCACTTCTCCATTTTCTTCTTTTATAATTCTATTATTCGATATTGCAACTCTATGAGTATATCTTCCTAAATATCGTATAACACATTTTGCATTTTTAAACGGTGGTTTGCAATAACTTATCCATTCTTGATTATACATTCTAGCTATTAATTCATCAAATTCCTGTCTATTTTCCAAATACTTATTCTCACCATAAAATTCTAGTTTTTCCTGTTTTAAATAATACAAAAACTTTCCTCTAAATTTTTTTGACAATACTTTTACTGGTATGAAAAACTTCTTTTTACTATTTCTCCATTTCCCGAAGTTTATCTATTCCTCCTGCAGGTACTATGCAATGAATATGTGGATGATATACTAATGTTTGTCCCCATGTATGTAGCACTTCCATAAATCCTATTTGTGCTCCTAAATATTTTTTATCTTTTGCTAGTCCCTCTAACGTTTCTGCTACTGATTTAAACAATATATTATAGATTTTGCTTTGATTCTGATACGCTATCAAATACATTTCTGAAGGTATTGTCATGACTACATGGAAATACTTTACATTTAGCAAATCAAACTCTCTATTATATATCCATTTCTCTCTTGCTATACTTTGACACTTAGGACAATGTCTATTTCTACATGAATTGTAACTTATTTTTTCATATCCACATTCGTCGCAAATCTCTTTATGATATCCTAATTGTTCTGTTCTACATTTTTCAATTGCATTCATTACTTTTAATTTATATGGCATCAATTTATTCGTTTCTCTATATCTTTCTCCGTATCTGTTAAATATATCTTGTACTTCTGGCATTTTATTTCTCCTCCTTTAAAAATTCATCTATTGGACTTTCTAGCCCTAAATCTATATTTGCTACATGTACATATTCCATTGTACTCCTTATATTGCTATGTCCTAGCAATTCCTTTACTTGTATTAGTGTTGCTCCTCTTTCTATTAAATCTGTTGCAAAACTATGTCTCAAACTATGTACAACAAATTTATCGTTTAATTTTGCTTTTCTCCTATATTTTCTGAAAAATACTCGTATTCTTTCTACTTTTAATGGATTACAATCACTATTTAGAAACAAATATCCTTCTGGATGATTAGGTTTTTCTTTTTTGTAATATTCTCTTAGCATCTCTAAACTTACTTTTGGCAATATGGTATATCTCTCTTTATTGCCCTTACCTGCTCTTACAAAAATTCTCATTTTTTTACTATCTATATCTTTTATTCGTAAATTTGCTGTTTCTCCTATTCTAAGTCCAGACCCATAAATTAACATGAATATCATTTTATATTTTGGATCATCACAAACATTAAAAAAAGCACTTAACTCTTCTTTGGTTAGTACTTTACATATTTCTCTTTTGTTTTTTAACATTGGTATTTGTTTCTTATTTAGGACTTTATCTAATGTTACTTCATACATAAATCTTAAGATGCTGTTGTAGTAATTTACTGTTCTATTTGCCAAGTGTTTTTCCTCTTTTAGCTTTAGTAAGTAATTTCTCATTTCTTCTGTTGTTACTTCTTCCATTGGCTTATTAAAGTATTTCATCATCTCTGCTGCCTTATGTGAATATGTATAAAATGAATACTTTGAAAAATTCCTCAGTTTCATATCCTCCTCCATCTTCTGTAATATTTCTTCGTTTGTCATAAAAAAATACCTCCTAGCATAATATTTGTAATTTAAGGTTACATAATTATATTATACCATGAGGCTATTTTTTCTTCAATTATATATATTCAGCTTTTTACGACCATTGCGAGGAACGAGCAATTTAGTACAAGTTTATTGTATACAAAAAATTGACAAAAGTAAACAACTTTTGTCAATTTTTTATATTTTTTCTCTTCGCGTATCTTCGATTCGCTAGAAGTCGGTTCTTTATGTTCTCTACGACTTCCTAATTTTTCTTCTTAAAACTAATTACCACTACCAGTGACCAGTGCTACTTTATATAAAGTGCCACGCGGAAACCAATGTCGAAGCTGCTGTGGGTCGGACCGATGTTGAGCCTGTCAGCCGTGGAGAGGCCGCTGACGCTGTAATCGCCTCCTCCGTAAGTACAAGCGAAAGCAAAACTGCTAAACGTGCGCGTGCAATATTCTGTGGTCCATTCAGCTACATTTGCAGCCATATCATAGATGTTACATACTTCATCTCCTGTTTCTCCTGTATTTTTTAATGTTCCATTTCCATCTGTCTTATTTGCATAATTACTATTTGCTTCATTCATACTTTGGATAAATACTATTGCTGTATCCCATGCATAACTATTTACTAAATCACTTTCTACTCCTACTGTTGTATCTTCTGCTGGATACATATTTTGGCTTATCTTTGAGGCATCTAATTGTGTTACATAGTTCCATAACATTCCTTGTGTTAATGGTGTATCACTTTGACCACTACCTCTTGGTGTTCCTGTGGATACTTTTGATAATGGCTTCCAATTTGTTGTGCTACTTCCGCTTCCATAACTTGCTTCATATCTTGCTATATAATATCCTCCATTATCTGCTACACTTTCTACAAATGCTTTCAAATTTTTAGCTGTGGCATTTAAATCTTTTAGATGATTACTATTATCTACTGTTCCCTCTCTATACGTTGTTAATTCTTGATAATATGAATTTATAGTAACTGGTGGATCTGAGGCATATGTTTGGCTAGCTTTCTCTGGATCTGGATTATCTCCTGCAAATGCTGCCTGTTGCATTGTTGGTGTTCCTGTTCCGTCAAACATATATCTTCCTAGTTTTATTGTTACATCATTTTCTGGATTACTATCTTTATGCACTGTTCCTACTGGTATCCATACAAATTGGTTTCCATTGCTATCCTCTATTACTATTCCTTCTGGTACTGTTGTTGCCTCACTAGTTACTACTTTAAATCCTTTTGGTACTGTTACTACATTTCCATATTCATCTTCTGCTTCTAAATTATCTTCTGTTTGTATTTCTGTTGCTGTTCCTACTAATGGCTTTCCATTTGGCCCTGTAGTTGGGTCTTCTGGTTCTTCATCTCCACCACCAGTGCCTGTTCCTCCACCTATCTGTCCATTTACTAAGTTTTGTATTTGCTCTGTTAAATTATCTAAATCTGCTTGCTCATTTATAACAGCTTGGTTCCATGCATTTGCTGCATCTTGGGCTACCTTAAATATTCCTCCATTGCTAAATAACATGTTAATTGTAATTCCTGCTAATATTAGCAATACTACTATGGTTACAACCAACGCAATTAAGGTAATACCTTGTTGTGTTCTATTCTGTATTTTTGTTTTTTCTTTTTTACTGCTTCCTTCTTTCATCTTTTTACTTTTCCTCCTTTGCTTATTTTTCTAAAGCGAAAACTTTTTAAGTCTTCCTTTAGATTTTGTCCTATTTTTTTCTTTTTATACTATAATTACTTTTTTATTATTCTTGAATTTAATACCTATTACATAGTATTATAGTACACTTTTTATTTTTTTGCATTGATTGTATTTATTCTATACTATATATAGATATTAAATACATTTCTATATTACCATTAACTTTTTTTCTTTTCAATACATTTTAAAATTTTTTTATTAAAAATAATCAAATTTCTGGTACTTTACCATTTTTAGTTTATAAACTTTTCTATATTTCTTTTAGCATATATTATTCTTCTTATTTCCATATTATTTCCTGTAACAGTATAAAATATAATGTAATTTTTAATATATATTCTATAATAAGTGTTGCCTTTTTTAGTTTTATACTGCTCATAATCTAATGGATTTTGTAATCTATTATCAATTGCTTGTTCTATTTCATTTATTAGATTATTAGCTGCTATCATATTTTTTAATTCTTTTTGTATATATAATATTATCTTTTCAAAATCTTCATAAAATGTTATTGAATATTTCAAAGTAAATTTATGGTTCATTTAGTTTCCCCCTTAATTTTGAAAAGACTTCTTCATGAGTTAGAAATTTTGTGTTTGTATTTTCTATTTCTTTATCCATTTCATCTAAAATTGTTTCTATCTCTATGTTACTGAATTTTTCCGAAATTGCTTTTTCTAGCCCAACATCTTTTATTAAGTTGGAATACTTTTCTAAACTCATTACTACCATAGAACCATATCCATTTTTTGTTAAATAGACTGCCTCATTTTCATTTAAAACCAAGTCTTCTATTTCAGGATATTTATTTCTTAAATCTGAAACTGGTCTTATATTTATCATATCATCCATCCTCGCTTTTTTATATATTTTATTATCATAATTTTATCATTATTTTGTTTAATATGCAATAATATCCTAAATTTCTTTTCAATACTTTTTTAAATTTTTTTATTTTTTCTCTTGACAATGCGAACATTTTTTTGTATACTATATACGAACATTGATTTGGAGAATAAATATTTGTTAGGAGGATGTCATATGAGCATTTTAAAAAATAAAAATAGTGTTATTTCTTATACGGTAAATAAAGAAGTTAGTTCTAATTGCTATATTTCAATAGATAGTGGAGAGGTTGTTGTAAATGCTCCATGGTATTTTTCTAAAAAACAAATTCAAAATATTATAGAAGAAAAAAGACAATGGATTTTAAATAAAATAAAAGAATATCAAGAACAAAATAATATAGATGTACAAGAAAAAGGTAATATTTTTCTTTTAGGTGCAGCACATGAAATTCATTTTTATTTTAAACATGTAAAAACACCTACTATCAATATGGTAAATCGTAATATCGAAGTTGTATTACCATCTACCTATAAAAAAATAGAAACTAGTCAAATATTAAAAATTCTATTAGAAAAACTCTATCAAAAAGTAGCAGAACAAGAAATTGAAAGAGCAATGGAAAAAACAAGACTTTTATTAGGAATTGCTCCAGAAGATTATGAAATAAAGCAATTAAAAAGTGGCGTTATGGCTATGTGTTCTACAGATGAGAAAAAGATCATTATTAGCCCTGAAATTGCTAAATATGATAGAAATATAATTGATTATATTGTTCTACATGAGTTTTGTCATTTAAAATATAAAATTCATACCAAAAATTTTTGGAAAATTATTAAAAAATACATGCCTACTTATGAAAGATATGAAGCAATTTTAAAAGATTTTTCTTATTAATTTAAAAAATAATTAAAAAAGAAGGTGTTCTTAATTGTATGATGGAAACCTTCTTTTTTTACCCCTATATGGGCTACTAAGAACCATCCCTAACATAGGTAATGTACTCGTAATCATATGGATTTTTCTCATTTTTTAAGCCTTTTTCTACTGATACCATACGCCATTCATTTTCTTTAATTTCTGGAAAGTATCTGTCACCTTCAAAGTCATGTTCTATTTTGGTAATATACATTTTTGTAGTATATGGCATAAGTTGTTCGTAAATGCTTGCTCCACCTATTACAAAGTTTTCTTTTTTACTTTCTATATATGGTTTTAAAAGTTCTACATTATTAATTACTTCTACATTTTCATCTTGTATTTGTAATTTGCCACTTTTACATAGTACAATATGCTTTCTGTTTGGCAATACTCTTCCTAAAGATTCAAAGGTGTTTCTTCCCATTATTATTGTATGTCCCGTTGTTAGCTCTTTAAATCTTTTTAAATCTTCTGGCAAATGCCATATTAGTTTATTATCTTTTCCTATTACATTATTGTTTGCAATTGCTGCAATAATACTTAACATTGTTTATTTATCTGGCCTATTTCATTTGTATTATAAAATATGTCAGATTCTCCTTTCTTTTTTGCATTTTGTATTTTTTTGCTACTTTGCTTTCTTCCCATTTTATAATTTCTAAATTGCTACTGGAATTTTTCCTAGTTTTATATCATGATTATAATCATAATTTTGTACTTCAAAGTCTTCTACTTTAAATTCATAAAAGTTTTTGGTTGGATTATTTATTTTTAAAGTTGGGTGTACATCCATTGGTTTTGCTTCTATTAATTGTTTGATTAATGGAATGTGCCTATCGTAAATATGGCAATCTCCAATATTATGGGTTAGGGTTCCCACTTCTAAGCCTGCACATTGTGCAAACATGCATAATAAAGCTGCATATTGCATTGTGTTCCATCCATTAGCAGAAAGCATATCTTGGGAACGTTGGTTTAAAATTAAATGTAATTTTCCTCCTTTTACTAGCCATTGGGTTCCAAATGCACATGGCTCTAAATTCATGTCTTTTAGGTCTTCATGGTTAAATAGGTTTGTCATAATTCTTCTGCTTGCTTGATCATGGTTTAATAAATACAAAACATAGTCTACTTGGTCCATTTCTTTTAGATCTTCTTTTGTTTTAAATGTATATTTTTTAGAAAGTTGGTAACCATATGCTTTGCCTATACTTCCATTTTCATCTGCCCATTGGTCCCAAATGTGTGAATTTAAGTCATGAATATTGTTTGATTTTTTCTGCCATATCCATAATATTTCATCAATTGACCTTATAACCGTTTTGCTGTTGTTTCTTAAGGTAATCATTGGAAATTCTTTTCCTACATCATATTTATTAGATACTCCTACAATAGAAATATAATTGGCTTCTGTTCCATCTTCCCATCTTGTTCTTACTCCTGTTCCTTCTGATGAATATCCATGTTCTAAAATTTCTTTACAAGTGTTAATAAAGTGTTCATCTGCTTGCGTCATTTTACTGTTTCCTCCTTTTATATAATTTTTATTCCATATAACAATATAGTTCATTTTGTAAATTTTGTTTTTAATGGATTTGTATTTTTTCTATAATGTATCATACTAACTATTTTTTTTCAATATGGTTATTACTAATTTTGCTCTATTTTTAAACAAAAAAAGTATGTGTACTTCCAGATACACATACAATCTACAAAATGTCCATCGGTAACAGACACATTTATTTTGTAACTAAATAATAACACATTCTTATTTTTTGTCAAATTTTTTTGTTTTCATTCGCTTAAATCAAAATTTGGTACATATTCTTCTTCGTGTTCTCCTAATTCTTGTATATAGCCATTTTCTAAATTTAATGTATATAAATAGTTTTCTATTTCTTGGTATTCTTTTTTTGTTATTTTTCGGTTTAACAGTTTTTCTTGCTTTGCTCTAAAAGTTGGAAAATATTGTGCCATTACACTTATATAAGTTCCTTGTGGCATATTTTCTTTTACCCATTTTAGAATATGTTTGGTGTTTTGCATATGGCTTGGTAAAATAAGGTGCCTAATAATAAGGCCTTTTTGAATAATGCCTTGATTATTAAATACTGGCTTTCCTACTTGTCTATCCATTTCTTGTATTACTTTAGTTGCTACTTCAAAATAATTATCTACTTTGGAATATTTTTTAGAAAGTTCATTAGAATAATATTTTAAATCTGGCAAATAAATATCTACATATCCTTCTAATTCTTTTAATGTTTCTACACTTTCATAGCCATTGGTATTATAGATAACTGGGATGGCTAATCCATTATTTTTTGCTATTTTTAGTGCCTCTTTTATTTGGTATGCGTACATAGTAGGTGTTACTAAATTAATATTGTTAACACCTTTTTCTTGTTGCTTGATAAAAATTTGTGCTAAATGCTCTATTGTAATTTCTTTGCCTTTGCCTAATTGACTTATTTCATAGTTTTGGCAATAGATACAATTTAAATTACAATTACTAAAGAACACAGTTCCAGAACCATTTTTACCACTAATACATGGTTCTTCATAATAATGGATGGATGCTAGCGCAATTTTTATTTTGTCATCACATCTGCACCATCCTTTTTCTCCTGCTATTCTATTAATTCCGACAGTTTCTTGGGCATATATTACATTCGTTTAAATTCATTTTTTGTTCCTTTATACTTTTATTTTTTTCCTTAAATTGATAAGTTGTTTATTACCAAATATGTGTATAATAATACTTATATCATATTTTAAGTTCATTTTCAATTACATAAATGTTCATTATTTTCAATTTTTTTCCAAAATATCTAGTTATTTTTTTACCAATTTGATATAATTAGTTTTTAGAAAAAGATATTGTAAAAATTTAGAAAGAGGCGTATAGAAAATGATTTCAAAAAGTAAAGTAGTTGCAAGATATGCAGAAACAGATCAGATGGGAATTGTACATCATAGTGTTTATCCTATTTGGTTTGAACTTGCTAGAACCGATTTAGCAAAACAGGCAGGATTTCCTTATTCTAAAATGGAAGAAGTAGGTATTATGACTCCACTTGTAGAACTTCATTGCAAGTATAGAAAACCTGCACATTATGAAGATGAACTAATTGTTACGGCAACGGTAAGTAAGTTATCACCTGTAAAAGTAGAATTTTCTTATGAGGTATTTCATGAAGATGACTCAAAAACCTATTTGCACTGGAAGTACTGTACATGCCTTAGTTAGTACTAAAGATTTTCGTATTGTAAACGCAAAAAAGGAATTTCCAGAAATTTATGGAATTTTGGAAAGTATAACTGAAAAAGATGTAAACGATTAGGCTTATTAACCAATAGAAAAATGATAATATAGAAAAGGATGTCAATCTATTATGATAATGGAAGGAAAATATAGAGTAGATGTTGCAAATGTAAGTACTTCTAATTTGCTTAGTAATAAAGGAATTCTAAGCTTATTTGAAAATATTGCTTGCCTTCATTCTGATATAGCAGGCTATGGAATGAACCAAATTGAAAAAACGCATCTTACTTGGGTACTTCTCCACTGGAAAGTTCACGTTATAAAAAGAGTTCCTTATGGAAGTACAGTAACTGTAAAAACTTGGGCTAGAACAGCTAATACATTTTTTACATTACGTGACTTTGAAATGTATGATGAAAAAAATAATTTAATTTGTATTGCTAGTTCTAAATGGACTTTAATTAACACAGAAGCAAATGGAATCACCAGAATTACAGATGATGTAATTTCTTGTTATGAACCAGAAGACAAAAGTGTTTTTGGAGAAAATGATATTGCAAAATTAAAAAAACCTGAAATATTGGGACAACCTAGTTTTATTTTTAATGTGTTAAGAAAAGATATTGATGTTAACCAACATATGCATAATTTATACTACTTAGATTATGCTTATGAGGCTTTACCAGAAAAAGTTTATAAAAAGCCAGAAGCAAATGATTTTGAAATTATGTATAAGTCTGGAGCTAAACTTGGTAATACAGTTTCTTGTTTTTATGTTCCTCAAGAAAATAACGAACATTTTATAGTAATGCAAGGACCTGATGAAAAACAATTACATGCAATTATTAAATTAAAATTTTAAAATGAAACTTCTAAAAAATCTAAAAGCGACCTTTTAAAAGGTCGCCTATTTTTCTTTTGTATGCTTTTTATATTTTCTTTTGTATTTTTATTTTTTGATTTTCTTTTGTATTTTATTTATTTCTTTTCATTCGTCTATTTGCTATTTTAGAAGAAAATGGTCCATTTATTGTTATCTTTCTTCCTAACGGTAATTACTCTTCTTGGTCCTACAAGGACTAAAATTACAATTAAAATTAAGATAATCTTTGGCCACCGAGGATCTGTACCAATCCATTGTGTACAAAATTGTACAAATGTTGATAACATAAAATAGCTTCCTCCTTAAAAAATAGTATGGTTTTATTATATCATACTTTATGTTAAGTTTCAATGTTATTTTCTTTTCTTCCATACAATAACAATGACACCTATTACTACTAAAACAACTAGTATTCCTCCTATTATAAATAGACCATTTTGGGTTTCTTCTTTATCTTGTGTTTGCTCTGCTTTCTCTATTTCTTTGCTATTATCTATTAAAATATTTTCTGCTATATTATTATTTTCTTCCTCTTGATTATTTTGCTCTTCTATTTCTGTTTGCAATATTCCTTCTTGATTTTGTTCGAGATTTTGAACTATTTCTTCTAGTTGATTTGCATTTTCTGCTCTTTGTGCTTCTTCCTCTTCCATTTGTGCTATTGTTTTTCTTGTTACATGAATCCTATATTTTTTAAAAGTGATATTATTTTGAGCTAAAATAGTAACTGTAACCTCATTATCTCCTTCTTTTAAATTTTCTGTTCCTTCTATTTTTACGGTTGCATTTTCGTCTTCTGGAACCGCTAAAATATTTAAACTTGTTACATTATTATCTACACTTGCTGTATACTTAGTTGATTGTTCTGTTAATTCTGGAGAAAGGACTGCATTTTCGATTGCTAGAGTTTGTAAATTAGTATTTGTTTGTTCTTTCTTATTAGTCTTAGTAACATATATTTTATAATTGGATGTTTGTTTTTTGTTTGCTGATGTTACTTTGATTTCTACTGTATTTAATCCACTTTGAAAGCCCTGATTTCCTGTTATTTCTATTATGCTTTCTGTATTTTCTGGAATTGCTGTAATTCTTAATGAAGTAACATCATTTCCTACAATAAGATAATATTCTTTTACGTCTTTTTGAAATGTTGGGCTTAGCCCTTCTTTATTTAGATGTAAAGCAGCTAAATTTGCATTGTTTTCATCTGTACTTGTACTTCTTAAATCAATTTCTTCGTGTAACTCCATTGTTGTCATGTTGCCTTGATTAATGATATGATTATTTGCTTCTAATTCGTTATTAGTAGCAATCTCATCTTGTTCTCCTATTTGAATTTCTATTGGTTCTAAGGAAGGTTCTAATTTTGTTTCTGCTTGGTCATAGAATTCACCTTGTATGGTAATTAAAGTTATGCCATTTTCCTTTGCTTTAAAGGTAAAAGTATCTAACTCAGTATTGGCTTCTCTATTTTTACCGTCGCTTATCAAACCATGTATAGATTATTTGATTCTCGATTACATTTGCATTGTCTGGTATATCTATTACTTCTAATTTGTTGCTATCAAAATAAAGATGAATCGTACATGCAGCAATTGCTATTTGATTAGTATTAATGGATACTTCTATTTCATCTCCTATTGCTATATTTTGTTTATCCGCTTCTAAAGAAATAGTAGAATTACTCTCTGAAACTGTTGGTATTGTATTAGTTTTTGAATTATTGTTAATTACTAAAATGCTTAAAACTAGAAATAATAGTAAGATTAATATTAGCATTAACACACTATTTTTAGTTAATTTTATTTTTTTCATACTCTTAAAGTTTTGTCCTCCTTTCCTGTTCATTTCTATTGTTTTTATTTGTTACCTTTATCTTTATTTATATTCATCTTTGTTTTACTCTTACTTTTTTAAATTAATTTTTATTGAAAATGCATTATTTACCTATTGTTCAATTATTTTCAGTTCTAAAATATGTCTTTGAATTTTTAACAGATCTACAGAAGAAGGTCTATTACCAGTTTTATCAATATTACCAGCTTTTAAGAACACACCTGTTAATGGTTTTAATTCTAGAATGTGTCTTTGTAATACTAATAAATCTACACTGTTAATTTTGCCATCTCCATTAACATCTCCATAAAGAATTATGACATATTCTATTACTACATTTTGTCCATCTAAAATTTTAATTTTGCTTCCTGTTCCTGCTAAATTGCTACCTGTTAAGATTTTTCCATTGCTATCTTCTACTTGAATAGTATAAGTAGTAGTAATTTTTTGTAAAATGTCTGCTACTGTTATTTTATTTTCTTTCCATCCACTTATTTGATTTCCAACAACAGTAAGTTCTTTTGAAATTTCAAGACTTCCTTCTGGTAATTTTTCAATTACCGTTACTTCTATTTCTTTTTTGTAGCCTCCTTCTTGTGTTTCTAAGCTAATTTTGGTATTTCCTTTTTGAGTAGCCTTTACATTTCCTGTTTCATCAACAGTGGCAATATTCGTATTTTGAGAAGTAAAGTTTACTTTTGGATTGTTAGCATCTTCTGGAGAAACAATTGGTGAAATTTGGTAAGTTTCTCCTATTTGTAGTATAATGTTATCTTCTTTTGTGGTAAGTCCTGTTACTTTGCTATATACAGTAACTTTTATGCTTCCTGTTATTCCATTTTGAGCTTTTGCTGTAATAGTAGCTGTTCCACGGCTAACTGCTACTAAATTTCCTTTACTGTCCACACTTACTATTTGTGGATTGCTAGAAGAAAAGGTAAGGGTTTGATTTTTTGCATTTTCTGGTGAAATATTAACAGTTAATGTTACTCTTTCTTGTTTTTGCAAAGTGGTATTTGTTAAATATAAAGTAACTTTTTCTACTTGTTTATCCGGTGCTACTGCTAAATAACTACTAAACACATATCCAACTAATCCATTATCTAATTTTACTCTGTCCCATACTTCTCCTGCTTGTTTTCCTTTGGCAATTCTTGTCATAATTTGGTCTTTGGTAACACTGGTTAAAGTTTCATAGGAAGTCCCGTGGACCTGTTCTAACATTTAAAGTAGTACTTACATTGGCATATACTCTGGTATTATCAGTTTTAAAGTCTGTGCTAGCAATATTTGGAGATTCGCATGGGAGTTCTGGCATATTCTCATAAATTGGTATAATAAACGACATTTCACTATCTAACATGTTACTTTTTTCATAACCTTGATAAATTAATTTTCCTTCGCTATAAGGTGCTAACACATTTGTCATATATTGATGCCAAAAAAGTTCTCCACTGCCATTATCACTTACATGAAATTTTTGCAAATAGATTGTATTTTGACCTAAATTAATATAGCTAGAGCCAATAAACTTTGCTCCACCAGTAATGGCTCTTTCTTTAGTATTCCATGGAATTAGGTATTTGTCTTTAGTTGCTTGACTTGCCCCTTTTCCATCTTTAGCATATTGAAGCCCATTTTTGATAGCTCCCATAGGTTCCGAAGAACTGGTGGCTCCTATGTTATAGAAATTATAATAACCTTCATAGCCAGGAACTATTCCACTAATTGAACTATGGGATAAAAAAGGTCCTACTTCCTGTTTAATTCGAGAAGCTAAGTGGAATCCACTTACATCTGCGGTTTTGGCAGCTTTTAAAATTAAGTCTGAATATTTTTGGTTTGTTACAATATTACTTCCACTTGCTGTTTTATATTCTACAATCCTATTATAAAATTCGGTACCATATAAAATTTTTTCAATATTGGAAACCGTATTCGTACTTGCCTCATAAGATAATTCTTCAAATTGAAAAACTCTAACAGAATTTAAAAAATTTCTTGGATCCATGGCATATTCTACTGCCTTTTTAGAACTATCTACCCACCCTGCATCTATTTCTACATTATATTGCCCAGGTGTTGTATTTTTCCAATTATCTGAATATGATTTTGGTACCAAGTTTTTTCCATATACATTTTCTTGGGTTATGACATAATTCCAGTCTAGTGATGTGTAAAGTGCTTTAAAAGTCCAGTTTGGATGATTCTTTTTTAATTCTTCTATATAAGGTTGGTAACTTGCAGGAAACTGATTTGATAGTACACCTCTTTTATCTGCTACTTCTTTTTGTAAAAAGGAGAACACAAGAAAAAAAAATAGTAATTAATATTACAATTGCTAAAATAAAATAAATAATATTTCTTTTTCTGTTATGATAGTACTTTTCTTTATGTTCTTGATTCATTTTTTCTATATAATCCAATATAATTCTTGGATTATTTCTCCTTTCTCGTCTACTCATTTATCTGCATATTTTATTTGTTTTTAAACATTTTATAAAAGCTTACTTTTTAGATTTTATAAAGTAGATTTTTTATTTTTTAGATTTTATAGGAGCTTATTTTTTGGATTGTATAAAATAGCCTTTTTATTTTTTTACATTTTATATTAAACTGATTTTTATTTTTCACTCCTATAATAAACTGTTTTTTTCTTTTGCTTTAACAATAATTCTTTTAGTAGAATAATCACTACAAGTAATTAGTGTAATTTCTTTTCTTCCATTGGTATTTTGTGAAAGTGGACTAGTGTCTTCTGGTTTTGCTTTATATTTGTCATATACTTCATAAGTAATTTTTCCATGATAATTATCAGTTAAAATCATTTCATCTCCTATTTCTAATGTTCCTAACTTACTAAACATGTTTTTTGTAATGTAATTATGCCCTGCAATACAATAATTTCCTACTTCGTTTGGCTCTGGACCATAGTACTTGGCAACACAAACCTTCATAGCTTGTTTACTATAATTGGCTAATACATAAGTATCTATATCTAATTTTTCTATTTTTAATTTGGCAGAAACTTCATAACCTTTGTATTCTTTTTCTACTAGATTTAAGTCCTTTTTTTCTTCTTTTTGTGTTGTTACTTGTGTTTTTATAATATTTTCTTGTTTTATTGGCCCTAAAGAAGTACTAGGCTTTTCTTGAATTTGTGCCTCTTGGTACATTTGGTAAACGGTATAACTTATTATTCCAATAAGAAAAATAAGAATGATTCCTTTTATTATCTTTTTCATCAGTTTGCCCCTTTTTTTGTATTTTATGTAAAAGGTGCCGTTTTGCTTGTACTTGTTTTATTTTTTTGCTGTTTTCCTATTTTACGGCACCTAATATTCTTTTTCATTATAGAAAAGAATATCTTTAACAAATAGGCTTAGTTTTGTTTGCTATTTTTATGGTTTATAACAATATAAGCAACTACTAAAATTGCGATAAATCCAATGATAATTCCATATTGTGTATTACCTGTTTTCGGTAATGTTTCTGGCATTTCTTCATTGTTTTTATTTTCTTCTGCTACAGTAGTTTCCTCTTCAGAAGGTGTTTCTTCTGTTGGAGGAACAGTTGGTTCTTCTCCATTATTTACTGGTGTTTCGCTTACTGTAAAATTAAAATCTTTTTGAGCAACTACTGCATCTGAATCATCTCTATCAATGATTTTAATATTTACTGTATAATCTCCTAGTTCACTAAATTCACCTTTTAATAATAATTCTTGTCTTACATTTTTTCCTCCAAGTGCATAGCCATCAGCTTCTCCCCAACCATTTTGGATTAAATCTAGTTCTTGATCTTGTTCATTAGTAGCAAGTAATTGAACAGAAGCATCATCTGAAGGCTTTTTAGTAACTTCTGCAATCATTCTTACATGATCATAATTTTTTCCCATGCTAGACTCTGTAATTAAAGTCATATCTTTTTGTACATTTGGCTCTATTGTTCCAGTATATTCCAAACTTAATGCATAATCTACATAATTTGGTTCTACTAAAATATCTTTCTCAATAGGAACTAAAATGTCATCATAAGTCACAGATGCATCTCCATTTGCCATTCCCTCTAATGTAATTGCGAAATCAGTTGGATTAGAAGTTAAAATAGTATCTTTTGCTTTAAAAGTAATATTAGCATTGTTTCTAGTAGCACTACCTCCTGTTGAATCATAAAATACAAGTTTTACTCTTGAACCATCATCAGTTGGAGTTCCTTCATCAGAAGAAACATAATCAAAAATTGCATTATCATAAGCTACATTTACAGTGTATGCACCTAGTTCTGTGCCAAAATTAACAGTAACAGTTACTTCTTCTCCAGGGGCAATTTTATCTTTGCTAATTTTTGTTTCTACACTATTTAAAGGAGTAGCTGCCATTACCATATTGGATGTTGTAAAAATAGTCATAGTAAGTAATGCAACAATTGTTAAAAGATATAAAATTTTTTTCATTTTTCTTCCTTTCTCCATTAAATTTAAATTTTTGATCAAAAAAACAGTTTAATGGAACTATTTTTTCATTATTATTATGTGAATTTTTTTAATTTTTATTTTTCCAATTTTTTAAATTTTTCAACCATTGGGGACGTTCCTTTTTGGCTGAAAATCGACCAACAGGGACGTTCCTTTTTGGCTGATTTTCAACCACTAGGGACACTCCTTTTACCACCACAAGAAAAGACCCCCTTCTAAAATATGCCAATAAGGTCATATTTTACAAAGAGTGTCTTTTCATTTTTTATTAAAGATTAATTAATTCTTTTTGTTTTACAAAATCACAGATAAGTTCTGCTGATTTTTCTACTCCTAATGCGTCACTATTAATACATAAGTCATAGTTTGAATGGTCATTCCATTCTTTTTCTGTATAATATTTATAATGGTTGGCTCTTAATTTATTAATTTTTGCAATTTCTTTTTCTGCTTTTTGTTTGTCTAGTCCATAATATTTTGTTGCTCTTTTTATTTTGCTTTCCATATCATTATAAATAAATATTTTTGTAACATCTTTTCTGTCTCTTAAGACAAAGTCTGCACATCTTCCAATAATAACACAGGATTCTTTCCTAGCTATTTCTTTGATCAGATTTGCTTCATGGACATACAATTCATCTGCATTATTCATACCTGCATAATAACCATTGTTTAAATTATCTAGTGCTTCTCTCTTTTGCTCACTATTTTCAATATATTCTTCTGAAAGCCCTGTTTTTTGTGCTAATTTTTGGATAAATTCTTTATCATAAAATTTAAGTCCTAATTTTTCTGCTACTAATCTTCCAATATATCTTCCACCTGAACCATATTCTCTTGCAATAGTAATAATAATATGATCTCCTGATTTATTAGTAGAATTATCACTATAATCCGCATCAGCAACGGTATTTCTATTAGCATCTTTACTCATCTCTACATTTGTTTCAATAGCAATATTTTCATTCATGTTAGCAGATGCTACTTCTGCTGCATAGTTTGGCTTTTTCAATTTCTTTACTGCTAAAATTAATAAAGTTGCTGCAAGTATAAACGCAATTCCATCTGCCACTGGTGCTGCATATAATACACCCATTAATCCAAAAATACTACTTAAAATGAACATAGCAGGAATTAATAATACAATTTGTCTTGATAGTGATAAGATTGCACTTCTACTACTTTTTCCAATTGCTTGGAAGAAGATTCCTGCTGGTATTTGTACACCATTACAAATACATAACATTAAATAAATTCTAAAAGTTAAACATGCAAATTCCATATAGTTTGCATCACCACTACCAAAAATAGAAATTAATTTATCTGGTATTGTTTGGAATAAAATAAAGGCAATAGTACTAATTACAACACTAATCCCTAATACCATTTTTAGTGTTTTAATTACTCTGTCAAATTTTCTTGCTCCATAGTTATAGCCAAAAATTGGTTGTGCACCAACTGTAACACCTAAAATAATGCTACTTAAAATTTGATTTACTTTCATTACAATACCAACTACTGTAATTGGTATTTCAGAACCATATTTTGTGTTTACTCCATATTTTCCAAGTAAATTATTTTCAACAGAAATTAAAATAACAAATGTCATTTGAGTAATAAAACTACTAATTCCCAAAGCTGCTACCCTTCTTACTACACTAAATTTTAATTTTAGTGCTTCTTTGTTAAGTTTTATAGTTTTTAATTTTCTCATATAAAAAACATTTAAAATGAATGTAACAAATTGGCTAAATATGGTGGCAATAGCTGCTCCTTCTACTCCCATATGGAATACATAAATAAAAATTGGGTCTAATATAATGTTTAAAATTGCACCTGTTACCATAGATGCCATTGCAAATTTTGGACTTCCATCTGCTCTAATAATGGAATTTAAGGTAGTGCCTATCATAGAAAAAGGTAAGCCTATAGCAATAATCCATCCATAACCAATGGCATAATCTCTTAGAGCATCTGTACAGCCAAATAAATTTAATAATTGTGGCAAAAAGATAAGCGTAATGGCACAAAACAGAATTGATACTATAATTGCTATAACAATTCCATTTCCTACGCCTTTTGCTGCTTCTTCCTTTTTCTTTTCTCCTAACTTTAAGCTTAGATAAGCAGATGCACCATCTCCAAACATAAGTGCAAATGCAAGGCCTATAACGGTTATTGGGAAAACAACGTTTGTAGCACCATTTCCTAAGTATCCTACTCCTTGTCCTATAAAGATTTGGTCTACTATGTTATAAAGTGCATTTACCACTAATGAAATAATACATGGTATAGAAAACTTCCTGATTAATTTTCCTATTTTTTCGGTTCCTAATATGTTTTCTTCTTTTTCCATTTTCATTAATCATCCCTTTCTTTAAAAAAACATATAACAAAAAAATAAATATTGAAAGAACCTTTCAATATAAACTTTTTTGCGAACTTTACTATTTTACCACTGCATTTTTTAGAAGTCAAGCATTAGATAAGCATTTTTTGTCAATTGGGTGTCAATGGGTGTCAATGGGGACGGAGATTTTTGACAACTTTTAGAAAAATTGTCAAAAATCTCCGTCCCCATTGACATTGACAAAAGATTATCTTTCTTCATCGTCTCTTTCTTTGTTTATATTAGCTTCTTCTAGAAGGAGAAGTAAGTTAAAATCTTTATCTTCCTTTGCTAAGCTAACAATTTGTTCTGGCGTAGGTAACTTTCCTTGTTTTCTTAGATTTTCTAAAGAACAATTATATTGTTTTACAACTCTTTTATATTCGTCTAATCCAATTCTTTCTATTTCCTCACATAAGGCTTTTGCATATACTGGTGATTCTATATAAGACCACACTTCACTTTTTACTCTTGGGTCTATTGGCATTTTAGAGAATAGATATTGAAAAAAAGTTTTTTGATAGCATTCTAAGACTGTAATACTGTTTTTATGTTCATCTTTTACACTTTCTAGTTTTTCTAGTTCATCACTTTGACCAGTTAAAACATTCCAATGTAATACTTGTGCTATATTGTGGCTTTGAGCAATATCTTGTATTGTTTGTATTAATTCCTCACTTGTATCAGATTCTAAATATCCTTTAGTAGAACGAGTTAGGGATAATTGTTCTGATGTATATCTTCCACTGTTTTTTAAAACAGTGTCTATTGCATCTTTTAATTCTCCACTAAAAACTTTTACAGTTAATGTTAAATTTGCTAATTTTGCTTTTTCTTGTAAGGATAATGATGCATATCTTTCTTTTCCTATTAAAATAATGGCTTGACTTGATAATTGTACATTTCCTTTTATTGCAGTATCTGTTGGTACTAATGATATGATTTGTGCTTTATTTATTTGTTCTTCCAAGCTCTCTATAATTGCACATGTTTTATTAGAAAAAGTATTATTCATATCATCAGGTACTAATCCATTTAATGCCCACAGTACCATTGAATTATAATCTGAATTATATGGTAGATATTCCTCTAAAATTTTTCTATTTTTTCTATTTATTTCTTCTTGCTCTTCTTCTGTTTTAGTCCAATAATCATCTTCATTAATTTTTGACAATTTTCTTAATAAATCATTCATAGCATAGGCAAAGGTAGTTCCTTTTTCTTTTTTTAAATAAGGAATTTCACTAATTGGATGGACCATCCCATCAAATGGAATTGTATTGGTAGCTCTTACTAATGCTATATTTCTAATATTCATTTTTTTCTTGTATGATATATTTAATAACTTAAATAACCATACACTCCTTTCTTAAAATTACATTTTGATCTTAAAACTTATCTATTTTATATTCGTTTTTTGCTTCTTTTACTATATCAAAAAATCTTTATTTTTGGAAGTAGATTTTTTAAGATTTTATAAGAAAGTGGCTTTCCCTTTTGTAGCATTTCGCCCCGCAAATATGAACGGTTCAAGGAAACTTAATCTTGTTGTATAGCAAAAAATGTAGACAAAAATTTTATTTTTTGTCTACATACATATTATACTGGTTGTCAAAATTCTCCGTCCCCATTGACAATTATTTTTTAATTGCAGCCACAATCACAATTATTGTTATTGCTGTTATTTTTCATATTATTCATAAAAAATCTTTTTTCAGCTAGTTTATCTTGTACACCACGAAGTGCCTCTCCAAATCTTTGGAAGTGAACAATTTCTCTTTCTCTTAAGAAACGAAGCGGATCTAATACATCTGGGTCGTCACAGCATAAATCTATTAATTTTTCATATGTTGCTCTTGCTTTTTGTTCTGCTGCTAAATCTTCTTGTAAGTTTGCAATTGGATCCCCTTTTGCTGCAATATATGATGCTGTAAAAGGTACCCCTGCAGCAGATTGTGGATATACATCCACCCCATGTGGTGTGTGTTTGTTATCTATCCAAAAAGAAAATATATTATAACTACTCATTTTGTACGAGAGGCTGTCCTAGAATTAAATAATGTTAAAATTTCTTAATTGATTTTTATTTAAATTTATATTGATATATTATTATTGAAGAGCTATCATACAAGTCAGAATCCATATACATTGTTTCTAATAATTTACTACTCTCTATTGAGTTTGATATCGTTGATTTAGGATACAACTCTGTATCTGATACAGTAATTCTATATTGAAATTTGAAATCATTAGAAACTTTATCTATATTTTTTCCTGCAGTTGTTCCGTATATATATACTCCATCATGTGTAGCTTTTATGTGGTCTAAATTTGAATGTCTTCCTTTATTTAATTTACTATTTGTATCATATCCAAATTTTGCTTTTAAATTTCCATTTAAATCTAGTGCACATACCTCTGAGCCATCAACGAGAATAAAAATATATTTATTATTAACTGATATGTCTCTTATTCCTGTAATGTATCCGATATGTTTTATAAAATCTCTATTTTCTTCAATATCATATTTAAATACTACATTTCCATTATTATCTATTTTAAATAAGCATGTTATGTTTGTGTTAAAATGTTTTTCAGTAATATCTTCTCCTATCCCATAATAGTATCCATTATTTTCAAGTATCTTTTTGATTTCTATCTGTCGTAATATTATTTGATATATTTGTATCGTAATTTTCTGAATTTTTATTTTGATTGATAAAAATAGTTCCAATAATAACTACAATAGCAAATATAAGTATTAATATAATTTTTTTGTCGTTACTTTTATAGGATTCTATACATACTTTATTAATTTCATCTCTACAAAATATTATTATAATTGAATATAATACTATGTTTATTATACTCTTTATAATAAGTGGTTTTAAATATAATGAAGCAAAACTACTAAATACAGCATTTAATCCAATGTTACTCCTCTTTTTAACATTTGTAATCACTCCAATAAACTTTAATATATTTATATAATAGCATATTAATTATATATTTTTCAAGCATCATTAATTTTTTTATTCAAAAAATGTAGTAAATTTTTGCGTTATGATTTTATATTTAGATACATAGTAACTTTTATTTTTATCACAAATATAAGCCCTTTTGAATAATATTAGTAGCAAGAATATTAATGTTCTCATCCTAAGGAGGAATTTGTATGTGTAAAAAAGTTAATTTTAATGTTATTGAAAAAAATAAATTTGACAATGTAGATGATATTAAAAAATATATACAAGCAATTGTGAATAAATTAATTGTAAAAGAATTTACAAATAGAATTAATTAACGATGGTAAACTTATGAAAGTGGCAATTTATTGTAGGCTTTCTCGTGAAGATGATGACAAGCTTCATGAAAATGATGAAAGCGAAAGTATCCAAAATCAAAAATCTATGCTAATTAATTATGCAATAGAAAGGAGTTGGGATATTTATAATATTTACTGTGATGAGGACTATTCTGGAATCGACAGTGAAAGACCTGAATTTAATAAACTATTAGAAGATGCTAAAAATCATAAATTTGACATTGTACTTTGTAAGACACAAAGCAGATTTACTCGTGATATGGAAATAGTAGAAAAATACTTGCACAATAAATTCATTGAATGGAATATAAGATTTGTAAGCCCTGTAGATCATGTTGATACTTTAGACAAAGGAAACAAAAAATCAAGACAAATTAATGGTTTAGTTAATGAATGGTACTTAGAGGATTTATCAGAAAATATTAGAAAAACATTTGATAGTAAAAGAAAACAAGGATTACATATTGGCTCTTTTGTATGTTATGGCTATAAAAGAAGTCCAGAAAATAAAAATAAACTAGTGGCTGATACAGAAGTAGCTGATGTTATTAAATTGATTTTTAATCTTTACGAACAAGGAAATGGTGTTACCAAAATTGCCCAAATACTAAATGATAAAGGAATTTTAACACCTACTAAATATAAACAATCACAAGGAATAAATTTTAAAAATCAAGGCAAAAATATTGACTATTGGTGTGAATCCACCGTTAGCAAAATATTAAAAAACGAAGTTTATATTGGCAATTTGGTACAAGGCTATAATAAAAAGGTTAGCTACAAATCTAAAAAGATGAAAAATCAGCCTAAATCAGAATGGATTATTGTAGAAAATACTCACGAGCCTATTATTGCAAAAGAACAATTTTACAAAGTTCAAGAGATTTTCAAAAGCAAGACAAGAAGGTGTAAAAATGGCGAAGTACATCTATTTGCAAATAAGCTAGTATGCCTAGATTGTGGTACAAAACTTTATAAATGCCAAAATGATAGGGGCTACATTTACTTTTCTTGTAAAGGTTCTAAAAAATTATATGGTACTTGCACAAGCCATTCTATCGGTTATGAAAATCTAAAAAATTTAGTAACTGAAAAAATTAGAGAAAAAATATTAGCTTTTTATAACTTTGATAATATATCAGATGATTTATTTGTTTCAAATGATAACTTAAATAAAACAAAGTCATTACAAAAGAAAGTAGATATGCTTTCTAAAGAAATGGAAGATATCAATAAAGCAATAAAAGAACTGTATTTAAACAAAGTAAGTGGCAAAGTTCCAGAAGATGTATTTGATGATTTGAATTCTTCTTTCCTATCTGATAAATCGGCAAAGCAAAAAGAATTAGAAAAAGTCCAAAATGATTTATCTAGTTTAAAAGAAAAAGAGTTAAACAGTAAATTTATAAAAGAACAAAAAGAAAAAATAATTAATCACTTTAAAGATTTTAAAGAACTTAATTATGATATTGTAAATAGTTTCATAGATTATATTGAAATTGGTGAAAAATTTTCAGCTGTTGAGTCTTCGCCGATTACAGATAAAATTTGCAAAGCAGACAAACAAAAAAATAGTCAAGATGTTGTTATTCATTGGAATTTCTAGTATATCAATTAAATTTTACAAATTATTCACATAAAATCATAGTAATTTAAGTATATTTATGTTATACTATTAGTAAATTTTCAAAGAAAGGAGTTTTAAATATGTCACCAATAAGAGAAAAATTTGTTAATGTAATTGAATCTTTACCATACAACATTGATGAAGAAGTCTTGAAAAAAAGTACGAAAGAAATTCTACAAGAAGTAACTCAAAAATATGTTGATACTTATGGCGTTGATGATTTATCCGAAAATGACAAAGAATGTATAAGGTCATTGATAGGCAATAAAATTTAATTAAAGAAAGGATTGTGATTATTATGAGTATAAAGGAAGATATTCCTATGGAAAAAATTAGTGAACTTCTAAAGAAAGCACCAACTGATGACGGTACATTTTATGGTTCGTTATATGATTTATATGTTTTTATAGGACTTGCTAAAAGTGCAGATGATATAAAAAACGGAAGAACTATAACTTTAGAAGAGCTTGAAAAAGAAATGGAGGCATTGTATGAAAATAGTAGTAGACGATTTGGCTAAACAATCACTTATTGATATTTATTATTATAATTATCAATATTCATTAAAAAATGCCATTGAAACGAATAGAAACATTCTCGTTCGTATTCATAATTTAGAGGATTCGCCATATATTGGCAGATATATTCCAGAAATGTCGGACAAGCGTTTTAGAGAAATTATATTCAAAAGTTCAGGACATTCTAGATATAGAATTATGTATTATATATCAGAAAATACTGATACAATTTATATTTTTAATATTCTTAATAGTAAACAGGATTTTAATCGTATCTTGAAATTACATAATTATTTTAACAATTATTTTAATTTTTAAATCAAATTTAGTTAAATTCTTTTTGGATAGATTCCAAACCCACCCCATGGTCTGTATAATATTCACCTAAACCTGCTTTTTTAATTTCTTCTATACTTAGTCCATCTGTTAATTGATGTACCATTGTTCCTACCATTTCTAAGTGTGCAAGTTCTTCAGTACCTATATCATTTAAGGTAGCTTTTGATACTTGGTCTGGCATAGCAAATCTTTGGCTTAGATAACGAAGGGAAGCAGCTAATTCTCCATCTGGTCCACCATATTGGGAGATAATAAATTTAGCAAGTTTTGCATTTGGGCATTTAATTTTTACAGGATATTCTAATACTTTATTATAAGTCCACATCTAACAATTTCCTCCTTCCCATGGCCATGGTTCTTCAAGCCATCTCCATTTATTACATGGATAGTAAATACTTAATGGTCCATAAACTCTCTGATATTGGTCTTTTAATTCTTTTAATTGTTTGGTATATTCTCTGTGTAAACAAAGTGCTCTTTGGTCATTATGATGTGTATTTAAATATAATCCAAGTTCAATAATGGCAAAATTTAAAGATTTAATTTTATGAATCATTTCTTCTCTAATTCTACGTCTTTCTGCACAATTTGTTTCTTGATTACATGAATCCATATTATCTGCAGTCATTGCTGCTGTATTATAACCAAATGCTGCATTAATGCCTTGAGGTGTATATTCACAGTTTCTATCTTCTCCTAACATTGATTACATCCCTCCCCAATTTCATTTGATTGTTTTAAATACTCAATTTCTGCCATGCTTTGACAAGGTACATATGGACTAACTAATTCTGGAAATATGGTTCCCATTTTTAAACCACAATGTGGTGTAAAAGTTTGGTTCATTTCTTGAATTGGTACATAACTTTGTGCAAGCATTGGATTAGATGGGAATGGACTGGTTGGTTCATCAAAGCCACAATTACAAGAACTTCCCATCATATTTGATGCTGATGCAATGTTCATTCCATAGTTATCATTACATCCACAATTACAATTATTGTTGAAATTGTTACTGTAACTTGCAGTTTGTGCAAATTCAGCTGTAGTTCCAACATTATTGCATAATGTTTCAATTACTTCTGGATTGTAGTCATTTTGGCAACAACATCTTCTATAACGATTAAACATGTTTAAATTCCTCCTTATTTTTGTTTTATATTACATAATATGACAAAAATAGGAAAATTGTGTACCCAAAAGCATAAAAGTCTAAAATTTGTTTTTCATTTTCAAAAAATAAAAGAAACTGTCCTAAAATTAAATTAAATTTATTTTAAGAAAAGTATTAGAATTGTCTTTTGAAATTTTTAAACCTTGCGTGGGCGACCATTGTGACAGCTGTTCGAGGTATTTATACCGAGTTACAGCTGTCCAAAAGGGGAAAGGCTTAAAAATTGAAAAAGACAATTTCTAATACTTTGACTTATATATTTATCATATTTTAGGACAGTTTCTTTTTAAATAAAAAAATTATGAACAAATTTTAGACTTTTAAACTTTCAAAACTCCACCAATCGTTTTGTTTAATTTAGCATGTTTATGTCCTGCTAGAATAGAGGCCCCTCCTGCTATAACTACAATGTCACCTTCTGTAATAAATCCTCTTTCTTTAGCAAGTCTTACACCATCATCAATCATTTCGTCAATGCTCTCTTTTGGTTCTACTAAAATTGTGTAAGTATTCCATACTAAAGATAGTTGTCTTTCAATTTCTTTGTTAGAAGTAATAACATAAATTGGGCATTGTGGCATAAAACCTGCTATCATTTTTGCTGTTCTTCCTGTATCTGTATAAGCAAAAATTGCTTTGGCACATAAATCCATTGCGGTAGAACATGTTGAATAATTTAAGTTATATTCATAATCTTCATTATCACAGTCACGTTCTTTTCTTTTAAATCTTTTCCAGTATTTAATAGAACCTTCTATTGCTTCACAGATTTTTACCATGGTCTGTACACATTCTACAGGGTATTCTCCCATAGCAGATTCTCCAGAAAGCATAATACAGCTTGCCATATCATATACCGCATTTGCAACATCGCTTACTTCTGCTCTAGTTGGTCTTGGATTATGTATCATGGATTCTAGCATTTGTGTTGCAATTACCACAGGTTTTCCTGCTTTATTACATTTAGAAATAAATTCTTTTTGTCTAATTGGAACTTCTTCCATAGGAATTTCTACTCCTAAATCTCCTCTTGCTACCATAATACCGTCTGACACTGCTAAGATTTCGTCAAAGTTGTCTATCCCTTGTCTATTTTCTATTTTAGAAATAATTTTAATATGTTCTCCACCATTTTCTTCTAATACTTTTCTGATATTTAATACATCTTGCGCAGTACGTACAAAAGATGCTGCAATATAGTCAAAACCTGCTTTAACTCCAAATGTAATATCTTCTATATCTTTTTGAGTAGGGCTTGGTAAATTAATGGCCATTCCTGGTATATTAATACTTTTTGTATTGGTTAATTCGCCACCATCAATTACTTTACAAATAATATCTGTTCCCTTAATTTCTTGAACTTCTATTTTAATTAATCCATCATTAATTAAAATAATGGTCCCTTTTTCTACTTCATTATATAGATTTTTATAAGTTATCGATACTTTTTCTTGGTTTCCCAAAATTTCTTCATTTACTAAAGTAAAAGTATCTCCTGGATTTAATTCAATTTTTCCGTTTTCGAATTTTCCAATTCTAATCTCTGGTCCTTTGGTATCTAATAATAGTGCTACTGACCTTCCTACCTTTTCTCTTACTTTTTTAAAGTTTTCAATTCTAGGTTCTTGGTCTTGATAATTTCCATGAGAAAAGTTAATTCTGGCAACATCCATTCCTGCTAAGATTAACTTTTCTAATACTTCTGAATTATCCACTGCTGGACCTAATGTACAAATAATTTTTGTTTTTTTCATTCTAACTTTCTTCCTTTCCTTCTTCAAACTTTAGATAATGTTTTTATCATCTATTTTTTTATAGATTGTTTTACATTATCTTTATATAATAGCTTATTTAACTTGCTCTTGTATTAGAATATTTTCTATTTACACTTTGAAGTTTTTTAATGTGCAACTATTATAGAATACTATATTTTTGTTTAAAAGTCAAGTTTTAGATAGGACCAAAGGAGACTGTCCCCATTGGTCCTACTATTATTTTGTAATCCATTTTACTAAATTTAAATTGGCAGAATCTAAAATCATTTCATGTTTTGGCATTACTCTAAAGGTATAACCATAACTTCCACCATTTATCAATTTTACTTTTGCTTTATAAGTATAAGTTCTATTTTCTTCATTAGATTCTTCTAGTTCCATTGGAATTATAGTAATATCATCTACTACTCCATTATCATCAATTTTGCCATAATATACTTGTGCTTCTATATTTTCTGGCTTCATGTTTCCTAATTTTACTTTGCATTTTACCTCTATATTGTTACCTGCATCTATAGTAATATTATCTAAATTATTTTCTTGTGTAATTTCTATTTGATCCCAACTACTTTTTAAGCTTTCCTTCCAACTGTTAAATTGAGCAACCTTTTCTAAATCTGTATAGTAGTTATGGTACAAGTTGCAAAGTGGTATATAAAGTTTATCTGTATAATCTGTTAACATTCTAGAAGTGCTAAACTTTCCTCCTGTAGAAATAATAGATTCTTTCATATATTGTAACCATTTTTCAGAAATACCTTCTTCATTTTTATCATAATACATTGGAATAATTTTATTTTCTAAGGTATCATAGATACTTTGGCTATCAATTCTGTCTTGTGTATCATAATCAGGATAATCTTGATTTTCTCCTATTTTCCATCCATTTTTACTATTATAGCCTTCTGCCCACCAACCATCTAATACACTAAAATTAATAACACCATTTAAAGAAGCCTTTTGTCCACTTGTTCCAGAAGCTTCCATAGGTCTTCTAGGGGTATTTAACCATACATCAACTCCACTAATTAAATATCTTGACATAGCAATATTGTAATTCTCTAATATAAATATTTTCCCTTTAAATTGTGGCTTCATAGAAATTTCATGAATATATTTAATTAAGTCTTGACCTTCTTTATCTGCAGGATGTGCCTTTCCTGCAAATATAATTTGTACTTTTCTATTTTGATCATTTAAAATTTGCGTAATTCTTTCTAAATCTTTAAAAATTAGTGTTGCCCTTTTGTAAGTTGCAAATCTTCTTGCAAATCCAATGGTTAAAGCATTAGGGTCTAAAGAAGATAACATTTGCATAATGTCTTCATATTTATATCCGCTTCTTCTTAAACGATTAATAGTATTTTCTTTAACAATAGCAAGTACTTTTTCTTTTCTTTCTTGATGTACCTTCCATAATTCTTTATCTGGTATTTCTTCAATTTTTTTCCATACTTCATTATCATAGATTTTATCTTGCCAATATGGTATTAAATATTGATTATATAATTTTTTCAAATTTGGAGCTAGCCAAGAGCAAGTATGGATTCCATTTGTTACATAAGTAATAGGTGCTTCATTGGCAGCTATTTCTGGCCAGATATCTCCAAATAGCTCTCTAGAAACTGCACCATGAAGTTTACTTACTCCATTTTTCTTTCCAGCAATTTTTAATGCTAAAATTCCCATATTAAACCCATTATCTAATGGTTCTTCTGGCTTCATTCCCATTTGGAAAAATTCTTGTTTACTAATTCCTAATTTATCCCAAAATCCTTTAAAATATTTTTCTACTAAGCTAAGTGGAAAAATGTCATTTCCCGCAGGTACAGGTGTATGAGTAGTAAATACAGTTTTGGCAGATACAATATCTTTTGCCATTTGGAAAGAGATTTTCTTATCTTTCATAATGGTATAGATTAGCTCTAAAATTAAGAAAGAAGAATGTCCCTCGTTCATATGGTAAACAGTAGGTTTTAAGCCAAGAGCTTTTAATAAAGCTACTCCTGCTTGACCTAATACGATTTCTTGTTGAATCCTTGTTTCTTGATCCCCACCATAAAGGGTTCTGGTAATTGGTCTATATTCTGGATTATTTTCTTCTATATCAGAATCTAATAGGTATAGTTCTACTCTTCCTACATTAATTTTCCAAGCTTTTAAATATAACTTTCTTTTTGGAAGTTGAATGGCAACTAAAATATCTTTGTCATTACAGTCTTTCACTCTAGTTAATGGCAAATTTTCTACTTCAATATCATAATATTCTGTTTCTTGTTCTCCGCGTCCATTAATTTTTTGATGGAAATATCCATTTTTATATAATAATCCCACGGCAACTAATGGAATACCCAAATCACTTGCAGATTTTAAGTGGTCGCCTGATAAAATTCCAAGACCGCCTGAATAAATTGGTAAGATCTGATCTAATCCATATTCTGCTGAAAAATAAGCAATCAAATCATTACGATTTTCAGGATAATTTTTAGAGAACCATGTATTTTTACTTTTCATATAATCTTCAAAGTCTTCTACTACTTTATCATAAGCCTTTAAAAATTCTGTGTTTTGTATGGCTTCTTCCAATTTTTCCTGTGTTACCAATTTTAAAAATTTAACAGGGTTTTTATCTATTCTTTCCCATAAGTCTATATCCATTACTTTAAAAAGCCTTAAAAAGTCTGTATTCCATGACCACCAAAGGTTATAGCTAATTTCTTTTAGCTTTTCTATCCTTTTAGGTAATTGTGGATTTACAGTAATATGGTTAAATACATACATTTTTTATAGTTCCTCCTTTGTATTTTTCCTTATCTCTTTTGCAGTTTTTATATTAGTATTTTTTACTTTTTATTTTACTATTTGTTATTTTTTCTTATGTCTTTATTATCTATTAACTTATGATTTTTGTCAATTCATTTCAATTAAAATTTTGAAGTAATTGTTACAATCACAGACTGTAATTTTTTTATGTGACTGATATATATGTATTTTTATTTAAGTCTTAAGGTGGGAACCGACAAGTAATTACCTTATTTCTAAAAATTCAATTTCTTTTTTAGGATATTCCTCTGGTTTTAGCCCTACCTTGTTTCTCATTTTATCTAATAATAGCACAAATACAATGGTTAGAATACATCCAATTACTAAAATAGTATTAGAAGGAGTGGTTATTCTTAATAGTGCAGATGCCAGTAAAGATATAAAGGCTCTCATAACACTTTCCATTAAGTTATAAGAAGATGTAATTTTATTACGTACAGTTGCAGTAGTAAAATTATTTAGGTATCTTCTAATAAGTGTATAAAATGGACCTCTAGCAAGATATTGTATGAAAAAAGAAAGTAAAATAATAACTAAAGCAACATAGTAAGGTAGCTTTCCTGCAATGCAAAATCCTACTATCATGCAAGTTATTGTAGTAGGTAAAGCTAAATAAGCTAGTGTTTTATTTCTATAATGGTTATGAATTCTATTTTGATTTTTGGCACTAATTCCAGAAACAATTCCTAGTACTGCAAAAATAATACCAAAATATTGCTCTGGTACTCCTAGTTGTTCTAATGTTCCACTTCTTAAACTTACCAAACAAGCAAATAAACCAGATAAAGTTCCACCAAATAGTAATAAATATTTTAACCTCTTAGATTGAAACATATATCGAAAAGAATATCTTAAATTTTTCATGTAGTTTCTCATACTAAATTCTTTTTGGTTTATAGTTTCTGCTTCTTTAAATTTAAAGGCTAATACCGTGGACAAAATACAACATAGCAAACACAATAGAAATGGTAAATAGCCATTCCAAACATATAAGAAACCTGAAATTACTGCTGTAATTCCATCTGTATAATAATACCAAGAGGTTCCATTTCCATCAATTTTAGAAAATCTTAAACCTCTCTTTTCATCTTTTGGTAAATTGTCATATAATAAATTCGTTTCTGTTACGCCTTTCATATTAAATGCAATTGCAGATAGTAATTGTCCAATAAAAACATAAACTAAATTTTGTGCGATTAAATAACTAAAAATAGAAAGAGCATTTACCATATTAGCAATAATTAAGCTTTTTCTTTTCCCTATTTTAGTACAAAGAGCTGTTAAAGGCATTAATAAAACAGACCTAAAAATAGGATAAAAAGCTTCTGCTAATAAAACATCTGCAGCACTAATTTGCTTTACTTGTGTTAAAAATAGAAAAGCGATAGAGTAATAGAATAATAAGTCCCATGATAACATTTTATAAATGGGATATAATCGTACATTATATTGTTTTTCTTTTGAATCTTCCACTATAGAATGCCGAGTAGATGAACTCAGCTTTCACCTCCTATGCACATTATATAAATAACATAAAAAAAATGTCAATATGTTTACTCTTATTTAATTTTTATTTTAGAGAAATGAGGCTGTCATAGTATATATATAAATTAAAGTATTAGAATTGTCTTTTTCAATTTTTAAAACCTTTCCCCTTTTGGACATCTGTAACTCGGCATAAATACCTCGAACAGCTGTCACAATGGTCACCCACGCAAGGCTTAAAAATTTCAAAAGACAATTCTAATACTTTTCCAAAAATAAATCTACTTTAATTTTAGGATTAGGACAGCCTCATTTCTCCCTTATAAAAAATATGATGACTGTGAAAATTGTAACTATTTTTTTATAATTAAGAAAATTTTAATAGCTTTTTTGTACAAAAAACGTTATAATAGTTTTATAAAACAAATATATAAACACAAATTCGAAAGGAAAAATAGAAAGGAAAAAATAAATATTTATGAAAAAGTGGATTTTAAGAATCTTAATTATTCTATTAGTTTTAGGTATAATTGCAGGTGCTTTTGTGTTATATCAAGGACATAAGATGTATAAAGAAGCTCTAGACCAAATTAGTTTAGAAGATAAGGTTGCTCAAGAACAGCAAGATGATGATTATGTATATTTAGAAAATTTGCCAGTGGATTATAAAAATGCTGTTGTTTCTGTAGAAGACCATCGTTTTTATGATCACGGTCCTATTGATGTAATTGCTATTGGTAGAGCTTTAATTACTAATATGCGTTATGGGCAATTGTTAGAAGGCGGTAGTACTATTACACAACAAGTTGCTAAAAATTTATATTTTATTTCTGAAGATAATAACCCTATTTACCGAAAGTTTGCAGAAATTTTTATGGCATATGATTTAGAAAATACTTATGAAAAAGATGAAATATTAGAACTTTATATGAATACTATTTATTTTGGTGATGGGTATTATGGTATTGAGGAGGCTTGCCAAGGATATTTAGGAAAAGATGCTAGCCAAATGACTTTATTTGAAGCAACTATGATGGCAGGTATACCAAATGCTCCAAGCGTATATGCCCCTACTGCTAATTTAGATCTAACTTTAGATAGGCAAAGAAAAGTGGTTTCTACTATGGTGGAAAATGGTTATTTAACACAAGACCAGGCAGACGAAATTTTAGCTGAGCAATCTACATTTGAAAGTGAATTTGAAAATAAGTAATAAATAATAAAACTTAATAATAAATTTAAATATTGCATATAAATATCAAGAATTTTTATCAAAGAACTACAAAAATTAGTGACATTTGCAAAAATAATATACAAAAATGGAGGAGTAAATTTTACTCCTCTTCTTTTGTTGCCGTATCTTTGTGCCATTTTTGATGGTCCCAACCAGTTACATCACTGAATTCATCTTCTAAGTAATGTAGCCGTATGCCGATAGCACAAGAATACTGGCACCATTCAGGAGGCGGTGGTATTGGTCTACTTCTACATGCATAGCAGTGCTTAATTAAGTCCTGATACTTTTCCAAGTATTCTTCTTCTCTTGTCATTTTTCCTTCCTCCTATTAAAGGTTAAAAAGTTTGCTAATAAATTATAGCATAGCTTATAATATTATGTCAATTTATGTTACTTTATATTTTTTATTTTGAATATAGAAAATTTTAAGTCAAACCTTATTTGAATAAAAAATTATTCAGTACAACTTTATACTTTTCATATTCTTTACATAAATTCAAAGTGCTTCTATTTTTTACCTTTTCTCTTGGTATTAAGTACATAAGAAAGTCTGTTGATACAATAAACAATAAATCTACGTTTGTATCAATTACAGTTTTATATGTAATCCCTTTAGTCCCACCACAACTTTTTAATGCAACTTGATAAGTTCCATACTTAGTCTTGCATCCTGTTGTTTTCACTTGCACCGATTGAAAGATATTATTCTTTTCAATAACCAAATCATAATCTTGTGTATCATTAAGAGGAATTGAAACCGTATAGCCATTCGTTGTAAAATAAGCTATAGCAATTCCTAATCCAAAATTACCTTTTTCCTTATTAGTCATATATTTGTTATTTTTCCTTTTTTAAAAAACTTTTGTTCGTGTTGCTTATATTTTTTTAGCAAGCTTTTCTGGCTTGCTTTTTGGTGGGCAGAGATGGATTCGAACCATCGTACTCGTACGAGAACAGATTTCTTACTACTATAGTTTTCACTACCATATACATGTTTGTAGTCTGGACTTTCTCTTTATCCATATCATATGAATATGGATACCAGGTATAAAGTCTCTACACTCGAAAATTTCTTTTCTAGCTCGGGATTATCATCAGCCTAACTGTTAAGACTTCCCCGAATTAGCCCGGTGTACACCATACAATTACTTGTATGGGCTGCAATTTCTGATTTTTCGATTTTAAAAATCAAAGCCTACAGTCTGCCGCCTTTAGCCACTCGGCCATCTGCCCATGTATTATTTAATTATAACACTTGCTTATTATACCTTTTTGCAGTAAATTTGTCAAGTATTTTTCATTTTTTGGTGCGCCATCAAGGATTCGAACCTTGGACCCACCGGTTATGAGCCGGTTGCTCTGACCAACTGAGCTAATGGCGCATATTCAAACGCAGTTTTAAGTATAAAGCATTTTTTAGAAAAAGTCAATACTTTAAGCCTTATTTCTATTAAAAAATAGTCAAACTTAATAAACTTGTATTTGAACTTTTACTTAGTTTTTTAATATTCTACTTTTAAACAAATTGAAAAGTGGCCAGCTAAAAACCAACCACTTTTCTTTATTTAAAAATTACCCTTAATTTTCTTTGTTTTCTCCTCTTCCTTCTGGAAGTGCTGCTGGAACTTGAAGAACTACTTTTATCTTGAATGCATAAGTAATTGCTTTTACAAATTTACTATTTTTAAATCTTTGCCATAAAGAAGGTTTTACTTCTACTCTTGTTTGTTCAAAGTAGGTTTTATCTTCTGCTGGGATTTCTTCTAGTATTTGTTGTACAGCTTCTTCTTGTTCATCTTCTTGTGGTGTTGGTATTAATTTTAATGCATCTGCTACTTCAATACCAATATAACTTAATGCTTTAGATCTGTCTTCTATTCTTTCCATATCAATTTCTATATGTAAGTTAGACTCTAAGTTAACAATTCTAGCATTAATTAGTTTTACAGCATCTTGGTAGTTTTGCGATTTATTGGATTTTGTTCTGCCTATTAATCCTAAAGTATCTATAATATCTTCTGGAAAGTCGGTAGCAATATTTCTTACTGTTTGTTTCCAATCTTCTTCTTTATTTTCTACTGCATCTAAAGCTTCTCTTAAATCACCTGCAAGAGAAATATTTTTCTCTCTTTGGCGAATTAATTCTTCTATTTTTTTAGTATTTTCTTCGAATTGATTGGTTGCATATTCTACTAATCCATAAGCTGCTTTATATACACTTTTAGGAAAATTCTTTTTCTTTGGGTATTCAATCAAATAAGTTTTAATGGATTCTATTAAGTCTTTAAAGTATGCATCTTCCTCTAATTGTACAATTTGCTTTTTGCTGTTTGGATTAATTAATTTTTGTACCTTGTCGATATTTGATAATATTTTTTCTTCCGTGATAACCATTCTCACGTTTACTATGCCAGATTTAGACATTGTAAACCTTCCCTCCTTTGTCCTATGTTTGTTCTTCCTATGTCGTTATTATTATACACTGAATTTTTTAAAACTACAATAGGATTTTCTACTTTTTTCTTTTACATTTCTGTTACAATTTTATTACAACATTTTTACGAAGTCAAGGGAATTTTGTAATTATTTGTCTTTTTTTAGTTGCATTTATTTTTTACTTAGTATCTTTTTTTAATTCTGCATAACGTTTTATCTTCATCGTAGTTGTTTTTTCAAACTCGTCATGCTTGATTTCTAGGTTTTTTATAGCTTTATAAGAAGTTAATTTTTTGTTTACTTCTTTTATTTGAGTCCAAATAATATCTCTTACTTTTTCTTCTGATAAGTCTTTTCCATGTTTTGCTTCTATTTCTTCCATATTTGGAATTACTTTAACAGAAATGATTAATTCTTTGTTATTTTTATCATCTGGATCTTCTTTTCCATATACCATACATTCTTTAATTTCTGGTACTTGAGATAATAAAAGTTCAATTTCTTCTGGATAAATATTTTTTCCGTTTTGTGTTACAATAACATTTTTACATCTACCTGTAATATATAAGAATCCATCTTGGTCTAAATATCCAATATCTCCAGAATGGAACCATCTTTCTCCATCTACAATTTCTATTGCTTCATTGGTTGCTTCTTCATCTTCATAATAACCAAGCATTAAAGTAGGTGTTTTAATTAATACTTCTCCTTCTCCATTTTCGTTTGGTGAATCTATTTTTAGTTCTGCTTTAAAAATGGCTTTTCCTGCTGAACCTACTTTTGGTTCAAATTCTGGAGTTAGTGCAGATATTGGGGCAGTTTCTGTTAAACCATATCCTTGTAAGAAAGTAATACCAATATCTTCTATCCATTTTCCTACTTTTGCATCAATAGGAGCTGCTGCAGATACAATAACTCTAATTCTTCCTCCTAAATTTTCATGAATTTCCGCAAATACTTTACGTTTCATATCTACGCCAACTGCTTTTAAAGCGTTTGTTACATGAATCATAGAATTTACTAATCCATCTTTTTTGCTTTTCTTAATAGTTGCGTTTATTTTTTTGTATAAGTTTTCTACTAATAGTGGAACTGCAAGCATTGCAGTTGGTTTTGTTTCTTGCAAGTTTGGTACAATGTGTTTTAGTCCTTGACAAACAGCAATAGAGCATCCCCATGCTACTGGAATTAGGAATCCAATACTAGATTCATAAGTATGATGTAATGGTAATACAGAAAAGAATCTATCTTCTGGATATAATTTTACATAAGCTGATACGGCATTGATATTTTCTGCTAAGTTACGGCTAGATAACATAACTCCTTTTGCACTAGAAGTAGTTCCTGATGTAAATAATAGTACTTTAAACTCATCTGGAATAACACGAATTTTAGAGTATGCATCATCACCATTTTCTACTAAATTTTTTCCTTCTTCTATTAAATATTTCATACCAACATTTTTTCCGTCAAATCCTTCTTCTGAATACATTTTTACAAAGTATTTAACATCTGGAATGTTTGGTAATATTTTTTTAATAGAATCTTCTTTTCTAGTAGAGTAAATAACAACATCTGCTCTAGATCTTTTAATAACGTTTTCTAATTCGTTATCTGGAAGTTCTTTGTCTGTTGGAACGGCAATTCCATTTCCACAAAGCATAGTCATATAAGATACATACCAATGATAGGTAGTTTCACTTAAAATTAATACTCTTGGATTAGTTCCTAATTTAAGTTTTCTCATTAAAGCAGTTCCAAAGCCAATAACATCTTCTCCGAATTGTCTATAACTAATTTCTGTATATTTTCCTTTTGGATCAAATTTTTCTAAGACAATAGTTCTATCTTTATTTTCTCTAATAGACTTATAGAACACTTCTTGAATCGTTTCATAATTAGTTGGGGTATAATTTTGTACTTCTTTTTTCTTTTGATTTTCTTGTGCTTTTTTAATTGCATCATAGTCTACTTTTACTTCGTCAATTTCTGATAGTTCTTTCATTTTGAATTTTGGAAATTTAAAATTTGGTACTTTAAAATCTCTTAATCCTCTCATTTTCTACACTCCTAATTTTTGGTTTTCATTCTTTTATTTTTAACTATTTAAATTTTTGTTATTCTTATTTTTTCTCTAGTTTTTTATAGGTTTGTTTTCCTTTTTCCTCTTATTTTTCTCTAACTTTTTATAAGCTTGTTTTTCTTTTTCCTCTTGTTTTATTATTTAAAATAATTTTTTTCACTTAGCTTTTATCATTTTATTTCACTTTTTCTTTTGCTTTTTATCATTTAGTATCAGTCTTTTTTCTTAACTTTTTAATAAAGCTATTTTCTATTTCTCTGTCTAAAACTGCTACATCTATTGGTTCATTATTGTGTCTCATTTTATAAATTAAACTTGAGCAAGTAAATCCAAAAATTCCTGACGCAATTACATTACTATCCCCTTCTATAATTTCCCCTTTTTGTATTCCTTGTTTTACAATTTCTTCTATCATTTGTATGTATTCAAATACATATTTTCTGCACATTTGACTTCTAGGATCATTTCCCCAAATTTGGCTTAAAATAATGGTAATAAAATTTTCATATTTTACAAGTATTTTTATTTGAATTAAAACAATTGCTCTTAATTTGTCAAGAGAATTTTCTAGTTTATCTGTTTTAATTGCAATACTATTTTTTAATAATTTTACTCCTTCTTCTACTAAGAAATTAAAAATTTCTTCTTTGCTAGAAAAATGATAATATAAAGTTCCTTTTGCCACACCAACTGTTGCTGTGATTTCTTCTATACTGGTTGCATCATAACCTTTTTCTGCAAATAATTTCATAGAAGTTTCAAATATTTTTCTTTTGGTTTTATTCATAGCATTCCACCTAAATATCAAATTTTACGTTCAAAACTACATATCTATTATATAATTTTCTAGTAAAATATGCAAGTCTAACAAAAAAAATTCCGACTAAATAGTCGGATTTTTTTAGGTTTTTATCTTCTTTTTTTATTATCTAGTACATCTAAATTATCTAAAGCCTTGCCCGTGCCTAGTGCCACACAAGAAATTGCATCTTGTGCAATCATAACATTAATTCCGGTTTTTTCTTGCAAAAGTTTATCTAAACCATCAATTAAGCACCCGCCACCTGTCATATAAATTCCTCTATCACTAATATCTGCTGCAAGTTCAGGTGGTGTTCTTTCTAGTACACTATGTACAGCATCTACTACTAACATAGCAGTTTCCATTAAAGCTTCTAACATTTCACTAGAATGTACGGTAATTGTTTTTGGAAGTCCTGTTACTAAATCTCTTCCTCTAATATCCATTTCCATATCTTGAATTTTTGGATATACACAGCCAATATTAATTTTTAAATCTTCAGCTGTTCTTTCTCCAATCATAACATTATATTTTTTCTTAATATATTTTACAATAGCCTCATCAAACTTGTCACCTGCTACTTTAATAGAAGTACTAACCACAGAACCTCCTAAAGAAATAACGGCTACATCTGTAGTTCCTCCACCGATATCTACTACCATATTTCCACATGGTTTTGAAATATCAATTCCTGCTCCAATTGCAGCTGCAATTGGTTCTTCTATTAAATAGACTTTTCTTGCTCCTGCCTGTGAAGCAGCATCAATAACAGCCTTTTTTTCCACTTCTGTTACTTGGGAAGGAATACAAATCATAATTCTAGGAGCAAATATAAATTTACCACAAACACGATTAATAAAATATTTAAGCATTTTTTCTGTTACAGTATAATTAGAAATAACACCATCTCTTAGAGGTCTTGTTGCTACAATGTTTCCTGGTGTTCTTCCAAGCATTCTTCTTGCTTCTTTTCCTACTGCTAGTACTTCACCTGTGTTGTTATCTACTGCTACAACAGATGGTTCTCTTAATACAATTCCTTTTCCTTTGGCATAGGCAATTACTGTGGCTGTACCTAAGTCAATTCCTATATCTTGTCCATACTTAAACATTTTTCATCTATCCTTTCGCTTTTTTGTGTTTCATTTTTGTTACAGTTTCGTTACAATTATATTACAAAATGTACAAAATAGCAATCTATTTTTATAAAATTTATAGACTAAATAATAGTTTTATTTAATTTCTATTTTCAAACTATATATATTACAACGTTTGACCTTGGTGTCGCAATTTCCATTAATGTACAAGAAAATCTGCGATTTTCTGCACATACTAGTATGAAAATTGCTCCAATTCGCACTGCGTGGCAAAAGCCACTCCGTTTGGTCGCTTACGCGGTCTGCACTTTTGTAATATATATAGTTTGAAATATTAATTCTGTTAACTAAAAAAGGTAAAATAAAACTTTTAATTTTATTTTACCTTTTTTTGCTTATTTTATACTAAGTTTATCTTACTTTTCTATATTTATTACATTTTTCTATTAAATGTTTAATTATAATTTTGGATGCAATATTTTCTATTAAATATTTGATTTCAACTTTTATCGCAATATTTTCTATATCATAAAATGAAATTGCCATTAGTTTGTGCAATTACTTATTATAAATAAGAAAATAAAATTGCACCTATAATTCCAACTGGTCCAATAACTGGACTAATTTCTAATTCTTCTGGTGTAGCTTGTAGGGTGTCTTCCTCTGTTGCCTTGGAAATTTCTACAGATGTTACATTTTCATAGCGAAATCCCATCTCATATTTTTTCTCTTCTCCTGGTTCTAGTTTGTCAATTTCTAGGTATTTTACACCTACATTGACATCTCTTGGTGTAAAAAATTCAAATTTTAGATACTCGTTTTCTATTGTTTCATTTGTGGTATTTTTTATTGTTCCTTTTATATTTCCATTCATGGTAGTTGCTTCTGCTAAGGTAACAGTTACTTCTGGTTCTGTTATATTAATTTCGTAACTGTCCATTGGCTGATATAAAGATTTGGTATAAAAGTAAATCATCACATCAGAAAATATAAAGAATACAACAAATATTAGCAAATAGCATAGAAATACTCTCATTCTAGGTCTGCTATTATAAATCCATATATCTAAGTAACTCATATAAAATCCCCACTTTATTACAATTTATAACTTTCTAAATACCCCAGCTACTTTTCCTAAAATTTCACATGTTGGAACAATGATTGGATCCATTGTACTATTTTGAGGTTGTAATCTTATGTGATCTTTTTCTTTATAAAATGTTTTAACAGTTGCTTCATCTCCAATTAATGCAACAACAATTTCGCCATTTTGAGCAGTATTTTGTTTTTTTACTAAAATATAGTCTCCATTTAAAATTCCTGCTTCTATCATACTTTCTCCACGAACTGTTAGCATAAAACTTTCACTATTTCCTACAAAGTCTAATGGAATTGGGAAAGTATCTGTTATGTTTTCTACTGCTAAAATTGGTTCACCTGCTGTAATTTTACCAATAACAGGAACTTCTACCATTTCTTTACCTGTATAATAGTTTTTATCTTCATGTTTTTTCTTTCCAATAGGTTCTCCATCTTCTCCTTTTAATAAGCGTAAAGTTCTACCTTTTTGGTCTTCTTTTCTAATAAAACCTTTTTCTGAAAGTTTAGCTAAATAGCCATGTACAGTAGCTGTTGATTTTAGTCCTACTGCTTTACCTATTTCTCTAACAGATGGGGCATAGCCCTTTTCTTCTACTTGTTTTTCAATAAAACGAATAATTGCTTTTTCTCTTCTATTAATTGACATAGGGTCTTTTTTTCTTGCCAAAGTTACATCACTCCTTATATTTTTTCTCTTTTCTGGTGGTTTTTCTTTGATAAAAAATCCAACCATTTGTTTTTCCTACATAATGATATCACACAAACAAAAAAATGTCAAACAAATATTTGACATTTTTTATATTTTCTTTGTTTCATAGCATTTGACTTTTCACTTAATATTCACTTTAATTAACAAAAAATTCATTTTTCTAGTTTTTATGCTGACTCTGTTTTTTTTGTAGTGGATTGTCTTTGTGGTTTTACTGTTTTTTGTATTGGTAGTTCTCTATTATTATTAATTATTAATTTTGGAGCTTCTTTATTTACAACAGTTTCCTTTGTTATAATGCATTTTTCTATTTTTGGATTAGAAGGAATTTCAAACATAATGTCTCTCATAATTTCTTCTATAATAGAACGTAAACCTCTAGCACCTGTTTTTCTTTCTATTGCTTTGTCTACAATTTCTTCCAAAGCTTCTTGTTCAAATTCTAGGTCTACATTATCTAATTTGAAAAGTTTTTGATATTGTTTTACTAAAGCATTTTTTGGTTTGGTTACAATATCAATTAATGCTTTTCTGTCTAGTTCTTGTAAAGTTGCAATAATAGGAAGTCTTCCTACAAATTCTGGAATTAGACCAAATTTTAATAAATCTTGTGGTAATAGTTTTTCAAACACTTCATATTTGTTTACATCTTTATTGCTTTCAATGTTTGCTCCAAAACCTATCGATTTTTTACCAATTCTGTCTTTTACAATTTTTTCTAAGCCTTCAAAAGCTCCTCCACAAATGAATAAGATATTTTCTGTATTAATTTGTATAAATTCTTGGTGTGGATGTTTTCTTCCTCCTTGTGGTGGTACCGAAGCAACAGTTCCTTCTACTATTTTAAGTAAAGCTTGTTGTACACCTTCTCCACTTACGTCTCTAGTAATAGATGGGTTTTCTGACTTTCTTGAAATTTTATCAATTTCATCTATATAAATAATTCCTTTTTCTGCTTTTTCTATATCATAATCTGCTGCTTGAATTAATTTTAACAAAATGTTTTCTACATCTTCTCCTACATAACCTGCTTCTGTTAACGTAGTAGCATCTGCTATTGCAAATGGTACTTTTAAAATTTTAGCTAATGTTTGTGCAAGTAATGTTTTTCCACATCCAGTAGGTCCAAGTAGTAGCACATTACTCTTTTGAATCTCTACCTCATCAATTTCATGTTGATTGTTAATTCTTTTGTAATGATTGTATACAGCAACAGATAATGTTTTCTTAGCTTCTTCTTGCCCAATTACATAAGAATCTAGTATTTCCTTAATTTCTGCTGGAGTTGGTAATTTTTCTGTTTTGGTAGTATAAGTAATTTGTGAATCTTCGTAAAGTTCATCTTCTAAAATATTGTTACAAACCTTAATACATTCATCACAAATATATACTCCCGGCCCTGCAATAATACGTCCTACCGCTTCTTGAGATTTTCCACAAAAAGAACATTTTACACTTCTTGTTTTATTATTTGCCATAGACTTTCTCCTTTACTTAAGCTCTTTTTTCCATAATTCCATCAATAAGTCCATATTTTAGTGCTTCTTGTGCTGTCATATAATTATCTCTTTCTGTATCTCGATTAATTACTTCTAATGGTTGACCTGTTCTTTCACTTAAAAATTGGTTTAATTTTTCTCTTGTTTTTACCATATGGTCTGCATGGATTTTAATTTCTGTTGTTTGTCCAGATAATCCTCCTCCACCAATTAGCGGTTGATGAATTAAGATTTCTGCATTTGGAGTAGCAAATCTTTTTCCTTTTTCTCCTGCTGCTAATAATACTGCTCCCATACTAGCTGCCATACCAATACAAATGGTTGAAACAGGACATTTAATATAATTCATAGTATCTACAATTCCCATTCCGTCTGTAATAGATCCTCCTGGGCTATTAATATATAAATTAATTTCTTTGTCTGGGTCTTCTGATTCTAAGAATAATAATTGTGCAATTACTAAACTTGCTGAAGTTTGGTTTACATCTTCTCCTAAGAAGATAATTCTGTCTTTTAATAATCTAGAGAAAATATCATAAGATCTTTCTCCTTTTGCAGTTTGTTCAATAACATAAGGTACTAAACTATTTTGTTCTTTCATTTTATCATCCTTTCTGGTAAGGTAAAAACTCTATTTCATTTTGGTTATCTATTTTCAATTTTTTAATTGTAGCTAAATTTCTATTTTACCTTACACAATCATGCTAACATATTTTATTAGCAAAATTTTATCTTGTGCTTATATTATAGGAAAATAACTTATTCTTTTGAAAGAATAAGAAATTTTCAATTAAGTAACACTTATATTGGTTGCGTTTTTTCTATTTTTTATATTTTGCATTTTTTACAATAAAGTCAAGAGCTTTTTCTACTTTCATAGTATCTTCTAAATAGTCTTTTAGATATTGGTTTTGAAGCATTTCTTCTTCTGTTTTACCATATCCTTTTGCCATGCCCTTTAATTTTTCTTCTACTTCTTTTTCATCTGGTTTAATGTCTTCTTCTTTGATAATAGCTTCTAATACTAATCTATTTTTTACAGTTTTGGAAGCTTGTTCTTTCATTTCTTCTCTCATTTGGCTTTCTGTTTTACCAGATAAAGCATAATATTGGTCTAATGTTAATCCTTGATATTGTAGTCTTTGTTCTACATTTTTTACCATTTGATCAATTTCAGAATCAATCATTCCAGATGGAATTTCTACTTCTACATCTGCACAAACAGCTTCCATAGCAGCATCTTCTGTTTCATATTTTGCTTTTTCTTCATTTTGTTTTTGCATTTTTTCTTTAATGCTATTTTTTAATTCTTCCAAAGTGTCAAATTCGCTAACATCTTTTGCAAATTCGTCATCTATTTTTGGTAATTCTTTTTTCTTAATTTCATGTAGTTTTACTTTAAATACAGCATCTTTTCCTGCTAAGTCTTTAGAGAAATAGTCTTCTGGGAATGTTACATGGATGTCTTTTTCTTCGTCTAATTTCATTCCTATAATTTGATCTTCAAATCCTGGAATAAAAGTATTGCTTCCTATTTCTAATTCATGTTTTTCAGCTTTTCCACCTTCAAATGGAACACCATCAATAGAACCTTCGAAATCAATAACAGTTAAATCACCTTTTTCTACTGGTCTATCATCTACAGAAATTAATCTAGCATTATGTTCTGCCATATGACCTAGTTCATGTTCTACGTCTTTGTCAGATACAGTATACTCAATTTTTTTAAGTTCTATACCTTTATATTTACCTAATTTAATTTCTGGTTTTATTTGTACAATTGCTGTAAAAATTAAATCTTTACCTTTTTCCATTTGGGTAATATCAATATTTGGTCTGCTTACCGCTTCAATGTTGTTTTCTTTTATAGCAGCATCATAAATATCTGGTACTAATTCATTAAAAGTATCTTCATAAAAAATTTCGCTACCATAATGTTTTTCTACTATTTGCATTGGTGCTTTACCTTTTCTAAAACCTGGAATTGTAAAGTATTTAGCTGTTTTACTATATACTCTTTTCATTGCTTCATCAAATTTTTCTGCTTCTATTGTGAAACTTAATTTTACTTCATTTTTGTTTTCTGTGTTTTCTACTTTTACACTCATTTTTAAAATCTTCCTTTCTAATTTAATTAGCTTCCTTATTATATCACATTTTTTCCAGATTGCAAGTACAGTTTACATATTAATATTTTATTTGTTCAAACTATATATATTACAAAAGTGCAGACCGCGTAAGCGACCAAACTTCATTCTTTGCTAAGAAGTTCGAAAGGGATAGAATTGTCTTTTGAAATTTTTAAGGCCTTGCGTGGGCGACCATTGTGACAGCTGTTCGAGGCGTTTACGCCGAGTTACAGATGTCCAAAAGGGGAAAGGTTTTAAAAATTGAAAAAGACAATTCTATCCCCTTTGTTTAATTCTATTCTACTTTTACTAAATTAAAATCTAAATAATCCGCACTTACTAATTTGAATTCAATTCCTTGAACATTTCCTTGTACTGCTTCTTGATGGGATTTTCCATGTAAATGGCCATAATAGCATCTTTTTACTTGATATTGTTTCATAATTTCTAGAAAATCTAGAAATTGATTATGTAATAAAGTATTTTGGGTAATAGGTGGATAATGCATAAATATGATTATTTCCTTATCTTGCCCATATTTTGCAATTCCATCTTCTATGGATAGTTTTAGTCTAATTGCTTCTCTATGAATCATTTTCTTAGTTTCTTCTGATTCCATTAGATTCCATCCTCTTGTTCCTGCAATAATCTTATTTTCTACCAAGTAACTATTGTTATATAAAAAGTCTATATTTTCCAATTGATGTTCTTTCAAATAATCTCTCATACTTCTTAGTGTAGTCCACCAATAATCATGATTTCCTTTTAATAGTATTTTTTTACCTGGCAAACTTGTCAAATAAGAAAAGTCTTGGTAGGTATCTTCTAAATACATAGACCACGAAAAATCACCGGGCAATACAACAGTATCTTCTGGTTTTACTTGTTCTATCCAATTTTTTCTTATTTTTTCGCTATGACCTTCCCAATTGTCTCCAAAAATACTCATAGGTTTTGGCTCTGCAAAGGAAAGGTGCAAATCTGCTATGGTGTAAATTGCCATTTTCTAATCCTTTCTTTATGTTTTTATCTCATTCTATTTTTTGTTCTCTGCTTTTTCATTTTTTCTTTTTATTTTTATTTTTTATCGTTTCACTAATTTTTTATTTTTTAATTAAATAGATAAATTAGGTACTGCATTTAGTGTTAAGTCTGATTGCTTTCCTGTCAGATAAGTATAATATCCAGCTGAGGCAATCATAGCAGCATTATCTGTACATAAAACTGGTTCTGGATAATATATTTCATATCCTTTTTCTTTTAGTTTTAAAAATTCATTTCGAATATATGTATTGGCAGATACTCCGCCTGCTAATGCTATTTTTTTGGTTTGTACTTGTTTAGCAGCTCTTATAGTATGATCTAATAATATTTCTGTAATTGTTTTTTCAAAACTATTACAAAGATCTGCCTTATTGATATCTGGTTGTTTATGATGTAAATTAATCACTGCTGTTTTGATTCCGCTAAAGCTAAAATCTAAGTTATCTATATGTGTTTTAGGAAGTTCTATAGTAGGATTTCCTTCTTTTGCAAGCTTGTCCACTTTTGGCCCACCTGGATAACCAAGCCCTATTACCCTTGCTACTTTATCAAAAGCTTCTCCTACAGCATCATCCCTTGTTTTGCCTAGTATTTCAAAATTTGCATAATCTTTAATATGTACTAAATGTGTATGACCACCAGAAATAACTAAGCACAAAAATGGTGGTTCTAACTGTGGATAGGTAATATAGTTTGCTGCAATATGACCATGAATATGATTTGTACCAATAAGTGGCTTTTTTAGAGCATAGCTTAAAGCTTTCGCATAGGAAACCCCTACCAATAACGCTCCCACTAAACCTGGACCATAAGTACAAGCAACTAAATCTATATTTTCCATTTTCATATTAGCTTGCTTTATAGCTTCTTCTACCACACTAGAAATTGCTTCAATATGGTTTCTAGAGGCTATTTCTGGCACTACTCCTCCAAATTGTTTATGAATTTCTATTTGTGAATTAATGACATTAGAAAGAACTTCTCTTCCATTTTTTACAATAGAAGCAGAAGTTTCATCACAACTTGATTCAATTCCTAAAGTATATATGTCTTTCATTTCTTTCTTCTTTCTATTTTACTTTTATATTACCTTTTAATTTTTTATTTTATATATTCATCTATTCTATATAAATAAATTAAATACGCCACCAATTACCGTATCTAAACCATTTGCTATTCCATTAATAATAGGATTAATAATCATTGTGGAAATTGGTGTAATCCAAATAATTAAGAAAATAGCATAAAATAAACCTGTATGTTGTTCAAACCATCTTTTGGCATTGTATGATAAAAATGCCATTAAAATTTTAGAACCATCTAGTGGTGGAAGTGGTATTAAGTTAAAGACTCCTAATCCAATATTTACAATGACTGCATATTGAACCATACTGTAAATAATGCTTCCTATCTCTGAACCAAATACAAAACTAGTAGCAAATGTTTGTAAAGCATAGAAAATAATAGCAAAAACAATTGCTAAAATAAAATTCATGAGTGGTCCTGCTAAAGCCACAAGCGCTTCTGCAGTTCTAGCAGATATTTTTCTTGTAAAATTATTTGGGTTAATTTCTACTGGTTTTCCCCATCCAATGTGAGCAAATATTAACATGATTACTCCAAATGGGTCTAAATGTGAAAATGGATTTAGACTTAGTCTACCTTGAAATTTTGGAGTATCGTCTCCTAATTTATATGCCATAAAGGCATGAGCAAATTCGTGGAAAGTAATGGCAATTAATACACCAGGAATTGTTAACAATAAGCCTAATATACTAAAACCTCCACTAAGAATACTAATTACAGCAACAATAGCTAAAAGAATATATAAATATCTTGTGTCAAAATACATGTAATCTTACCTTTCTTTTTTTTATTTTACTCCTCTTTTGGTTATATTAATATTATTGATAGATTAGTTCTTTCCAATATATTTAAAACAATTATATTTGATTTAGCTTATTATAAATCCCTTTTATAATTTCATATCTAATAGAAATTATTTGTTTATAAAATTCTTTTCTTGTAGTTGATATACAGGATATTTTATCAATAAAATCATTGATTGATGAAATATCAATTTTATGAAACACTCTTTGTATAGCATGATTACATTCTTCATTTTTTATACTGTTCATATAGGACATGTAATTTATCTTTTTTCCATCTTGTTTTAAACAAGAATAACAATTGATGGCTAAATTTTTTAATTCCGCTTCATTAATTTTTTGCATTTCAGAATCTTCTAAAATAGGATTTAAACAAGAGCCACAATCATATATAGGAGCGAACTCTGCTCCATTACTTCTTGCATTTACTAAAAGCCCCCAATTTCCATTGTGCCTATCTGTATTTCCTATTAAACCGTCTATAATAAACATATCCCAAAATTTTTCTTTTATATTTTCTGTAATGATAATATGAATTTGAGTTAAGTTATTAATTTCTTCAATAACTTCCATAATATCTGCTATTTCTGTTCCAATTTTTTTATCAGGATTTGCACTTAATGCCAAATTTTCAAATTCATATAATACATGATTTCCATCAGTAAAGTCTTCGCAAGCACAAACTATTTTTTCTTTTCCATTATAGGTATAGGTACCTAACACAGTATTTTGTGTTTCAAAGCCCACCATTTTAAATATATTACTACCAATATATTCTGAAAACGCATTATTAATATAGGAAATATTTTTATTTTTTTCCCTTATTGGATCCGGAAATTTTACTAAATATCTTGTGCCTTCATAAATTAGAGTTTTCTTTTTTTCAGAGCCTCTATATGTATTTAATTCTTCAGTTGCTCTTGAAAAGTCTATCATATTACACCTCCTTTTTTTAAATCTTTCGTATATAATAAAACCATCACATTCATCATTTATTTTGTATGTTTTGTTTAATTTAAAGGTTTCATGGTTGGGAAAAATAGTACATCTCTAATAGAAGCAGAATCTGTTAAAAGCATAATAAGTCTATCTAATCCTATTCCCATACCACCTGTTGGAGGCATACCAATTTCTAGAGCATTTACAAAGTCTTCATCCATTCCACCAGCTTCTTCATCTCCCTTAGCCTTAGCCTCTACTTGTTTCATAAATCTTTCATATTGGTCTATTGGGTCATTTAATTCTGAATAAGCATTACCATATTCTCTACCACCAATAAATAATTCAAATCTTTCTACTAAAGCTGGATTGTCTTTCTTTCTTTTGGTAAGTGGAGATACTTCTACAGGGTAGTCTAAAATGAAAGTTGGCTGAATAAGAGTATCTTCTACAAATGTTTCAAAGAACTCGTTAATAATATGTCCTCTGGTATTTTTAATTTCTTCATATTTAACGTCTTTTTCTAAAGCTATTTTTTGTGCCTCTTCATCTGTTTTGATTTCATTAAAGTCAACACCTGTTACTTCTTTTATAGCATCTATCATGGTAATTTTTTTCCAAGAAGGAGTTAAATCAATTTCAGTTCCTTGATAAGTAATTTTAGTAGTACCTAATACATTTTTAGCAACAGTAGAAATTAAATTTTCTGCTAAATTCATCATATCATTATAATCTTCATAAGCTGCATAAAATTCCATATTCGTAAATTCTGGATTATGTTTAATATCCATTCCTTCATTTCTAAAGTTTTTACCTATTTCATATACTTTGTCAAATCCACCTACAATTAATCTTTTTAAATTAAGTTCTGGTGCAATTCTTAAGTACATTTGTAAATCTAATGTATTATGGTGTGTTACAAAAGGTCTTGCAGCATCTCCTGTTGCTACTGTAGTAAGCATAGGGGTTTCTACTTCCATATATCCTTGTTCATCCATAAATTTTCTAATTTCTTTTATTAATTTGCTTCTTAAAAGGAAGGTCTGTTTTACTTCTGGATTCATAATTAAATCTACATATCTTTGTCTATATCTTAAATCTGCATCTTTTAGTCCATGGAATTTTTCTGGTAATGGACGTAAAGATTTTGTTAATAAAGTAACTTCTTTAGCATGAATAGAAATTTCACCAGTTCTGGTTTTAAATACAAAACCAGTAATGCCAATAATATCTCCTATATCGTCTTCTTTAAATTGTTTATAGCTTTCCTCTCCTAAGTCATTAATACTTACATAACTTTGGATTTTACCTTCACTATCTTGAATATGGCAAAAAGAAGCCTTTCCCATAATACGTTTTGCCATAAGTCTACCAGCAATCGTTACATCTTTTCCTTCTAGTTCTTCATATTGTTCTTTTATTTGTTTACTGGTATGAGTTGGATTAAATTTTGTAATTTCAAATGGATTTTTTCCTTCTTCTTGCAATTTTTCTAGCTTTTCTTTTCTAATTTTCATTAATTGATTATAGTCTAGTTCTTGTTCCATATTTTCTTGATTTTGGTTGTTATTTTGATTTTGTTCCATCTTTCTTTCTCGTTCCTTACATTATAATATTTAGGTTTTTAAAAAAGGTTTTACCTATAAACCTATATCTATTTTTATAGTTTAATTTTATGTATAATTTATGGTAATTTGTGAATATAAGCAATAATATTATACCCTAAAACTTGAAATATGTAAACAATTGGAAGAAAGAAAAACGTGAAATTTTAAAAATTCACGTTTTTGTCAATAGGGACGGAGATTTTTGTCAATGGGGACGGAGATTTTTGACAACCATTGACAATTTTTTAGCTTGCTTTTCTTAGCTCTTTTGCATGTGCTTTTGCAATTTCTGTTACTTCTCCTGATGCAATTCTTGCAATTTCTTCAATGGTTTCTTCTTCATTTAATTGTTTAATAGCTGTATATGTTTTATTTTCTTTTGTATTTTTGCAAATGTAGTAATTATAGTCTCCTTTTGCAGCAATAGATGGCAAATGAGTAATGCAAAGAACTTGGTGAGTTTTGGCTATTTCTTTCATCTTTTGACCAACTGCTTTAGAGGCTTTTCCACTAATTCCTGTATCTATTTCATCAAAAATTAAAGTATCTACTTCATCTACATCTGCTAAAACATGTTTAATAGCAAGCATAATTCTAGCCATTTCTCCTCCTGATGCAATTTTAGCAAGTGGTTTTAAACCTTCTCCTAAATTGGTGCAAATCATAAATTCTACTTGTTCTATACCTGTTTCATAAAAGTTGGTGCTTTCTTTTATTTCTATAGAAAAAGTAGCATTTGGCATTTCTAACTCTTTTAGTTCTTGATTGATTTTTTCGGAAAGAATAGCTCCATATTTTTTTCTAAGATTCATCATTGTTTTTCCTATTGTTAGCATTTCTTTTTCTAATGTTTGTATTTGTTCTTTTAGCTTGTTATGGTATTCTTCTAAGTTTTCTATTTTATGGATTTCTTCTTCTACCTTTTTTCCATAAGCTAAAATTTCTTCTATGGTATTTCCATATTTTCTTTTTAAAGAATAAATAAAGTCTAACCTTGTTTCTATTTTTTCTCTTTCTTCTTCGTCAAAGTCTACTTCTTCTTGTAAATCGCTAACATCTCTGCCTAGTTCTTGAATATCATAATAGCTGTTTTTTAGAATAGTTAATTTTTCACTATATTTTTCGCCACAATCTTCAATTTTTTCTAAAGCACGGATTGCATTACTAATAGCACTAATTGCATTTTCGTTAAGTTCTACATCTATTTGAGCTAAATTTGCTTTTAGTTTTTCTGCATTTTGCATGGTTTTATGTTTTTCTTCTAGTTCTGTTTCTTCTTCTACTTTTAATTTTGCATTTTGAATTTCATTAAACTGATAATAGAGTAAATCTAATTTTCTTTCTTTTTCTTGATCTTCTCCATAAGTATTTTTTAGTTCTTGTTTTGCTTTTTGGTATTGTTGTAATTTTTCTTGATAAGTAATTAATTTTTCTTCTATTTCTTTTCCAATAAAACGGTCTAAATAATGAATATGTTGTGCTTCATTTAAAATAAGTTGGCTATCATGCTGACCATGAATATCTATCATATGTTCCATAAATTCTTTTAATTCATTAACAGTTACTAGTCTACCATTGATTTTGCAAGAATTTCTACCATTACTATGAATTTCTCTGGATATAATAATATTGCCATCCATTGCTTTATCGCTTTTTTCGGAATAGATACTTGCTTCTACAAATGAAAAAGTTTCTCCATTTCGAATCATTTCTTTGGAAAATCTACCTCCTGCTAAAATATTAAGAGCCCCTATTAATAGCGTTTTTCCTGCACCAGTTTCTCCTGTTAAAACATTAAAGCCTTCGTTAAAATCAATAGATAAATCATCAATAATTCCTACATTTTTAATATGTAAAGTGGTAATCATAATAACCTCCTAAATACGAATTGTTGTTTGTATGTTGTTATTATATACCAAAATTTTGTTTTGTCAATAGAAATAAAAATTTTTTGTATTAATTTTGTCAATGGGTTGTCAAAATTCTCCGTCCCCATTGACATTTCTTAACAGCATGATATAATAGTTCTACACTTCGCAAATTGCGAATTATTTTTTAGGAGGTTTTGTTATGGCAAAAGATGATGCTCTGGGTTTGACTGTTGGAAGCCGTACACAAGAAGTAGTGGACAAAATCACAATGGATTCCTCTCAGGAAGTTTTTCCTTCTACTCCTAGAAACATTTCTCGGTCTACCATTTATCGTGGTAAGAAATACCAAGTAGCAGAAAAGAAAAAGCCTCTTGGTACTATTAAGAAGCCTAACTAAAACTTATCCTCCTTAGAAGAAATTCTTCTAGGGAGGATTTTTAATTTAGTGTCAGTGGGGACGGAGAATTTTGACAACTTTCAAATTAAAAAATTGTCAAAAATCTCCGTCCCCACTGACAACGATTCTGGTGACCCCTACGGGAATCGAACCCATGATTCAGCCTTGAGAGGGCTGCGTCTTAACCGCTTGACCAAGGGGCCTTGTAAAAAACTACTATATTACTATAACATAATTTTAGTAGTTTCGTCAATATTTAATCACCTTTTTTAATCGTACAAATTGCATTTACTTTACAGAATTGCACTTAACTCTTCACTTGACCGTTGAATTTAATATTTCTTGTAACCTTTGCTCTTGCTTTGTTAAATATAAATATCCTATTAATGCCTCAAATGCAGTTGCATACATATAATCTTGCATGCTGGCATTTTTTGCAATATGGTGTGTTTGTGTGTTTCTTCCTCTTCGTACAATTTCTTTTTCTTCTTCTGTTAAATTGCTTTCTATTTGTTTTAAAATGTTTGATTGTGCTTTTGCTTTTACATGTTGAATTGATTCTACATGTAATTTATTAGGTTTTAAATTTGTAGTATCAACTAAATAAGTACGAATGAACAATTCATATACTGCATCTCCCACATAAGCCCATGTTAAAGGTGACATTTGATTTATTTGCTCTACCGTTTTGTTACAATGAAATAATTCCAACTTTTTCCTCCATTTATTTTCTATTTTTACTTTTTTATTCTATTATTATATTCTTTTTACCATTTCTTATATTTTTCTTATCTTTTCTTATCTTATCTTATTTTTCGTTTTTAGTCAGTATTTCTTCTTTTCATTGTCTTTCATTATATTTTTTATCTTTATTAACTAATTTATTCTTGCCTTTTCTAAAGTAATTTTTCCTAATTTTCCACTTCTAAAATCTTCTAATAAAATAGTTGCTACTCTTTCTTGGTTAACTTGCCCTCCTGACATTATAGCACCTCTTTTTTTACCTATTAAATTCATTACTTCTAATACTTTTTCATTTTCTTCTAACTGTGTATTTTGCATAATGTCATCTAATTCTTGTTCTTCTATTTTATAACGCTCTATTAAGTTTTGAGAATATTCTTTTAGCAAAGTTTTTAATAGTTGGTATCCAATTTCTATTGTTTGTAAAATATCATCTTTAATAGTTCCTGTAAAAGCTAAATTAAGTGCTACTGTTTCGTTATCTAATTTTGGCCATAATACACCTGGTGTATCTAATAATTCAATTTTGTCTGAAACTTTAATCCATTGTTTTTGCCTAGTAACTCCTGGTTTGTTTCCTACTTGTGCAGTAGTTCTTTTGGCAATTCTATTAATGAACGAAGACTTTCCTACATTTGGTATTCCTAAAATCATAATACGTATTGATTTTCCTATTCTTCCTTTTTTTGCATAGTTATTTGCTTGATAAATTTCCTCTACTTTTTTTAATACTGTTCCTATTCCATTTCCAGAAACAGAGTCTACTAATATAGCTGGTATTTTTTTACTTTGAAAATAGGAAATCCATTTTTTATTTTCTTCTTCATTTGCTAAATCTGATTTATTTAAAATTATGATTTTTGTTTTATTTTTTATTATTTCTTTTATATCTGGATTTTGGCTAGATATTGGAATTCTGGCATCTACAATTTCTGCTACAATATCTACTAATTTTAAGTCTTCTATTATTTGTTTTTTAGTCTTTGCCATGTGGCCTGGGTACCAGTTTATGTTTGTGTTATTTTCACGCATTGCTTCTTATCTCCTATTTTTTCAATTAGATTGCTTCTATTTTAACTTCTCTTATAACTGTATTTGAGCTACCGAGAAATACTCGATAGCTTTTTTAATAATTACATTATTATAATGTCCTATATTGATTTCTATCTGCTCTGTCATCCATTTTTCTGTCATATTGTTCATTTTTATAAAACCAATCTGTTTTCTTATCAGTTGGATGAGCTTTTCTATTTTTATCTAATAATACATCAAAGAAGGCTACAAGTGGAATAGCAATTCCTATTAATGCTACAAATAAAGTCATATAGTCATTAATGGTACTAGTTCCTTCTAACATAACCATAATGTTTTGATATAGATAAATTCCATAATATAAAGCATGTGCTACTAAATAGATAAGTGTTGGTATTAATTTTCTTTTTGCAATAAAGCAAATGCAAATAAAGGTAATAAATAATAAGGCAATTTCCATTGTCATATCCATTGGTGGTGCTACAAATTCCGTACCAATCGAATACATGACAGTTGCTACCACACGAAATCCCCAAAACATAAAAGCAAATATGGCAATAAGCCAGCTAGATAAATTTTTCATTTGTTGTTCCTCCTAACTAAATCTAGATAATGTTTTCCTCTTTATTTTACATTATCTTACATGAATTTTTTCTTTAAATTATATATTTCGTTATGTATATTATCATTGTAGCATATTCTTCCTACAAATTTCAACAAAAAAGAAAAAATTGTGTCAATGGGGACGGAGATTTTTGACAACTTTTAAAGAATTATTTATTCTTTTAAAAATTTTTAATTAAAAGTTGTCAAAAATCTCCGTCCCCATTGACACAAAAATTTTAAATTAATCTACAAAATTAAACTCATCTTCGAATTTATCTTTGAAAATTTCAAATACTTTATTAAGTACTTCTTCGTCATCTACACTAACATAAGACTCTTCGTCTTCAGATTCACTGTCTTCTAGTTTTAAAATAACTACTTCTCCAGGTTCTTCGTCATTTTCTTCTTCTACTGGTAAAAGAACAACATATTCTTCTCCTTCATATTCAATTAAGTCTAAGAATTCAAATTCTACTTCGTTTCCTTCTTCGTCATTTAATACTAAGATATTATCTAATTCTTGCTCCTCATTTAAATTATCTGGGATATTGTTTTCATTTTCACTCATTTTTTTCTTTCTCCTTCCATTTTTTATTCAAATCTTTTATATAAAATTGTAGCATTTTCTACAATGTTAATATCTAATTTTAGTATTTGCATTTTTTTATTTTATATACTTTTTTTCACTCTACTATAAACTTTTGCTTATAACAAAACTTTTTTAAGTATGCTATTTAAAAAATATAAAATAAAAAATATAAAATACAAAATATAAAATTTAAAGTGATTATTTTATTTTTGATTTTTCTGTTTATTCATATAAGTTTCTAAAATATAAACTGCCGAAATAGTATCCACTATTTCTTTTTTTCTCTCCTTATGAATATTTAAGTAATTCATTGTTTTATGGGCAGCTACTGTAGTTAGCCTTTCATCTATGGTTTCTACTGGAATTTTTGGGAACTTACATCTTAACTTATGGATAAAATTTTGTGTTATTTGTACTCTTTCTGTTTTACTTCCATCCATATTAATAGGCATCCCTATAATAAAAGTATCAATTTCATATTGAGTTAAAATTTCTTCTAGACGTTTTAATACTAATTTATCGTTTCCATTATGATGTACTGTTTCTAAACCTTGTGCTGTAATGCCAAGTTCATCTGAGATAGCAAGTCCTACCCTACTATCTCCATAATCTATTCCTAATTTTCGCATTTGTTTATTCGTCCAATCCTATATAATTTTTTACCATTTTTTCTAGAAGTTCATCTCTTTCTACTTGTCTGATTAAATTTCTTGCATCATTGTGGCTAGTAATATATGTTGGATCTCCAGATAAAATATACCCTACAATTTGGTTAATAGGATTATAACCTTTTTCCTCTAAAGCATGATATACATCTTTTAAAATTTGTCTTGCCTTTACATTCTTGTCTTTTTCTACTTTAAAACTCACGGTTTCATCAGATATCATATTTTTCCATACCTCCTATAAATAATTAATTGCACTTTCGCCTTTTGGTGCCTCGTCTAAATATTCTTCTAGTTTTTTAGTAAGTCCTTCTAAGGCTGTTCCTTTATAGTAAGTAGATATTACAATATTTAGAGTTGGCTTTGCAATTTTAACTTTAGTTTTATTATCAGATTTTTTTATATTTTCCTTTGGTTGATTTTTTGGAAGCTCTTTATCATTTTCTTCTATTACTAGTTCTACTTCAATATTTTCTACTTTTTGTTTAATAATTTTCATAAAGTTCATAACAGCTTCCATATCAATACCTGAAAAGACAATTGCAAACTTTGGCCCCATATATCTTACAAAAATATATTTATCTGCCAAATTTTCTTTAACTACATTACTTACTTGTGTAATAATTTCATTTCCTGTTTTTCTGCTAAATTTTTCGTTAATTTCTTCTATGTTGGTAATTTTAAATAAGCATACGGTAGAGGTAGTATATTGATCTATTATTTTTTTACCCTCTCCATATAAATATTCTGCTGTTTTTAAATTACTAAATTTGTCATCTCTTACAATATTTTCAATGACTTGTTGATTTTCTACTGTTTTTAATACAGATACAATATTGTTTTTTACTACTTCTAAAACTGTAGTATCTATATTATCAAATTCATGTGGCTTATTGCCTTCTATAATCCAGTATCCTATATAAACATTTTCTACATAAAGAGGATAGAATAAGGCAGATTTTGCTCTTCCAAATTCCATTTTTTGATAAGGAAGTCGTTCTCCTTCTTTTTCAATGGTAATATATTTAGGTGTTGCAGTTCGAATACTATCTTTAAAGATTTCTTCGTTTTGTAAATTTCTTAAGGTATCCCAATGCTTTTCTTCTACATTAGATGCTTTTACTACATATTCTGTTCCGTTATAGATAACAATTGTAGAATATTTTATATGGTATCTTTCTATTAAAATATCATTAATCTTTTTAATTTTTTCATCTACAGAAGAAATTTCGCTAATTGTATTCATAAAGTCTTGTAATACATTTAAGCTATTTATTTTTTGATTAATATTTTGAAAGTTTTGTATTTTTTTATGAATAGACATATTATATACCATTAAGAATATTACAATCATTACTAATAGTATAATTACTCCGAGTATCAAAAAATTCACCTCTTTTACATTGTTTAATAATTATTTTTCATTCTATTTAAAGTATCATTCATAGTGCTAGAAAAATTATTTTGTGTATTAGCATAATAGTTATTATATGTATTTTTTTGGCTAGCATTATTACCAATTAATGGATATACCATATCTGCTAATTTAGTAAGTACAGCCATAAAGTTTTTAGAATATCCATTTAAAGTAATTTTACAATTAATTAATCCTTCTAAATATTTAGAATAGGTTTGTTCTTCAAATGGAATACTACAATAAGGAACTGTATCTTTATTAAATAATTCTGTCATAAACGACATGGCAGGATCATTATAATATGCCATTCCTCCAATAATTGTTTTTTCTGTTACACTTCTTAGTTTTACTACTTTATTTAAAGCAATTCTTATTTTTTCTGGATTTAGGGCATTTTTTGCTTTCAAATTTCTTAAAAATGCTGTTAATGGTTGAATGGTTAATACATCTAAACTTTGTACTAAATATAATTCTTGTGCTTCTTTAAAATATCCATAATTTGTTTCAAAGTCACAGTCTAATATTACCAAAGAGTAATTTTGAATTAAAGTTTGTAAGATATTTGCATAATCATTAATGTCTTCATTTTCTCCTGGTAAAGTTGTATATACTGTTAAATTTTTATGTACTTGAATTCCATTAGCATTTCCTCTTCTTAAATTGTCAATACAATCATATGCTACTTTTCTTAAATTTTCTTCATTTTCGGTATAAATATAGTATGCATTTCTATTTTGTGTTAAATCTAAAATAGCAGTATTAATTCCTTTTTGTGAAAGCATTTCTGCTAAATTATTTACTAAAAATGATGTTCCATTTTTGGAAGTTCCTACAAAAGCTACTACTTTTTTATCTCTAGTTAATAATCTACTTAAATCGGTATCCATAGAATAATTATTTTGTGTATTTTCTACTGCTCTTTGTGCAGATGGTTGGTAAGGCTGATAGTTTTGATTAGCATTAAATGGATTTGATTGAGATAGTGAAGTTTCTTGAGGTTTTTGAGATGATTGCCTAATATTGGTTTGTGGCATTTGATTATTCATTAGTATAGGATCTTCTTGACTTGCTTCTTCTGCAAATAAGTCTTCATCATCTAAACCTGGTAACATCATATCATCTGATTGTGGATTAGATATATTTGTAGTATTAGTATGTGGTGTTTCTTCCTCTTCTCCAAGCTCAAATAAATTTAATGGTGTAGTAGGTGTCATTTGAGGTTCTAGTTCTTCTTGTTGTTCTTCTGTAACCATAGTTGTTGGTTCTACTGGTTGTACCTTTTTAGGTCTACCTCTACCTTTTTTTACTTTTGGCTCTGCTAAATTGGTAGCATTTTCTGGCTGTATTTTTCTTGGTCTGCCTCTTCTTTTTGGTTGTGCTGTTACTTCTTCTTGTTCTGCTACTGGTAGTTGACTTGCTATTTTTTCTTGTTCTGCCATTGTTTCTGGTTCTTCCTCTAATAAATCATTAAAAAGTGGTGCTGGTGTTTCTTCTGTTTCTGGTATTTGTCTATTTTCTGTTGCTCTATCTATTTCTGGTATTTTTTCCATTGCTGGTTCAGGCATAGAAGAATTTACAGCCTGGTTTGTGGAAGGAATTTCATCTAATATATCGTCCATACTTTGTACCTTCTTAACTCTGGACTTGTTGATAGCAGATGGAATAATAACAGGTTCTGTTATTTTATTTCTGCTTAAATTACTATCGATAATATCAAGGGTTGGTTCTTGCTTTTTAGATTTATTTTCTGTTTCAAATTTTTCAAACTTTGTTTTATTTTTTGGAACTTTTACATTTTTACTATAATCATTATATTTGTTCTCTTTTGATGCTGATTTTGTAGTAGAACCAAAAGAAACAATTTCCTGATATTTTGGACTATTTGCTTCCAAAACTGCTTTGACATTTAAAGGCAAAAATTTAGCAATTAGTCTTAATTGAGAATCTGTATATTGGCTAGCAATATGATCAAAACTTGCCACATATTCTTCTTCATTTCTTCCTAATTTTTTATAATAGTTAAGGATATTTTGAATTTCTCCCTCACTAACGTCTCCTTCACTTTCTACCTTATAATCTACATCTTCAGAATCAATACGATAGTATACTTTTGCTTCTTTTTTTGTACGAGGTCTTGCTAAAAGTTCACAAACATTGGTAATGCTTCTATCTTTTCCAATTAAAGCATTATAAACCCCTATTCCAAATAGCTTTACTAATAGTGGTTCTGATTTTGTTCTTCTATCTGTACAAATTAAAATAATAGGAATATCATTTCCAGATAAATTAGTAGCTTCATCACTAATATTATCCATCTTTTCAAAAATAAATTTATCAATAGTATCATAATTATTATTTGAAAATGGTTGTAAATCTTCACTTATAACAATTCTATCATAAGTTTTATCTCTTTGTAACTCTTTAACAATTGCATTAAAATAATATACATTTTTTACTGAGATAATTTCTTTATATTCTTGTTGATATTTTTTGATAATTGACTCAGAAATGTTTTCATTATTAACTGCAAATAATACTTTCATTTGTTTTAACCCCTCCAACCTCTAACAACGATTGCAAAAACTAATGGTAACACTTGGCATATTACCATTACCGTAATAATGGCAACTAATACGCCAAATCCTTTATCTTGTACATCTAACTTTCTAATACCAATTACATAACGATAAATGGCTGCAATTACAATTCCTATAAAGCCAAAAGGAATACTGTAAATTCTAACAATATTTAAAAGATAAGCAGCCAATCCATAAGTGTCATTTCCATAAGCTGCCTGATAATCTTCTAAAGATTTTAATGCTTTGTCTTTTAATTCTACTAAATTTGTAGTTGCTGTATCTGATGTTAATACATTTTCTTGTTCTTGCTCTGTATTGGTAGCATAAACACTAACTGTTCCAAATAAAATTAATAAAATAAATATAATTGCTACTACTTTTTTCATTAACAATTTGCCCCTTCCTATTGTTTCATTTCTAATTCATTTTTTACTTACTATATCATACAATAATCTTGGTAAAATAGCAAGAAAAAGAGAAATTTTTTTTAAGTTTTTTTGGGGACGGGGGAAAGTTACCCTAAAAAGGGCAACTTTCCCCCGTCCCCAAGTAAGCAAATCATATTCGATTATACAAATATTTCATCCAATAGTAAACCCCATTTGCCCAGTTTTTATCTGTAGCATATTTGGTATTTACTCCTGTTAATGTAGCACCATGGTAGTAACATCCATCTGCTTTATTTCCATCATAAATTTCGGTTCCTTCTGGGTTTAAATAATATTTAGCAAAAACTCTAGCAAGTAAATCAATTCCTTCTGAATAGTCTGAAAATTCATACGCGCTATCATATGGGCTTGAATCGTAAGCACCATATCCAAACAAGTTGTTTTTGTCAGAAGCAATACTAGATCCACCCCAACCACTTTCGTGGATTGCTACAGCTGCTAAAAATACACCATTTACATTATATTGCTTTTCTGCATAATAAAAATATTGTGCATTATTTTGAAATACTTTTTTCGTATCGTTACTGTCATTTGCAAAGATTTTTTTGAATTGTTCTAAGGATAAACCACTTGGTTTATTTAGTTTCATATCAAAACTTAAAGTATTTAATAATTGCTCTTTGGTATAAGTACTTGCATTTTCTACCTCTGTTTGGTCTTCTTGTGCTTGATTTGGCTCTAAAGTTGTAAAACATTCTGCTTTTGCCCAGCCAATATAACTTTGGTATTTTACTTGATACCATTCTTCTTGTTTTTGTAGCAAAGTTACTTCATTATCTTGTTTTAGCGTAATTAATTTTTCTGCTTGGTCATTTGCCTCTATTCTAACTGCTAAAAGGTCTGGGGTGACATATAGCTTGTCCCCTATTTTTGCATTAGTAGACCCACCTCTATAATTTCCCGTACCAATAGAAACAATTTTATTCGTAGCTGCTTTTACCACTTGGCTTCCTGTTTGTTCTTCTTTTACTAGTTTTTCTCCTTCATATGTTTTTTTGGTAATAATTTCTTGCTTGCCTACGGTTCCTTCTTGCAAAACTTGTAACATACCTTTTGGTAAACTAGGATCTTCTATATAAGTAGTAAGATATTCTAAATCTACTTCTTCTTTAATAATTTCTTCTTTTTTGGCTTTTGTAGTATTTTGTTGTATAATTTCTTGCATGTTAATAGAAACAGGATTTATGGTTTCATAACTTACTGGTTGGTCTTGTGTAGATGCATAACTAACATCTTGTTCTGCCAATAATAAATAAGATATGTATATAATTCCTGTAATAGCCAATATTAAAATTGCAACTACCATTTTATTCATTATATTTTTTGTGTTTTTTCTTTGTCTTTTCATTTGTTTCACCTATGCACATTGTAACGTTTTTGCTTATTTTTGTCAATGGAAAGTTGTGTAAAAAAGAAGCTATCCTAAAATTGTAACTCAAAGGAGTAGAATAGTCTTTTTCAATTTTTAAAACCTTTCCCCTTTTGGACATCTGTAACTTCGGCATAAATGCCTCGTACAGCTGTCACAATGGTCGCCCACGCAAGGCCTTAAAAATCTCAAAAGACAATTCTACTCCTTTTATAAAATATTTGATGATTTTAGGAAAACTTCTTTTTTTATTATTTAGCAGTAAATTCTACTGCATAAGAATATTCACCTGAAACTAATCTTCCATCTACATATTTGTATGCTCTTACTCTAGCAGTATAAGCATATTCTTTTTCGGTTAATCCAGAAATAGTTCTACTGTTTGTATATACAGTATATTTATTGCTTCCTCCCAATCCTGGAATTACTAAATCTACTTCATAATATAGTGCATTTGGTACTTTTGACCAAGTCAAAGTTACAGTATCTCCTTTAACATTAGCTCTAACATTACTTACTCTTGGTACTTCAGAATTGCTAGTATTAAAGCTTTCTTTTTCTGTTTTAAAGCTTACTGTAGTAGAATCATCTGAATAAACCTTTTTGCCATTTATTCTAGCATAAGCTACTACTTTTACTTGATATCTTGTATTATAGTCTAAAGTATCACTATAAAGGTACATATAGTTTTTACTAATGTCATCTATTTTCTTGAAAGATCTACCATTTTCTGATAAGTATACTTGGTATCCATCTGCATCTTCTACTGGCCACCAGCTAATATAAGCTTCTGTTCTATTACGTACTTCTGCCTCTAAATGAGTTGGTCTGTCTAATTCTTCCATTTCTATGTCAAAGCTTACAATTGCTTCTTCATCACTATATTCTATTCTGCCATTTCTTTCTTCATAAGCTACAACTTTTACTTTTCCACTTGTACCATAGTCTAATCTGTTTGTTGTTAATGTGGTTTTTGTTGTATTTTCTGTAAAATGATAAGAACCATTATCTATTTTTACCCAAACGCCATATCCATCTGCTCCAGATAATCTACTCCAACTAACAGTTAATTCTCTTCCATCTACTGTTGCTTTTAGATTTCTAACTGCTCCTAAATCTAATTCTTCTTCGTCAGTAGTAAATCTTCTATAAACAGAAAAGTCACCATATTGTGTTCTGTTTCCTACTTCTTCGAAAGCTCTTATTTGGATATAATAGGTTTGGTCATAGTCTAAATTTCTTAATATTGCACTATTTCTGTAGACTGTATCTACATATTTATAATTTCTGTTGCCAGAAGTTGACATGTAAATTTCGTATCCATCTGCGCCAGAAACTCTATCCCAATCTATATAAACTTTGTTTCCATCTACTTCATAGGTTACATTTTTTACTTTATCCACTTCTGATTCAGTTCTTTCTGTGGTAAAAGTTTTTACTGCAGAGTCTGGTCCATAAACTGTACCAGAAGTAGTGTCTTTATAAGAAACTACTTTTACTTTATAAGTTGTGTCTTCTTCTAGGTTAGAAAGTGTTGCAGAAGTTTTTGCAAAGCTTCCTTTATATTGGTAAGAACCATTTTCCTTTGCTAACCATATTTCGTATCCATCTGCATTAGAAACCTTTGACCATGAAAGGTATGCTTTACTAGTTGTAACATCATCTATTGTTAGTCCTGTTACCCTATCTGGTTTTTCTACTTTAGATATGTCTTCTTCATATTTGTCTTCATCAATTCTAATTCTTACAGAAGAAGAATAGCTACCATAATTTAAAATGTCTTTTTCTACCTCTTCATAGGCTCTTACTTTGAAGTCATAGGTTTCTCCATCTTTTGCTCCCATAATCATGGCATTGGTAGTGGTAACACTTCCAATATTAACATAGCCAAAATTTTGGATATTAGCAAATACTTGGTATCCATCTGCGTTATTTACTTTAGACCAATTTAAAGTAATATACCCACCATTTTGTGTTGCAGTTAGATTTTTAACAGTACCTAAAGTTTCTTTTACTTCTGTACTTACTGTAATGGTTGAAGAAAAACTTCCTACTGTTTTTATTCCATTACTATTTAATTCATAAGCACATACTTTTGCTGTATAACTTTTGTTTTCTTGGAATCCTATTACTGCTGCTGTATTATCTGTAACAGATCCGATGTATTCAAATCCTTTATTAGATGTGTTAATGTAAAGATCATAACCATCTGCATTTGTTACTTTGTCCCAATTGAAATAAACAATATTTGAAATTCTGTTTGAAGTTAGGTTATAAACTTTTCCTACGGATGCTGCTTGTGTAGGAATTGTCATCATTGGTAAGAATAATAATATAAGTGTAATTATAATTGCGATACTTTTTTTACATTTCATATAATACACTCCCCTTTCCTTCCAACAAGATTGTATCATTTTTTATGTTTACTGTCAATGGATTTGGGAAATTTTGGTTGATACAGTTCAAGACATGATTACATCAGTATCTCCTGCTGTATCATGTCTTGTTTGTCTTTCAGCTTACAGAGCTACGTACAAAACTGGGCGAGCTGAAATGCTACTATCAAAATTGTACGGAAAGTAGATGTTACGGTAAGAAGCCGGAATGTTGGAACCGGAATCGCGGTAAGTACCAGCACGAAAAACTCGGCGGTCGGTGTCGTTCGCCTCTTGTATCCATTCATATGCATTTCCTGCTAAATCATAGATATTATTTGCTTTCCAATACTCACTACTTCCTGCTTCAAATACTTTTGTTCCTGCATCTGTTACTTGTTTATCTGAGGTGACTGAACTATTATAATTACTGTAATTTCCCCATGTACTAGAATCATTATATACTTTTGCACTTTCCATTCCGGTTTCTACCAACCACTCTAATACTCTATCCCATTGTGTTCCATTTATCATCGTACTTTTTGCACTTGTGATACTTGCTGTATTTACTATATTAAGCCTTTATTAGTTCAATGCGCTAACAATGCTATTAAAGACAAAAATTGTGAATATTTTAAACTTAGATATGAAGCTATTAAAAAACGTCGTGGTCACAAACGTGCAATAATTGCTATTGCTAGAATGTTACTTACTTGTGCATATCATATGTTATCTAAAAATGAACCCTTTAACATTGAATTGTACAAACAATTAACTGAATCTAATTTTAAAAGCAAACACACTAAATTAAACATCAATAATGCCATTAAATTTTTAGAACAACAAGGCTACAAAGTTAGTTAATTTTTTATTTTAAATTGTTTGGTATTAATTTAATATTTACTATTCCAAAAGTGCTATTTTTAGGACTTTTATTAATTATGGACTTTTTCCTATATTATTTTTCAAACTTTCTCCTGTGACTTCATTTTTTCTTCATTATAACATTGTTGTTGTTTTTGTGCAAGAGAATTTTTATGCATGCTTTTTGTATCTGAAGTCTATTATTTTCTTAATGTCACCTTAAAGTGCCACGAGCACCGGACGGAAGCCGTTGCCTCTGTAAGAATCGCTACTGTAGTAGAAGAAACAGAATAGACCAGCACAGGACGTACTGAAGTAAGCCCCCCCACGGATGAAGAACGGACTAGCCAAGTAAGGGAAGTTCGATTCATCGCCGTACCACGAGCCGTCACTAGTTTGATAATTATTTGACGTCTCATACACGGCATCTCCATATTTACTTGAATTTGCATTATAATTTGTTGGTCTATCATCGGCTGTTCCTTTTGTATACACGTCTTCGGTATATACTGCTCCATTTACTAAACTTGAACCACTTCCATTATTATTTGCTACATAGGCTGCTGTAAATTCGTATGCTCCTCCACTCATATCATACACTCCATACACATTTCCTGTTGTACTTGCTTGTGGCCCATTTCCGCTATTGTATGGGGATGTACTTGTTGTTCCACCTACACTTGGTCCTGTTCCTGCTTGCCCTGTTAAGAAATTACTGTTTGGATTAATCCATACTTCTGCATTTTTGCCATATGCACTTTGAGCCAGATATGCTACTGCTCCCCATTCAGTATTTTTCATTAAATGGCTATTTAAGTTTGCATTTCCTAATGTTGTTCCTGCATAATTTAAACATTTTGTATATATATCACTTATTGTTATATTTCTCCAGCTATTTACTCCTGGTTGTATCTTTATTACTCCACTGGTTCCTCCTGTATAATTTTTGTAATCTACTGCATTTGCTCCTGCATCACTTTGACTTGCCTCAAATTTTGCTACCCACAATCCTGATGCAGTACTGCTATATTCAAACCCTGGGTGTACTACATATCCATTTGGAAATTTTGTATAATTATTTGTTGTACTTGAATTGTATTCTACTAATGTTTTTCCTGTTGCTCCTTCATTTGTTGTTTCTTTTAAAAATTCTATCTTTATTGTTCCACCTGCTGCACTATTTGTATGGTAATTATCTGCTATTTGATATGCATATCTTGGTATCCATACCCACATGCTTCCATCACTTGTTATTGCGTTTGCCCATTTTCTTGTATCTGCTGTTGTTCCATAACTATACCATTCTGGATCATCTGCTGTGGTTTCTACCATTGTGTAGTTTCCACTACCTTCTGGTTCTTCTACCCATTTTACTGGTGTTAATGCTCCGTCTTGTAAATCTGGTGTGTTTACTCCTTTTTCTTCACTATAACTTCCATCTGTTGGTATTTCTTCTGGGTCTGTTCCAGGAGTTTCTCCTGTTCCTCCTTGTTCATTCATTATTGTATTTAATTCGTCTACTAAATTTTGTATTTCTTGTTGCTCATTTACTATTGCTCCTTCCCATGTGTTTTTTGCTTCTTGGGCTGTTCTTATTATTCCATCTTCTCCTAGTAACATATTTATGGTTACTCCTGCTAGAATTAATAAAATTACTATCGTTACAACCAACGCAATTAAGGTAATACCTCTTTTTTCTTTCGCTATTCTTTCCATTTTTTATTTTCTCCTCTCTTTTGTATTTTTCTCTATATTACCATTAACTTTTTTTCTTTTCAATAATTTTTTAAATTTTTTCCTTTTACTTTTATTTTCTTTGCTTATTTAGTACCAAAATTATTTTATATTTATTCTACTACAATATTTTTTAAAGCTTCATCTTCATTTTGTTGTTCAACATCTTGCAAAATCGTAATATCTTCTTTTTCTTGCAAAACATCTCTTATTTTATTTTCATAATAAAAACTCATTCCTATTAGGCTTATTATCCATAAAATTACAATTACTACCACTGTAATAATAAATGTACTTTGTTTTACCATTTTTTCTTTTCTCCTTCTATTTTATTATTTTTTTCTTCTTATAGGCCTCTACTATTTTTAAGCTTCTACTAATGTTGCATTTTCTTCCCCTATAATTTCTTGAAATTGTTTTAAAATTTCAGGGGTTAAGTAGATGCCTCCTGCTTTATCTAGTTTTTCTCCATTTTTAATTTGTATTTGAATATTGTTTTTCTCCCCTGTAAAGAAAAGTATGGCTCCTTTTAGTCTTGTTTTTCTGTTTTCATCTAAATTTGTAATATTTAGTTCTAATATTTTTTTCTTTACTTCTACAAATTCTTGAATGTTTTTTGCTACAATTTTTGGTTCTTCGTCTTCTCTTAAGCTTAGTCTTCCTTCTACTAAAACTACATTGTCATTTATAAGTATGGAGGAACAGTTTTTGTAACAACTATCAAATACAATAATTTCTGTTGGTCCATATAAATCTTCTACTGTAACAAATGCCATAAGTGTATTGTTTTTGGTATACTTCTTTTTTACTGAAGTAATAATTCCGGCATAGGTTACATTTTGCCCATCTTTAAAGTCTGATTGTTTTGTTTGTTCTACTTCATTAGATAATTCTTGCTCATCTTGTGTAGCAGATTGTTCTAATTGTCTTAGAAGCAATGTATTAATATTGGTCTTCTTTTCTATTTGTTCTCTCATAGATTCTAAAGGATGTCCTGAAATATACAATCCTAACATTTCCTTTTCCATAAATAACATTTCTTTTTTCGTATATTCTGGAAGTACTGTATAATGATATTTCATTTCTTGTATTTCTTCATTTTTGCTTACTGGTCCTAAATCGAACATAGAAACTTGACCATCAAAACTTTTTTTAGCAGAGTCTGCAATAGTATCTATAATTTCTTCAAAAGATGCCATAAGTGTTTTTCTAGTTTGACCAAATGTATCAAAAGCTCCTGCTTTTATTAAGCTTTCTACACATTTTTTGTTTACTTGTGAATTTTTAATTCTTTCGCAAAAATCACTAAAGTCTTTAAAATCTCCTTTTTCTTTTCTTTCTTTTACAATTTCGTCTACGGCTGCGGTTCCTACATTTTTAATGCTTCCGTAGTCCAAAACGAATTTGTTTTTTATCTACTGTAAATTTGGTTTCGCTTTTATTCATATCTGGTTTTAAAATTTCAATGCCTAGTCTTTTACATTCTTCAATATAGCCTGGAATTTTATCTAAGTTTCCTAAAAAGCTGTTAAGCATTGCTGCCATAAATTCTGCAGGATAATATGCTTTTAAATAGGCTGTTCTATAGGATACTACTGCATATGCTGCTGCATGTGACTTGTTAAATGCATATTTTGCAAATTCTGCCATTTCGTCAAATATCTTATTTGCAGATGCTTCATCAATTCCATTTCTAACACATCCAGGTACAATAATGTTTCCATTTTCATCTACCTGACCATGAATAAAAATTTCTCTTTCTTTTGCCATTACATCTAGTTTTTTCTTACCCATGGCACGTCTTACTAAGTCTGCTCTTCCTAAAGAATATCCCGCTAAATCTCTTACAATTTGCATAACTTGCTCTTGATAAACCATACATCCATAAGTTACTTCTAGAATTGGTTTTAAAGCAGGATGCGTATATACTGCATGTTCTGGGTCTTTTTTGTTTGCAATATATCTTGGAATTTGGTCCATTGGTCCTGGACGATACAAAGAAACACCAGCAATAATATCTTCCAAACAGTCTGGTTTTAATTCTTTCATAAAGTTTGTCATACCCTGACTTTCAAATTGGAAAATACCAACAGATTCTCCATTTTGCCACAATTTGTATACTTTTGGGTCATTCATTTTTTCATCAAATTGAACATCAATTCCTTGATTTTTCTTTACTAAATCTATGGTGTCTTGAATAACCGTTAAAGTACGAAGCCCCAAAAAGTCCATTTTCAGTAGACCTAATTCTTCTAGAGTGGTCATAATGTATTGGGTAGAAATGGCCCCATCTCTTACATAGAGTGGAACATAGTTTACAACAGGTTCTTTAGTAATAACAATTCCACAGGCATGGGTAGAAGCCTGCCTTGGCATTCCTTCTAGTGCCATGGCAATATCTAAAAGTTTTTTGATATCTTCTGATGATTCATATAGTTCTTTTAACTCTCTATTTTGTTCCATTGCTTTTTTAATAGTAATATGTAGTTCATTTGGTATCATTTTAGCAAGTTTATCTGCTTCTGCATAAGGTAGGTCTAGTACTCTTGCTACATCACGAATAACCATTCTAGCAGACATAGTACCAAAAGTAATAATTTGAGAAACATGGTCTTTTCCATATTTTTCTTCTACATATTCTATTACTCTATCTCTTTTTTCAAAACAAAAGTCTACGTCAAAATCTGGCATGCTAATTCTTTCTGGGTTTAAGAAACGCTCAAAAATTAGCCCATAAGCTATTGGGTCAATATCGGTAATACCTATAGCATAGGCAACAATAGAACCTGCTCCAGAACCACGTCCTGGTCCTACTGGAATATTATGTGTTTTGGCATAATGAATATAATCCCATACAATTAGGAAATAGTCTACATAGCCCATTTTATTGATAACACTAAGTTCATATTCTGCCCTTTGTTTCACTTCTTCTGATGGATTTTCGCCATATCTTTCTACTAGTCCATCTTTTGTTAGTTTTTCAAGATAATCATAATGAGTTGCAAACTCTTTTGGTACATCATAGTTTGGTAATATTGTATGGCCAAACTCAAATTCTACATTACATTTTTCGGCGATTTTTACTGTATTTTCAATAGCATCTGGTACACTTCTAAAATAGTCACTCATCTCCTCTGGTGATTTTACATAGAGTTCATCTGTTTCAAAACGCATTCTGTCTGGATCTGTCATACGTTTTCCTGTTTGAATACAAAGTAGTACTTCATGGTTATAGGCATCTTCTCTTTTTAAATAATGGGCATCATTTGTTGCTACTAAAGGAATATCTAGCTCTCTGGACAATTCTATTAATTTTTGGTTTGCTAGTACTTGTTCTTTAATACCATTATTTTGTATTTCTAAATAATAATCTTCCCCAAAAATACTTTTATACCAAAGTGCTACTTCTTTTGCTTTTTGCATGTCGTTTGCTAAGATGGCTTGATTGACTTCACCTGCTAAACAAGCACTACAACAAATGAGACCTTCATGATATTGTTCTAGTACTTCATGGTCAATACGAGGTTTATAGTAAAATCCTTCTGTATAGCCAATAGATACTAATTTTGCTAAATTTTTGTATCCTTCATTGTCTTTTGCAAGCAAAATTAAGTGACTATATTTTGCATCTAAGTTTGGGTCTTTATCTGTTCTTTTGCGAGGTGCAACATACACTTCACATCCTATAATTGGCTTTACTCCATTTGCTTTGCATGCTTTATAGAAGTCAATAGCGCCAAACATAGCACCATGGTCTGTAATTGCCATGGCATCCATGCCTAGTTCTTTTGCCCTAACTGGTAAATCTTTAATTCTATTTGCTCCATCTAATAAACTAAATTCACTGTGTATATGTAAGTGTACAAAATTTCCCATTCTTTTCTCCTAATATTACTATTTATTTTTTATAAAAAGCTAGGATATTATAACTTCCTCCCAGTTTGCATTTGCAAGACAAAGTACTACTTTATCTACCTTTCTATTTAATGCTTGTTCTAGTGCTTTTTGATAAATTTCTAATTGTGTTTTATATTTTTCTACTATTTTTTCTTTTGCATTTTTCTCTTTTCCCACATAATCAGTCTTAAAATCTACCAAAATTAATTGATTATTACTATTAATGTAAAACAAGTCCATAATACCTTGTACTAAAACCTCTTTTTCAGAATTAGCTTCTTTTGCTTCTTTTATAATCTCTTTTGCAGGTAGGCTAATATAAAAAGGTTGTTCTTTGTGTATTTCTTTTGCCTCTTTTAATTCTTGAAATAGTTGTGATTTGGTATAGCCAAATACTAATTTTGCATCAATACTTTTCGCTTCTTCTGTTGTAATAATTTGTTTTTCTGCTAAGTCTTGTATCATTTCTTGAATGTCTTTTAGTGTATAATCTTTTTCTTCTCTTAATCTTTGAATACACAAATGTACTAAAGTTCCTTTATGTGCATTTGAAATTTTTTTGCTTTCCTGCATAAATTTTGGCATTATTTCCGAAAAGATTTTGCTACTTTCTTTTTGTTCTTCTTGTTGCTTTTGTATTTCATCTTGCTTAGTAAATTCTGTTGTTTCTTCTTTTCTAAATATGTTCTCTTGTTCCCTTTCTTCTTCTGTTTCTAAATTAATATCTTGTAACTTCATTTTTTCTTGTTTTATTTTTGTAACAGAAGTTTTAGTTGGAAGCTTTGTATCTACCAAATAACGATATTGCCATTCTAGAATTTTGCTTAGTTCTTGTTGTACATTCTCAATTTCACTCCACTTATTTTGTATTTCTTGTACAATATCTACCTTTTTTTCCTCTTGCTGATTTTTTAAAGATTCTAATAGCTCTTTTTTAGAAAAGGTTTGTAAGGTTATAATGTCACTTATAGGCTTTTCTTCTCCTTTTAAAGTAATACTTTTTTCTTGTCCTAGAAGATATACATACAAAAGCCAGTCTAAATAAGATTTTCCTTTTCTTATGAGTTTATCATCTAATTTTAAGTCTGTTGTTTGTTCTAAGTAAACTGCTAATTCTTGCCTTTTTTGTTCTATTTCTTTTGCAAAGTCTTTACTTCTTCCTGTAATATAAAGTTTTTCTTTTGCTCTAGTTAAAGCAACATATAAAATTCTTTCTTCTTCTGAAAGAGTTTCTTGTTTCATTTGAAGTTTAATTGCTTCTTTTGCCAAAGTGGAATATTTTATTTTCTTTTTGGTATCTATAAAAGTAGGTCCAAGCCCTAAATCTTGATGTAACAAAATGCTTTCATTTAAATCCTGCATATTAAACTTTTTCTGGCTATTACATAGAAATACAACAGGAAATTCTAGTCCTTTACTTTTATGAATACTCATAATACGGACTACATCTTCATTTTCTCCTATTAATTTACTAGAAGCTAAATCTCCATTTTGCTTTTTTAGTTTTTCTATAAAATGTACAAAATGAAACAAACCTTTGTAACTTGCAGTTTCATATTGTTTTGCTTTTTCAAATAGTGTTTTTAAATTAGCTTGCCTCATAGCACCATTTGGCAAAAGTCCTACATATTGATAATAACCCGTATCTAAATAAATTTGCCAAATAAGTTCGTCTAAGGGCATATATTGCTCTTGCTTTTTCCATTTATCTAATTTTGCAAAAAATTCTTCTATTTTTTGTTTTAAGTTACCTTCTGCACAAAGCCTTGTTTTTACCAATGCCTCATAAAAATTACAATTTCTATCTGTTAAACGGATTTGCAATAAATCATTATCTGTAAAATTGCCTATGCTAGACCTTAATACTACTACAAGAGGAATTTCTTGGAGAGGATTATCCATAATTTTTAAAATAGATAAAATAGTTTGTATTTCTACAGAGTCCAAGTAAGAACTAGAAGTATCGCTATATACTGGTATTTCTAAATCTGACAATTCTTTTTCATAAATTGGTGCTAAAGTAGAAGTTGCTCTTAATAAAATAACAATATCTTTTGGCTTGATTGGACGATATCCTTTTTTTCTATCATATACCATGGTGCTATTTTTTAGAAGTTCTTGTATTTTATTTGCTACCATTCTAGCTTCTAGTACTTCATCTTCTACTCTTTCTTCTTGTTCTGTATTAGTTTCTGATGTTTCTTCTTGTTTTGTGTCAGATTCTACTATTTCATTTGCAAATGCCTGAATTTCGTCTTGTTCTTTTAAATCCATAATTAGCATTTCTGTAGCTCTTGTATTCATTGTTATTTGATAATTTTCTTTTTCTAAATCTGGATAATTTGCTCCATAATTTAAATATTCGTTTTCGTTATAATCAATATCTCCTAATTTTTTGCTCATAATGGCTTCAAATACTAGGTTTGTAACATCTAATATGTTTTGCCTACTTCTAAAATTACGAAATAGCTGAATTTTTAAATGCTCATCTTCCTTTTTTTGTTCTTTTAGCTGATAAGTTTGATACTTTTGTAAAAAAAGTTCTGGTCTTGCTTGCCTAAATTTATAAATGCTTTGTTTTACATCTCCTACCATAAAAATATTATTACCACGCGAAATACTAGTCAAAATAGATTCTTGTACCAAATTACTATCTTGATATTCATCAATAGCAATTTCTAAAAATTTTTCTTGATATTTTTTTGCTACTGTTGTTGGATTTTTTAGTAAAATTGTTAAAGCAAAATGCTCTATATCGTTAAAATCTATACAATTTTTTTCTTTCTTCTTTTCTGCAAATAATTTACCAAATTCTATTACTAAATTCACCAATTTTTGTAGAATTGGTAGAATTTTTTCAAAATCTGCAAAAATGGTTTCTGAATTTTGATTAATAAGCTTATTAATATCCTCTTTGATTGTCTTTTTGATGTTATCTCTTGTTTGTTTTGCTTCTTCTTTTAGGTCTAAAGTCACTTTTTTATCAGTTGGCCATTTACTGAAATGGAGATTTTGAATTCTTAGATAAGTATTGTCCCAAGAATGTATTTGGCCTATAATCTCTTGCAATTCTATTTTATCTTCTGCTATTACTTGTGTAAATTTAGAAAGTTCATAAAAACCTTCCATTTTATTTTGCATGTTTTGTAACCTTAGAACGGCTTCTTCCATTTCTTCTTTTATATTTTCTAAAATAATTTTGCCCCAAATAGTTTCTCCAAAGTCTTTTATTTCTTCGTTTTTTATTAATAAATTTAGTTTTTCTTGTAGCCACTTTTCTGGAAATGGATTACTTTGCATAAAACGGTAGATTGTTAAAATAAGGTCTTGCAAAGCTTCATCTCCACGATAATTCGTATAAGTTTCTAAGAGTTCTATAAAATCACTATCATTTTCTAAATACTTTTGTTCAAATAAATCGTCTAAAACCTCTTGTTTTAATAAATCTATCTCAACCGTATCTGCAATATGAAAATTACTAGCTAGCTCTATTTCATAAAAATAATTATGTATTACATCTAAGCAAAAAGAGTGAATCGTACAAATACTTGCTTTAGGAAGTAAAATAAGTTGCCTTTGTAAATGTACGTTTTGAGGCTCTTCTTCTAGTTTTTTGTAAATAGCATCTAGAATTCTTTCTCTCATTTCTGAAGCAGCAGCATTTGTAAAAGTTACTACTAAAATTTTATCAATATCCATTTTTTCATCTATAATTTTATGAATAATTCTTTCTACAAGCACAGCAGTCTTACCACTACCTGCGGCAGCAGCTACTAAAATATTGGAACCGTTTTTCTTCAATTGCTTGTAACTGTTCTTTCGTCCATTTTACTTCTGACATATGTTTGCTCCTTTTTTCAGCCATTGGGGACGTTCCTTTTTGGCTGATTTTCAACCACGAGGGACACTCCTTCTATCTATTTTCTATTAATTTCGACACTCTTTGCATTAATTATATATAAAGCTAGGACAGTTTTCAACATTTTTTTATTTTTTATTTGGAATTTTTTAAATTTCAAAAATTCTAAAAAAAATGGTTGTTTTTTGAATTCTAACTTACATTATAGATTCATTTCAAATGCATTTTTACTAAATATATCTAGGTTTGATTTTGCCAAATTTGATTATACTAATTTTAGGAGGTGTAAAAAACATGGATGAAAATATTAATTTGACAATTTTAAATGAAATTGGAAAAGCAACTAGAATGGGACTTTCTAGCATTACTTTTGTTTCTGATAAAACAGAAGATGAACAAATGAAAGAAGAATTAAGTAGTCAATATGCTCAATATGGAAAAATTTTAGATAAAGTTAATACGCAATTTGAAAAATATGGAGAAATTCCAGATGAAGAACCTATGATGGACAAAATGATGGCTTGGACAGGTGTGCAGATGAATACATTGACAGATAAAAGTAATTCTCATATTGCAGAATTAATGTCACAAGGAAATTTAATGGGAATGATTGAAGTGCAAAAACTTTTAAACCATAGTCCTAATATGGAACCTGAAGTAAAAAATATTTTGAATGAATTTATTACTTTGCAAAATAATAATATAGAACAAATGAAAAAATATCTTTAATTAAATTTCAACCAACAGTGAAGTTCCTTATTGGCTGAAAATTTACCAAAAGGACACTCCTTTAAATAAATATATTGAAGAGCTAATTCTAATATATTTGTTTTTTTAAAATTATATAAGGAGTGTCCCAAGTGGCTGAAAATCGGCCAATAAAGATCGTCCCTCGTGGCTGAAAATCAGCCAAAAAGGAACGTCCCTAATGGCTGATTTTCGACCAAAAAGGAACGTCCCCAATGGCTGATTATTTTAAATAAAGTTCTGGATCTTGTTGTTCATTGTCTTTTAATAGTTCAAAATGAAGATGTGGTTCATCAGAAATTTCAAATGCAGCGGTGTTTCCAACAGTTCCTATACTTTGCCCCTGTTCTACTTTTTCCCCTTCTACAACGAATTCTGTTGATAAAAGGTTAGAATATACTGTTTTGTAGCCGTTTACATGTTCTATTATAACTGTTAATCCATAACGTGGGTCATTTTTAATAGAGCTTACGGTTCCATCTGCTGCTGCTTTTACTACTGTAGTTTTATCTGCTGCAATATCAATTCCATTATGAGTTGCCCAAACATCTAATGTACTAGAATATACTAATTTGTTATTAGCAAATTCTTTCATAATTTCGCCTTCTACTGGCATTTTAAATTCTGGGTCTGGTACTTTTTCTGTTTCAGTAGTTTCTTTTTCTTCATCTTTTTTTGTATCTGCTTGTTCTGTTTTGTTAGAATTTGTACTACTTTCTTTTTGAGTTGTAGTTGTATTGTTTTTATCTGTTTTTGTTTGATTTTCCGATTGGCTAGTATTAACTGCTATTTTAGAATTATTTTCTTCGTTTTTTGTACTGCTAGAATTAGTTGTACTATTGCTTTCATTTTCCATTTCATTTACTGTTTTTCCATAAGGGTTACTTGTTTCTTCTGTTGCTGTAATAGTTCCAATGGTATTGGTATCTAACCTAGCAAGGTCGGTATCATTGTTTAATTGGTTTCCATAAATTAGAAAAGTGATAACAAAGGCAATAACGGCTAGTGCCAAAATACTTCCTACAATATATAACATTTTTTTCGTATCTAGTCCTTCTTCTAATGGCCTTCTTCTATTTTCTCTTCTCATAAAATAATTCCTCCTTCAATTTTTCATTAGTATCATTATTAACAGTTTTGAGAAAATTATACAAAAAATGTTAAATATCTTGTATTTCTACTCCTGTGTAGAAATGATGAATAATTTCTTCATAATTTTTTCCTTGTTTTGCCAAACTGTCTGCTCCTGTTTGGCTCATTCCAACACCATGTCCATAACCAATTACTTCAAAATGAATATCATCTCCTTCTATGGTAATTTTAAAATTAGCAGATCTTAAACCAAAAAGTGTTCTCATTTCTACACCAGATAGTTCTAAATTTCCTACTTTAATTGTTTTTACACGATTTCCTTCTGTATATTCTTTGACTTCAATAGCGTCTTTTTTGCTAAAATCAATTTCAAAATTGCTATGTGCTTTTTTTATTGTTTCTTCAAATTCTTTTTTGCTAACTGTAGTTTCAGATTCATATTGACTATAGGCATCTTCTCCAGAGGTTTCTACTGATTGCAAATATGGGTAACCGCTTCCTCCCCACACATTAATAGGAGCTTCGGTTGTTCCTCCACTATTGGAATGAAAAAAGGCATTAATCGGTTTACCTTCATAAGTAATCATTTTTCCTTGTGTTTCATTTACACTATTTACAATTTTTATCCAATAGTCTTCTCTATTTTCTTCATCCCATTTGGCAAGCCTATCTTCTTTTGAAATCCATGCTTGGCAACAACCAGGGTCATCACAAATATCGGCCTCTCCATGTTTTCCTTTATTTTGCACCATTTTGTATAGAGTGTAAGTTCTTGCCACAACTGCTTGTGCTTTTAAAGCTTCTTTTTCAAAACTAGCAGGCATTTCACTACTAACTACACCATACAAATATTCATCTAATGGAAGTTCTTCTGTCTTATTGCTAGATACATGTAACAATTTTACTGTTTTATATTGACTATAATCATAAGTAGATTCTACAATTTTTTCTTTTTCTTCTTGCGCATCCATTTGATTATTTTGATTTGTTTTTTCAAAAGTAGATGTAAAAAAAATAGGAGTACAGAAGCAAATTAAAAAAAAGATAATTAAATAGCTAAAATATTTTTTCACACTTTTCCTCCAATTCTTGTATTTATTATATTTATTTAATTTACTGCATTTACTCCATTTATGCTGTCCTAAAAATCTATTACCATTTAAATATATTATCTAATTAATGCCAACATTACATAAGAATATTTATAATTAGATACTATTTTTATTAAATGGCTAATTTTACCCTCATATGTTCTAAACTTCTTTTTTCTATTCTAGAAACTTGCACCTGTGTAATTCCTAAAATTTTGGCAATTTCTGATTGTGTTTTTCCTTTATAATAGCGAAGCAGAATTACTTGTTTTTCTTGCTCTTTTAAGTTTTCTAATACCTGTTCAAGACATAATTTATTTGTAACCATTGCCATTTCATCTATATTGGATGCCATTCTATCTAAGAGTGTAACTCCTCCTTCTTCTTTTTCATCATATAATTGCTCTTCAATAGAATTCATTGGTTTAAAAGCTTCCAGGGCTAGTGCAATTTCTTCTTTACTGGTATTTAATTTTTCGGCTAATTCTTCTATTCTAATTTCTTGTCCTGTTTTTTGGTAATATTCATTTTTGATTTCCAATGCCTTAATTCCCATTTCTTTAATACTACGACTTACTTTAATTGGTCCATCATCTCTTAAGTATCTTTTGATTTCTCCTAAAATATAGGGAACTGCATAAGTAGAAAGCCTTACATCAAAATTACTATCAAATCTTTTAATACTTTTAATAAAACCCATTACTCCTATTTGATACAAATCTTCTAGCTCATAACCTCTATCTCGAAAACGTTTTACAATGCTCCAAATTAACCCTTTGTTTTTTTCTATTAAATCTGTCATTGCTTTTTGATCACCTTGTTGTGCCTTAACAATATCTTCACTTTGGTTTTCAAATTCTAATTGCATCCAAAATGCCCTCCTGTATTTTCCTTATGAATTTATGAGCACATTTTCTTCTTCGTTTTCTTCTCCTTTTTCTTGTTTCTTTTCTTTTTTGATTTTCTTTTTCATGGTAATTTTTGTGCCAATTCCTACAACCGAATGGATTTCCACTTCATCCATAAAGCTTTCCATAATGGTAAATCCCATTCCAGACCTTTCTAAATTACCTTTAGTAGTATAAAGTGGCTTTCTAGCAAGTTCTATATCTTCTATTCCTTTTCCATTATCTGAAATTTCAATTTCAATCACATTACCTAACAAAGTAGCTTTTACCTTTACAATTCCTTCTGTATCTTCATAGCCATGAATAATAGAGTTGGTAACAGCTTCTGATACTGCTGTTTTAATATCTGCAAGCTCTTCTATGGTTGGGTCTAGTTGCGCTGCAAATGCTGCTACTGTGATACGAGCAAATGCCTCATTATTAGACTTGCTTAAAAAATTAAGTTCCATTTCATTGTCATACCTACTTTTCATTTTTTCTATTCTTCCTTGTATTCTATATTTAGATTTTTAACGGGAGCTATCTATAAACCCATATTGCTTTCTTTTAGTGGAATAATTTTTAAAATTCCACTCATTTCTAATATTTTAGAAACACTTTTATTGCAATGACTAATTTCGGTAGTTCCTCCTAGTAATTTTACTAATTTGTACCTTCCTATTAATAGTCCTATTCCTGCACTGTCCATGAAAGAAACCTTACTAAAATCAAACACAACTTTTCTAGGCATAAATCTTGTAATTTCATAATCCATTTTCCTCCTCATTTTTTCAGTAGTATGGTGATCAACTTCTTCTGTAATCATGATGTTTAACACATTATCTACTTCACTTAATTTACTCTCCATTGTGAATTCCTCCTTATCTTTTGCTTGTCCTATTATACATTTTTTTCCAGTTTATGGCTAGAATGAAATTTTAGAAGTTTTGTCGAATTTTAGGAAGTTTTCGACATTTTTTGACGTGCAAACAAAAAACAGCTTTTCTATTTTTAGAAAAACTGTTTTGTAAATTTTATGAGAATTTTCTATTTCATACTCTATGAGTATTTGAAAATTTATTTTCAGCATTCAAAAAATTTAATATTTTATTTAATACATAAATAAGCTCTAGTACCTAATTCTCTCCTATCATTTTCATAATATCATACAATTTGTTAATTGGCAAACCCATTACAGAATGATAGTTTCCTTCCATTTTCTGAATATGCACTGCAAATTTTCCTTGTATTGCATAGGCTCCAGCTTTATCCATAGCTTCTCCTGAGTCAATCCAATCCATAATTTCTTGATCTGTTAATGGTTTTATTTCAATTTGTGTGGTATCTTCGTCTACATAGCAAGTAGCTTTTCCATTTTTCTGTTTTAAAACACATACTCCTGTAACTACTTGATGAATATCATTAGACAATTCTTTTAGCATTTCATAGGCTTCTTGTTTTGTTTTTGGTTTTCCATAAATTTTTCCATTTTTTACAACAATGGTATCTGCTCCTATTACAATACAATCTTCACTCATGGTATCCAAGACTGCTTTTGCTTTTCTATGAGCTAAATCTTTTATTTGCTCTTGTATGGTAAGATTTTCTTTTAAAGTTTCATCTACATTACTTACTTTTACTTCAAAATCTTGTATTCCCATTAGTTCTAATAGCTCTTTTCTTCTTGGTGATTTAGAAGCTAATATAATTTTCATGATTGTTCTCCTTCTATACTAATTACTTTTCTACTATTTGCCATTTCTTAAGTTTTATACTATTCTTTATAGTATATTACTTTTATATTTTACAAACTTTTCATTCTTTCTTCTACTTTTGCAAGCATATCTTGGTATTTTGCAAGTTTTTCTTTTTCTTCATTAATCTTGCTTTCTGGTGCTTTATTTACAAAACCTGGATTAGAAAGCATTTTTTCTGCTCTTTGTACTTCGGAAGTTAGTCTTTCCTTTTCTGTTTGCAATCTTTGTTTTTCGGCTTCTACATCTACTAAATCTTCAAATGGTAAATATACCTCCATGCCATCTGCTAAAACTGACATAGCATTTTGTGGAATATTTTCTTTGCTTTCTTGTATTTGAATTTCACTTGCAAAACCCAGTTTTTGTATCATAGGTTTGCACTCTTCTAGCATTTGTTTTGCCATATTCGTTACAAAAATTAATTTTGATTTTTTGCTTGGATGTACATTTAAATTTGTTCTTAAATTACGAATTCCTACAATAATTGTTTTTAAGGTTTCTATTTGATTTTTCTCTGTTTCAAATGACATAGGAACCAATTCTTCTGCCCATTTAGAAATCATAATACTTTCATCATTTTGATATAACTTACTATAAATTTCTTCTGTAATAAATGGCATTACTGGATGTAATAATTTTAAAGCTCCTTTTAATACTCTATTTAAGGTATATTGTGCTGCAAATTTTGTGGTGCAATTTTCGTCATATAAACGTGGTTTTACCATTTCTATATACCAATCGCAGAATTCGTTCCAAATAAAGTCATAAACTTTTTGGGTAGCAACTCCTAATTCAAAATTATCTAAATTTGCAGTTACTTCTTCAATTAGTTGATTTAATTTTGCTAAAATCCATTTATCTTCATAACATAAGTCTTGTGGTAATTCTTTTGCAGTTAACTTTTGACTTATTCTATTTTCTTGTTCAGCTTCTTTTTCTGATTCTTTACAACTTTTCTCTATTTTTCCCTGTTTTTCTAGAGTTGCAGAATTTTGTTCTAGACTTTCTTCTTTTGGTAAATTACTTAATACAAATTTAGAAGCATTCCATAATTTATTTGCAAAATTAGAAGCAGATTCTAGTTTTTCAGGCATGTAACGAATATCATTTCCTGGTGAAATTCCTAAAATTAAGGAAAATCTTAAGGCATCTGTTCCATATTTTTCAATAATTTCTAGTGGGTCAATTCCATTTCCTAAACTCTTAGACATTTTTCTGCCTTGGCTATCACGTACAATTCCATGAATAAATACCGTATCAAAAGGAACTGTTCCTGTTTGTTCTACAGCAGAAAAAATCATTCTTGCTACCCAGAAGAAAATAATATCATATCCTGTAACTAAAGTATTGGTTGGATAAAAATATTTAAAATCTTCTGTTTGTTCTGGCCAGCCCAATGTAGAGAATGGCCATAGAGCGGAGCTGAACCATGTGTCTAGTGTATCTTCATCTTGTTTTAAATTAGTGCTTCCACATTTCGTACATTTAGTAGGTGTTTCTTCTGCTACTATAATTTCACCACAATCTTGGCAATAATAGGCAGGAATACGGTGTCCCCACCATAATTGTCTAGAAATACACCAATCTTGAATATTTTCCATCCAGTTATAATAAATTTTATCAAATCTTTCTGGAACAAACTTTACTTTTCCTTCTCTTACCACTTGAATAGCAGGCTTTGCTAAAGGTTCCATTTTTACAAACCATTGCTCTGATATATGTGGTTCAATGGTATGATGACAACGGTAACATTTACCTACATTATGGGTATAATCCTCAATTTTTACTAAATAACCTTCTTTTTCTAGTCTTTCTACTATTTTTTGTCTTGCTTCATATAAGTCCATACCCTTATATTCAGGTGCCAAGTCTCCCATTTTAAAGTTTTCGTCAAAAACAGGGACAATTTCTAAATTATGCTTTAGTGCAGCTTGATAATCGTTTACATCATGAGCAGGAGTTAGCTTTACACAACCTGTTCCAAATTCTGTTTCTACAAATTCATCAGCAATAACTGGAATTTCTTTATTCATAATTGGCAAAATAACGGTTTTACCAACTAAGTCTTGATACCTTTCATCTGTTGGATTTACTGCTATACCTGTATCACCAAGCATAGTTTCTGGTCTTGTGGTAGCAACTACTACATATTTGCCTTCTTGCCCTTTAATAGGATAACGAATGTGCCATAAATGAGTAGCCTCTTCCTCATACTCTACTTCTGCATCAGAAATAGAGGTATTACAATAAGGGCACCAGTTTATCATACGTTTTCCTTTATAGATAAGTCCTTTGTTATATAAATTAACAAAAACATGTTTTACCGCATTAGAAAGCCCTTCATCCATGGTAAAACGTTCCCTCTCCCAATCACAAGAGCAACCCAATTTTTTAAGTTGTTTTAAAATAGTACCACCATATTCTTTTTTCCATTCCCATGCTTTTTCTAGAAAACCTTCTCTTCCTAAGTCTTCTTTAGAAATTCCTTCTTTTTTTAGTTTTTCTACTATTTTTGCTTCTGTTGCAATTGCCGCATGGTCGGTACCAGGAACCCATAAAGTATTAAAGCCTTGCATTCTTTTATATCGAATTAAAATATCTTGAATGGTATTATCTAGTGCATGGCCCATGTGTAGTTTACCAGTAATATTTGGTGGCGGAATTACTATTGTATATGGGGTTTTGGTTTTATCTTCTGATGGCTTAAAATATCCCTTTTCTTCCCAGTTTTGGTAAATTTTTTCTTCAAAATCTTTTGGATTAAACTTCCCTTCTAATTCATGTTTTTTGCTCATTTTCTTTCCTCCTATCCCTATAAATGAACATTATTTTTTATATGTCCCTTTATCTTCATTTTATATTAATTTAAATTAATAACAGTTTTTAGATACGTAAGCATTAAGTAAATTTATTAACATTTGTAGTATACCTTACCCCAATATTGACTTTTTATTCTTTCTATAAATACAAAAAGCCTCGCCCCCAGAATAAGGGCGAGGTATATATCTCACGGTACCACCTTAATTTAACAAATTTAAATAAATTTGCTTTCTTAATTACTTTTAACGCAAGTTACACGAATAAACCTATTCACTTTATGAATTTCAAATGTTTTTTAGTTTATTAGCTCCAAAGCTACCTTCGGTTTTCTATCCTATCAGAAGCTCTCAGCGCACCCACTTCTGTTCTCTTTTCTAGTTAGTTAAAACCTACTCCTCTTTTTCATCGCTTTTCCTATGTTTTTTATTGTAACATGTTTTGGTAATTTTTTCAAGTAAAAATTTTAAAAAATTAACTATGTTCTATAATAAACCTCCATCTAAATAGTTTCTTCCATCATAATATATATGTGCAATATAAACTATTTTTTCTGGTTCATCTATAGTGTATAAAATAACATAGTTATTTATAACCATCCTTCTATATTGTCGTTCTGTTCTATCTACATTTTCTATTTCAGTACACATTCTTGGAGAATTTTCCAATAAAAGGACATTATATATTATTTTTTCTCTTAATCTATTTGAGGCATCTATATTTTTTAATTTGTTAGAAATATAGTTACATATTTCTTCAAACTCATCTAAAAATTGTTCTGTTAGGTTCACTTTATATTCCATATTTTTCTTTCCATTCTTTAAAAACTTCCCTAGCATTTCTTACTCTGCCATTTCTTATATCATCTTCTGCCTTTAATAAATGTTCTTCTATATCTTTCTTTAATAACTTTTCTCTATATTCTTCCATTTTCATAATTACAATATCGTTGTTATTCATGGTAATAACCATTTCTCCATTTTGGTTAATTGCTGTTTTTAAATCCTGAATGTTTGTTACTTGTATCATTTCAATACACCTCTCTTTTCTATACTATTAATAGTATAGCATAAATTTTAGCATTTTTGAATATTTTTCGTAAATTTCTAAAGTTATTATTTGTAAATAATTTCATTCTATACTATTTTCTCAAATCTATTTTTATCTTATTAAAAAATAAATTCTTCTAAGTGAAATTTTTTCAATAATCTAAATATTTATTTACATATTAAAAAATATAATAAAAGCCCCAATCATTGCAATAATAAAGCCCATAATTTTTAGCCCCATACTTCCTTCGTTTTGGTCACCAAAACTAAAGAGCTTTTTGGTTAAAAGCCTTGCATCAAAAATACAAACTACACCTAATGTTGTAAGTAATAATCCTAATATGATTAAAATAATTTGCCACATATTGCTTCATCCTATCTTTTTATCTTTATATATTTTCTGTTTTACTTTTTTATCTTGTCTATTTTACTTTGTATTTAATTTTTGGCTGATATATAATATTTCAGTAATTTATTATAATTATAAGAATAATCTATTGATTTTCTAGGCTTATTTTCATTTACTCAAAAAATTCCACCGTATATTTACATTCAAACGAATCCTTTGGTTTTAAAGAAATGATATCTTGCTTTTGAGTAAACACTCCTGAACTTTTCACATTATCTGCAGTAGAATGCCATGGTTCAATGCAAATAAATGGTGCATTTGGTTTGGACCAAATTGCTAAATAAGGAAAATCTGTAAAGTCCATTGTTAAAAGCTTTTTCCCCGTCATTTTATTTTTTAAACTAATTTTATGAGAAGTAATTCCCTTCATAATTAAAGCATCATTATCAAAGGTATGAGAATCAATAGGAATAACTCTTTTATCTACAATTCTGTTTCTAGCATATTCGGTTCCAATTAGACCATCTACTAAATATAGAAAATGTATTTTATCTTCGTTTTCTTCAAATTCTAGGTAGTAATTTCCTTTTTCTAATTGTTCTTTGTCTATTTGGAAGGCGGGATGTCCACCAATTCCAAATGGTAAATTAATTAGCCCTGTATTTACTACTTTATAAATTGTTGTTAATTTGTTTTCTTCACTACGGTAAGTATTATATAATTCAAATTCATAAGGATATTTTGCTAAAGTATATTTGTTGCTTTTTAACATATAAGAATGGAAATTGTCTAATTTCGTTATTGGTTCAAATTCCATATCTCTTGCAAACCCATGTTGCATTAGTTCGTAAGTTCTGCCACCAATTAGGGTTTGATTTTTCTTTAGCTTGCCTACAATAGGAAATAGTACAGGTGAATGTCTTTTCCAATACACTTTTCCATTTTCGTCTAGACATTTTTCTCCTTGGTGTATTTTTTCTTTGCCATTGATTTTAAAGCTTATTAATTCTCCACCTTTTTTGGAGGTTAGCATTTGCGTGTACATATAGGCCTTCTCCTTTCTTTGTTTTTACACTATTATCATAGTGTGTTTTTATGGAAAAGTCAAGTATTTTGGCAAAATTTCAGCCATTGGGGACGTTCCTTTTTGGCTGAAAATTTACCAAAAGGGACACTCCTTTGAATTTATTTTTAAAGTAAATTCAACATAATAAACTTATCAAGTATCAAGTAAATCAAAATCATGCAAAGAGTGTCCCAAGTGGTTGAAAATCGACCAAAAAGGAACGTCCCTAGTGGTCGAAAATCAGCCAAAAAGGAACGTCCCCAATGGCTGAAATTAGAGTGAAACGCTTTGTTTTAGCTTATCGTCTACTAATTTGCGTAGTCTTTTATTTTTTTCTTCTTTTAGTCCTCTGTCTTCACTTTCTATTTTTAATGCTACACTTTGTACTGATTTTAGCATTGGCATATCTGTAAATAGGTTGGCAATTTTAAATTCTGGAAGTCCATGTTGTTTGGTTCCAAAAAATTCTCCTGTTCCACGAAGTTCTAAGTCTTTTTCTGCAATGACAAATCCATCATTGGTTTCTTGCATAATTTTCATTCTTTCTCTAGCAACTGGTGAAGCTTTACTGCTGTATTTTAAAATACAATAAGATTGATATTCTCCTCTTCCAACTCTTCCACGTAATTGATGTAGTTGTGCCAAGCCAAATCTATCTGCATTTTCTACTACCATAATATTGGCATTTGGTACATTTACTCCTACTTCAATAACTGTAGTAGATACCAAGATATCGATTTCTCCATTTTTAAATTTTTCCATAACTTCGTCTTTTTCTTTTGGTTTCATTTTGCCATACACATAAGCTACCCTATAGTTTGGAAAAATTTGTTTTTGATAGATTTCTGCCCATTCTTTTACTGCTTTTAATTCTGATTTTGCTATTTTCGCATTTTCTATTTCCATATCTTTTATGGTTTGTTGTACTCCATAAGGTTCTATTGTTTCTCTCATTTGGTTTTGTGTTTTTGGCTCTATTTTTCTTTGTCCTGCAGTAAAAAAGTCTTCCTCTTCTTCTATAAGTTCATTTTCATTTCCGTTTACAACTTCATTTTCTTCTTTTTCTGTTTCTACTAATGGGCATACTACATAAATTTGTCTGCCTTCATCGATATTTTTACGAATAAAGGCATTAATTCTTTGGTCCATAGATTTAGTAACTGCAAAGGTTTCTATTTTTTTACGGTTTGGTGGTAGTTCATCTATAATAGAGATGTCTAAGTCGCCATATAGGATAAGAGCTAAAGTTCTAGGAATTGGGGTAGCTGTCATTACTAGCACATCTGGATGATTTCCCTTTGCTGCAATGGCTGTTCTTTGCCTTACTCCAAAACGATGTTGCTCGTCTGTTACAACCAATCCTAAATTTTTAAATATCACATTTTCTGTAAGTAAGGCATGGGTTCCTATTAAAACTTGAATATCTCCTACTTGTAATTTTTCTAAGATTTCTCTTTTTCTTTTAGCTGTGGTAGCTCCTAATAATAGCTCACAATGGATTCCTAAAGGTTCTAAAATTTTTTGAAATTCTTCTAAATGTTGAGTTGCTAAAATTGCAGTAGGTGCCATAACTGCTACTTGGTAGCCAGATTTTGCTGCTTTATATGCTGCTATAATAGAAACTACGGTTTTGCCAGAACCAACATCTCCTTGTAATAGCCTGTTCATAATTTTAGCACTTTCCATATCTTTGTCTATTTCTTCTAAAACTCGTAATTGTGCTTTTGTTAATTTAAAAGGTAAGTTATTGATAACATCTGACATTTTTACATTTTTATCAAATACAATCCCTTTTTCTTTTTCACTTTCTCCTTTTAATTCCAATAAAGCTAATTGTAAAGTTAATAATTCTTCAAATTTTAAACGTTTTCTAGCTTTTAAACAATTTTCTTTTGAGGTTGGAAAATGGACTTGTTCTAAACTATTTTCTAAATCCCACAAGTTATATTCTTTTAATAAATAGTCTGGAAGTGTTTCTTCTAGTTTTCCTTTTACCATTTTTAAAGCATTTTCTACTGCTTGTCTAAGTGCTGTTTGTGACAAATGATAAGTAGAAGGATACACAGGCATTACTTTTCCGGTATTTTTTTGTTTTCCCACTATATCAAATACTGGACTTCTCATTTCCACCCTATTGTATTCTTTACTAATTTTTCCAAAGAAGCAATAATATTCTCCTCTTTGTAATTGCTTTTTTACATAGGTTTGGTTAAACCATGTAATAGTACATTTTCCTGTTTGATCTTCTACTGTTGCTTTAATAATAGTCATATTTTTGCGAATACGAGTAATAATAACTTCTGATGTTAGCCTTGCTTTAATTGTAATCCATTCTCCATCTACTACTTCTGCTATATTTTTTATTTTACTTCTATCTTCATAAACGCGTGGAAAATATGTAAGTAAGTCTTCTAGTGTATAAATATTTAAGTTATTTAATAGTTCTACTTTTGTAGGTCCTACGCTTTTTACATATTGTACATTTTGTTTTAAATCTATCATGGTTTGCTCCTTTATATTTTATATAAAAAACGCCAACTAGTGGCGCTTTTGTATTTTTTATTTCTAGTGTATCCTAAAATTTTCCACTTCTTCGCGTATCTTCGATTCGCTAGAAGTCTTTTCTTTTAAGTATTCTAAGACTTCCTAATTTTTTTCTTAAAACTAGTTACCACTAACAGTGGTCAGTGCTACTTTATATAAAGTGCCACGCGGAAACCAAAGCCGCTGTTGCTGATGGTCGCATAGTTGTAGTTCCTGTAAGCCGTGTAGTTGAGGCTGTTGTTGAAATTGCCTCCTCTGTGAGTACAAGGGTAAGCATTACTGCTATTCGTGTTCGTGGAATATTCTGTAGTCCATTCTCTTACATTCGCTGCCATATCAAATATGTTACATACTTCATCTCCTGTTTCTCCTGTATTTTTTAATGTTCCATTTCCATCTGTCTTATTTGCATAATTACTATTTGCTTCATTCATACTTTGGATAAACACTATTGCTGTATCCCATGCATAACTATTTACTAAATCACTTTCTACTCCTACTGTATTGTCTCCTGCCTGATACATATTCTGGCTTATCTTTGAGGCATCTAATTGTGTTACACAGTTCCATAACATTCCTTGTGTTAATTGTGTACTACTACTTGTTCTTGGTGTTCCTGTTGATACTTTTGATAATGGCTTCCAATCTGCTGTACTACTTCCACTTCCGAAAACTAGCCTCATATCTTGCTATATAATATCCTCCATTATTTGCTACACTTTCTACAAATGCTGCTAAGTTTTTAGCTGTGGCATTTAAGCCATCTTCTCCATTTGATGCTGTTCCCTCTATATATGTTGTTAATTCTTGATAATATGAATTTATAGTAACTGGTGGATCTGATGCATAAGTCTGACTAGCTTTCTCTGGATCTGGATTATCTCCTGCAAATGCTGCCTGTTGCATTGTTGGGTTTCCATTGCTTGTATCAAATGTATATCTTCCTAGTTTTATTGTTACATCATTTTCTGGATTACTATCTTTATGTACGGTTCCTACCGGTATCCATACAAATTGATTTCCATTGCTATCCTCTATTACTATTCCTTCTGGTACTGTGGTTCCTTCACTTGTTACTACTTTAAATCCTTTTGGCACTGTTACTACATTTCCATAGGTGTCTTCTGCTTTTTCTCCTTCTTCTTTTTGAACGATTTCTGTTACTGTTGTGATATCTACTGGTTCTTCATCTCCACCACCAGTGCCTGTTCCTCCACCTATCTGTCCATTTACTAGGTTTTGTATTTGCTCTGTTAAATTATCTAAATCTGCTTGCTCATTTATAACAGCTTGGTTCCATGCATTTGCTGCATCCTGTGCTGTTTTAAAGATCCCTCCATTACTAAATAACATGTTGATTGTAATTCCTGCTAATATTAGCAAAACCACTATGGTTACAACCAATGCAATGAGGGTGATACCTTGACTACTTTTTAATCTATTTAATCTTGTCATTTTTTATTTTCCTCCTCTTTTGATTATTTCTCTAAAGTTCTTTTTAGTTATATTTTTTAACTTCCTTTAGAGTTTATCCTTCTTTTTTTGTTTTATACCATAAGCTAATTTTTTTGTTTTTTCTTTGCATTTAATATCTATTCTATAGCATTATAGTATTTCTTTACCTCTTTTGCATCAATTGTATTTATTTTCTATACTTACTATATATAGATACTAAATACACTTTTATAATACCATTATCTTTTCCTTTTGACAATAGGTTTTTTTATAATTTTTTCACTTTGTATTTTAATTTGTATATGTGTATATGAATAAAACTTTTTCACTCAAAATTATTGCAAAAATTGTAGTAATTTCTTTTTAATGATGTTATAATATATATTAATTAATACAAAGGAGTGAAAATTTTATGATGTATCCATACGTAAAATATTCTGATGAAACGCAAGTTACTTTTTCTAACATTTATATTGAAAATGATGTAGAATGCATAGATGTGCATTTTGAAAGACCTACTGATAATGGCTTTGACTCTGTTAGGATTCAATTACCAACCTACAAAGTAACAGTTTGGGAAGGTACTTATAGTGATGATGAAATAAAGTTTTTTAAACAAGTTGTTCAACATAGTGCAGATTTGTTTTATAAATATGCACGTGAAGGAGGTCTTAAATTTGCCTAGTATTCTTGAAAGTTATCGGTTACAAAATTTATTTTTGGTCTAATGAAAATAATGAGCCTATTCATGTTCACATTTCAAAAGGAAGATTAACTCAAAACTCTACTAAAGTTTGGCTTACTGAAGCAGGTGGTTGCATCTTATGTAATAACAAAAGTGGAATTCCTAGTAATGATTTAAACAAGCTATTAAGTATTATTTCAAGACATTACTTTTTAATTATTTCCAAATGGAAAGAATTTTATCATATTGATGATATTAAAGATGTTAAATTTTACTGTTAATTACTTAAAAGTCTTGACATCCTACAAAAAACTCTAACTGCATAAATTCAAAATTTGATTTTTTTGAATTTACACAGTTAGAGTTTAACACTCGATTTTTAACACTCTAGTTACCACTAACAGTGGTCAGTGCTACTTTACATAAAGTACCACTCGAAAGCCGATGTCGCCGGTGCTGAGGGTCGCATTGTCGCGGTACCTGCTAGCCGTGTAGTAGCCGCTGTCGTAGTAACTGCCTCCCCTGTAAATGCAAGGGTACGCAAGACTGCTAGTCGTGTACGTGGAATATTCTGTGGTCCATTCAGCTACATTTGCAGCCATATCAAATATATTACATACTTTATCTCCTGTTTCTCCTGTATTCATTAAGCTACTATTTCCTGTTGTTTCTCTATTTGCATTTGCATAATTACTATTTGCTTCATTCATACTTTGTATAAATACTATTGCTGTATCCCATGCATAACTATTTGTTAAATCACTTTCTACTCCTACTGTATTGTCTCCTGCCTGATACATATTCTGGCTTATCTTTGAAGCATCTAATTGTGTTACATCGTTCCATAACATTCCTTGTGTTAATGGTATATAGCCTTGACCACTACCTCTTGGTGTTCCTGTGGATACTTTTGATAATGGTTTCCAATCTGCTGTGCTACTTCCACTTCCATAACTAGCCTCATATCTTGCTATATAATATCCTCCATTATCTGCTACACTTTGTACAAATCCTTCTAAATTTTTAGCTGTGGCATTTAAGCCATCTTCTCCATTTGATGCTGTTCCCTCTCTATATGTTGTTAATTCTTGATAACGTGAACTTATAGTAACTGGTGGATCTGATTCATAAGTTTGATCTGGACTACTTGGATTATCTCCTGCAAATGCTGCCTGTTGCATTGTTGGTGTTCCATTGCTCGTATCAAATGTATATCTTCCTAATTTTATTGTTACATCATTTTCTGGATTACTATCTTTATGTACTGTTCCTACTGGTATCCATACAAATTGGTTTCCATTGCTATCCTCTATTACTATTCCTTCTGGTACGGTTGTTGCTTCACTAGTTACTACTTTAAATCCTTTTGGTACTGTTACTACATTTCCATATGTATCTTCTGCTTCTAAATTATCTTCTATCTGTATTTCTGTTACAGTGTCTACTAATGGCTTTCCTGTTGGTCCTGTGGTTGGGTTTTCTGGATCTTCATCTCCACCACCAGTACCTGTTCCTCCACCTAGTTGTCCATTTACTAGGTTTTGTATTTGTTCTGTTAAATTATCTAAATCTGCTTGCTCATTAATAACAGCTTGGTTCCATGCATTTGCTGCATCTTGGGCTACCTTAAATATTCCTCCATTGCTAAATAACATGTTGATTGTAATTCCTGCTAATATTAGCAATACCACTATGGTTACAACCAACGCAATGAGGGTGATACCTTGACTACTTTTTAATCTATTTAATCTTGTCATTTTCTATTTTCCTCCTCTTTTGATTTTTTCTCTAAAGTTCTTTTTAGTTATATTTTTTTTAACTTTCTTTAGAGTTTATCCTATCTTTTTTGTTTTTATACCATAAGCTAATTTTTTTCTTTTTTCTTTGCATTTAATATCTATTCTATAGCATTATAGTATTTCTTTACCTCTTTTGCATCGATTGTATTTATTTTCTATACTTACTATATATAGATACTAAATACACTTTTATAATAACATTATCTTTTCCTTTTGACAATAGGTTTTTTTAGAATTTTTTCACTTTTTAATTTTTGTAAAGTTTTTGAATATAAAATTTTTTATAAGACCTAAAGAGGATAAAAAAACTCTAAAAAAAATAAATATGTTACTTGCAGATATACAAAGAAATGGCGTAAATAGTAGAATAGGCAAGAGTGAAATACTTAATTTGTTTTACTCTAATTTTAATTTTTCATCCATTTTTTCTAACCTACGAATACTACTATTATTTTTTAATAATTCTAATTGTTTTTTAGCTGTATTATTCAATTTTACAATTCTTTCACTTTGAGAAATTCCACTTGTTATCATTTCAGCATTTATATTTTCAAGATTGGCTAAAACCACTAAATGTAAAATGTCTGTATAATCTCGAATATTCCCATCCAAATTAGGGTTTTTATCTCTCCATTCTTTAGCTGTCATTCCAAATAAAGCAACATTTAAGACATCTGCTTCATTTGCATATACATATTGTTTTTGTTTTTCAGTTAGAGTTGGAACAATAAATTCTTTTATACTATCTGTGTGAATAATATAATTAGTTTTGGATAGTTCCCTTTTTACAGACCATTCAATTTTATTTTGGTATGCTTCATTAATTTTTAATCGTTCAAATTCAGTTATTAAATACAACTTAAATTCTGGACTTAGCCAACTTGCAAATTCAAAAGCAATATCTGGATGTGCAAATGTTCCGATGCTATATTTACCACCTTTTGCAATAATTCCAATACTATTTGTTCTTTTTATCCATTGTGTAGGAGACATTGCAAAAGAATTTTTTCCATATTCAGTTTTAATTTGGTCGAATTCGACCAAATTAAAATTAGAATTATGCAATTGTTCCCAAAGTCCTATATAATCAATTGTGCTAACTCTTCTTAACCAGTTTTTTACGGTAAAGGATGGATCGCTTGAATTTTGATATTTAGCTAAATCAGTTAATGATATAAAGTCTGTTTTATCAATTCTAATAACACTTATAGGTGTATCCTTTACTATCATTTCTGTTTTTATAAGTTCATTTTTCATAAGTAAAAATCACTTCCAATCTCAGTAAATTTCATATACATTTTAAAACAATTGTTTGTAAAAGTCAAGTGGATTTTCAAATCAATCAGGGTAATTTTTTTTACCCATCTTGCTATTTCCTTTGAAATATTGTATAATAATATATGTACGGTATATGGGGATGTATTTGGTTTCGACAGTATTTTGGTCCATATAGATAGCGAGTAGTGGATTCTCACTTGGCCACTTTAATAATGTGAGAAATAAAAATAAACGCTGATAATAGAGAATTAGCATACGCTGCTTAGTTTAAGTAGCACGTCTTACTTTAAGTGCCCACGCTTTTAGATAAGGCGCCGATTAGTGGGAAACAAAGCTATTTTTAGCCATGGAAATAGTAGGTAATTTAAATGGCTACCTTTTTTTTAAGTTTGTTTGTTAATTTAGTAAAAAGGGAATTTTAATAACAAACTGCACTCGGAGAAGTTTATATGGTAAGAATATTGGACAGGAGTTCGACTCTCCTCATCTCCACCAAATAAGCATTATGCGAACTCATTGAGTTCATTTATGGGTAACCAACCTCCACCAAATAATTTTTAAAATTTTATAAATGGTAAAATTAAATTACCGTTTTAAGATAAATAAAAAGACACATAATTAAAACTTATGATACAATGTTGGTGTCGAATCAAACATTGAAAGGAAGAATTAATTATGTGTCAAGAAAATAATACCACAAAAAGTAGAAAAGGTAAACACTTAGAATATAGTGAAAGACAATCAATAGAAAGATGGTGGAATAGAGATAAACGTACAAAACTTGAAATAGCTGAACTTTTAGATAGAACAGAAAAGACAATAAGGAATGAAATAAAAAGAGGATTAGTAAAAAATCTAACAACGGAATTAATTGAAATATGGGTATATAGTGCAGATGTAGCACAGCAAAAATATGAATATTATTTAAAAGCAAAAGGACCAAAGTTAAAAATAGATAATGATTATGAATTAAAAGAATATGTTGAAAAAGCTATAAAAGAAGATAAAAAGTCACCAGAAGTAATAGCAAAAGAGATAAAAACAATGAATTTTAAAACAAAAATGTGTGCAAGAACAATTAGAAATAATATATATGCAGGAGATATTTATGATATAAAATCAAGCGATATGATTTACAACAAAGAATATAAGGAAAAAAATAAAGAAAAGACAGTATGCGAAAAAGTACCAGCAGAAAAGAGTATAGATTATAGACCAGAAGAAGCTAATAGTAGAGAAATATATGGACATTGGGAAGGAGATTTAGTAATAGGAACTAAAAAAAGAGGTTCAGTATTATTTACTTTAACTGAAAGAAAGACAAGGGAAGAAATAATCGTAAAGCTACCCGGAAAGAAAGCAGAATATGTAGCAAAAGCATTAGATATAATAGAAAAGAAATATAAAAAAATATTTTATAATAAATTTAAAACTATAACTTTTGATAATGGTGGAGAATTTAGAAATTGGAAGGCTTTAGAGAAATCTTATGATAATCGAAGAAAAAAGGCTAGAACACAAATATATTATGCCCATCCATATCGTTCAGGAGAACGAGGAAGTAATGAAAATGCTAATAGATTAATAAGAAGGTTTATACCAAAAGGAATTGATATAACACCAATATCAGAAGAATTTATACAAAAAATAGAAGATTGGATAAATAATTATCCAAGAGCTATGTTTAATTATAAAAGTACCAACGAAATCTTAAGTGAAATTTGTGCATAATAAACCGGAAATTTATTATTGCCATTTATAATAATTTTTAAAATTTCATTTTTTACTTGCACTTCCTGTTATTATATGTTAATATAATAAAGTAAGTGTTTTAAGAAATAGGGGTATAGTGTTAATGGTAGCACATCGGTCTCCAAAACCGCCTGTGAGGGTTCGAATCCTTCTACCCCTGCCATATTTCCCTAATATGAACCTTATTTGTTTCAATGGTGGTTTCATAGTTAGGGAATTTATTTAACTGTTGCAAGTGTTCTATATGTATGTTAGAATTATAGTATTATTATAGGGGAACATAAATAAATGGAAAAATTAAAAGAAATTTTAAATAAAGTATTGAACAAAGAAGTAATTTCATATATTATTTTTGGTGTATTAACTACTTTAGTCAATATTATCGTTTCTTTTGTATTAAAGGCTTGGCTAAATGTAGAAGGAAATATTGCAAGTACAGTGGGAATTGTTGCTTCTATTTTATTTGCTTATTTTACAAATCGTAAATGGGTTTTCCATTCTACGGCTCATGGTTTCAAGGAAAAGCTTACAGAGTTTGGCAAATTTATTTTAGGTAGAGCTTTTACTATGGTAGTAGAAATTGTAGGTGTATTTTTATTAAATGATGTACTTCATAGTTTCTATACTGTTTTTAGTGAAAATATTGCTTATTTAATTAATAAATGTATTATTACAGTTATTGTTATTATTTTAAACTTTTTTATTAGCAAGTTTTTTGCTTTCAAAAAAATTTCTAAAGATTAGAATATAATCAATTTTAAAGCTTGAGGTTTTTAATTATAGCTTAAATGTGAAATATAAAAATAATAAACATTAAACATTGAGCATTAAATATTAAATATTAAATATTAAATATTAAATTTAATTTTATTATATTGAACTTTAAGAAAAGAAATTTTAATAGATAAATTGGGGGTTACTAGAATTGGAGGTTATTTTATGTCTAGTAACTTTTTTAAGTCTTTTTATGGTATTCTTATTATTTTAATTGTTCTTATTTTCTTTATTTCTTGTTTTTTTGCCCCTGCTATTTTAGGAAATACTAATATACCTTTTGAAGATATTTTTTATTCTTTTGATTTAAATGATGCTTATATTTGGCCAAGCCCTGGGTATACTACCATTAATTCCTATTTTGGTTATCGTACTTCTCCTACTGCAGGTGCTAGTTCTTACCATAAAGGGCTTGATATTGGTGCTCCACAAGGAAGTAATTTAGTTGCTGTTTGTGATGGGCAAATTACTTTTACTGGTTTTTTAGGCGGTGGTGGTTATACTATTACCTTAACTTCTGGAAATATAAAGTTTACGTATTGCCATGTTTCTCCTAATTATATTGTTAAAACTGGAGATAACGTAAAAAAGGGCCAAGTGATTGGCAAAGTTGGTCCTAAAAATGTGTATGGTGTTAAACGGTAATCAATATAAAGATGAGAACCGGTAACCCTACAAATGGTGCTACTACTGGTTCTCATCTTCATTTTGGTGTACGTATTAATAATAATTATGTGGATCCTCTTACTTTACTAAAAAAGTAAGAAAATCCACATAGCAATTCTAAATTATATAATTATTACAAACATTATCTTTATTTTTTGAATAAATTATTACATGTCATCCTCTTCATCTTCTTCGTCTTCTTGCCCTTCTCTATCTTCTGGCTTATTATCTTTTTCATTATGATTCAAAGCTTGTTTGTTTGCCTTTTTAGATTTTCTTTGTGGCATATGAATAATTAATTCTTCTTCGCTATCTTCATCATCATAAACAATTTCGTCTTCGTCATCTTCTATATTGGTATCATCATCATTAATATTAGTGTTTTCTTCAAATTCTTCACAATGGTGTGAACAACTAGAACAATCTTCTAAGTCACAGTCCTCCTCTTCATTCCAGTCTAGTTCAATTATATTGTGGCATTCTGGGCATTCTACCTCTGCATTGCTTTCATTATTAATATCTGTTACAAACTCATGGTTACAATATGGGCAAACAATTTCAAATTCATAACCTTCTTCGTCTTCGTAAATATCACTTTCAATACCATCTACTGCTTTTTGTACATTGTTAATTTTTTGTTCTATTACTTTTTGCCTTTCTTCCATTTCTTGTACTTTTTTATCTGTAAGATAGGTTAAACGGTCTATAATATCCATGAACATAATAGAAAGTTCTTGAAATTTTTCTGTTACAAATTGTTTGTCTTCTTCATTTTGAAAGTAATTTTCCAAATCTTTTAAAATTGTTTGATAATGATTTCTTAAATCTGACATGTTTTTTATTTACTTCCTTCCGTATTTTATACTCTTTCCATATATTCCCCAGTTCTAGTATCAATACGAATAACGTCTCCAATATTTACAAACATTGGAACTGAAATTTCATAACCATTTTCTAGTGTTGCAGGTTTTCCTGAAGTGGTTGTAGTGTTTCCTGCAAATCCTGGTTCTGTATATGTAACTTCTAATTCAACAAACATTGGTGGTTCTACAGAAAATACATGTCCTTTATAAGAAAGAATTTTTACATTCATATTTTCTTTTAAGAATTTTAAACTATCACCAAGTTGTTCTTTATTTAAAGGTAATTGTTCATATGTTTCATTATCCATAAAATAGTAAATGTCGCTGTCGCTATATAAGTATTGCATTTCTCTTTTTTCAATTTCTGCTGCTGGATATTTTTCTGATGGATTGAATGTTTTTTCTATTACTGCTCCTGAAATAACATTTTTTAATCTTGTTCTAACAAAAGCTGAACCCTTTCCTGGTTTTACGTGTTGGAATTCTACTACTTTAAATACATTTCCATCCATTTCAAATGTTGTTCCATTTCTAAAATCTCCTGCCATATATACTTCTGCCATGTTTCATTTCCCCTTTCAAAATACATTTATTTTTTTAATTTTTAATTTATCAATGGCTTTATTTTTTTAGCTTGTGCTTATTTTGTTCTATCTTTATTTTTGCACTTTCCTATTATACCGCGAATTTTCCAAAAAAGCAAGCATTACTGTGCTTTTCTCTTAATTTTATAAATGGCAATAATAAATTTCCGGTTTATTATGCACAAATTTCACTTAAGATTTCGTTGGTACTTTTATAATTAAACATAGCTCTTGGATAATTATTTATCCAATCTTCTATTTTTTGTATAAATTCTTCTGATATTGGTGTTATATCAATTCCTTTTGGTATAAACCTTCTTATTAATCTATTAGCATTTTCATTACTTCCTCGTTCTCCTGAACGATATGGATGGGCATAATATATTTGTGTTCTAGCCTTTTTTCTTCGATTATCATAAGATTTCTCTAAAGCCTTCCAATTTCTAAATTCTCCACCATTATCAAAAGTTATAGTTTTAAATTTATTATAAAATATTTTTTTATATTTCTTTTCTATTATATCTAATGCTTTTGCTACATATTCTGCTTTCTTTCCGGGTAGCTTTACGATTATTTCTTCCCTTGTCTTTCTTTCAGTTAAAGTAAATAATACTGAACCTCTTTTTTTAGTTCCTATTACTAAATCTCCTTCCCAATGTCCATATATTTCTCTACTATTAGCTTCTTCTGGTCTATAATCTATACTCTTTTCTGCTGGTACTTTTTCGCATACTGTCTTTTCTTTATTTTTTTCCTTATATTCTTTGTTGTAAATCATATCGCTTGATTTTATATCATAAATATCTCCTGCATATATATTATTTCTAATTGTTCTTGCACACATTTTTGTTTTAAAATTCATTGTTTTTATCTCTTTTGCTATTACTTCTGGTGACTTTTTATCTTCTTTTATAGCTTTTTCAACATATTCTTTTAATTCATAATCATTATCTATTTTTAACTTTGGTCCTTTTGCTTTTAAATAATATTCATATTTTTGCTGTGCTACATCTGCACTATATACCCATATTTCAATTAATTCCGTTGTTAGATTTTTTACTAATCCTCTTTTTATTTCATTCCTTATTGTCTTTTCTGTTCTATCTAAAAGTTCAGCTATTTCAAGTTTTGTACGTTTATCTCTATTCCACCATCTTTCTATTGATTGTCTTTCACTATATTCTAAGTGTTTACCTTTTCTACTTTTTGTGGTATTATTTTCTTGACACATAATTAATTCTTCCTTTCAATGTTTGATTCGACACCAACATTGTATCATAAGTTTTAATTATGTGTCTTTTTATTTATCTTAAAACGGTAATTTAATTTTACCATTTATACTTTTCTCTTAATTTTATCTATTTCATGCATTTAAATTTTTATTTAACCATAATATCTATTTAAAATAAATATTATGTGTTTATTTTATTAAGCTTCAAAGTTGGAATTGACTTTATCTACTATAATATAATTTTTGTCCGATTTTGTTAAATTTATGCAACCAGATTTTGTAATTAATACTGTATCTTCTATTCTAACTCCGAATTTTCCTGGTAAATAGATTCCTGGTTCATTGGTAACTACCATATTTTCTTTTAAATTATTATCATTTTTGCTATTTATATAAGGAAATTCGTGAATATCTAAGCCTACTCCATGACCTAAGCTATGTACTAAACTATAGCCATTTAATTTAAAGTCATTTTCGACATTTTTAGAAAGAATTCGAATACTTGCTCCTTCTTTCATATCTTGCCCTGTTTGTAACTGATTTTTTAAAACTAAATCATAAATAGGCTTTATGGTGTCTGGTACAAAACGTGCAAAAAATGTTCTTGTCATGTCTGAACAATATCCATTTACTTTACAACCAAAATCAATGGTAATAGGGTCTCCTGCTTCTATTTTCTTTTCTGTTGTTTTTGCATGTGGTTTGGAAGAATTGTTTCCAGATGCTACTATGGTTTCAAATGAAGTTCCTTCTGCTCCATGGTCTAAAAAATATCTTTCTATTTCATAGGCAATTTGTTTTTCTGTCATTCCTATTTTGATATATTCTAGTAAGTGTGTAAAACAATCATCTGTTAAGTTACAGGCTTGCTTAATGCATTCTATTTCTTGTTCATCTTTTATCATTCTTTGTTTTTCTAAAACATATTCTGTTTCTTCTAGGTGATTTGCTTTATATAACTGCATATATTTTTTATACATAGCATAAGTAACATAATTTTCTTCAAAGCCTACGTTTTCGCAAAAAGAGAAGAAGTTTTCATAATCATATTTACTTACATCTGAAATATTGTGAACAATAATATCATCATCAATGGTTAAAACAGACTGTACTTCTTCTAAATATCTACTGTCTGTAATATAATGATTTTCTTTTCTTGTTATTAATAATACGCCTTCTGCATTGATGCCAGTTAAATACCTAACATTAACTGGATTAGAAATAATCATGCCTTGCATATCTAGCCCACGAAGTTTTTCCCTTAGCCATCTAATTTTTGTATTCATACAAACCACCCCACCTAACTTTATTTTAGGTTTTTCTTTTCATTTTCTATTGTTTGTTATTTCATTGTTACTTCTATTTTTTATTCTCTTCTATTTTCTTTTTTTATTGTTTTTTATCCTTGGTACATACCCAATGTAAATATTTTTAACACGATTGTTAACAGTAGTTCTGGTGGCATAAAGATAACAACTAGAGTACTTGCTACAATAAATGGTCCAAATGGAATATACTCATTAAACTTTTTCTTTCTAAAAATTAAAATACCAATACTAATAACAGCTGCAAATAAAAAGGCAAGTACAGATACAATAATAATATTAAGCCATCCTAAAAATAGCCCCAAAGCTCCCATGAGTTTTACATCTCCAAAGCCCATAGCTTCTTTGCCTGCAACCAATCCTCCAATAAGAGTAATGAGTAAGAAAATTCCCCCACCAACTAACATGCCTAAAAGATTATCTATAAAAGTATTAATTCCTATACTGGTATTTAGAATAACGCTTAAGAAAGTGAAAAATAATCCTGCTTCAAACATTGTTAGATTAAGACGATTTGGAATAATTTGCAATTTTAAATCAATGCAAAATGCAGATAAAAGCATTGGTGTTAATACTAGGTATTTTGCTAAGTCTACACTAAAATTAAAGTTATATAATAAGCCAACATACATGATGGCTGTAATAATCATTAATAAATAGTTTGGTTTAAAATGTTTAAAATATTCTGTAAAAAGTTCTTTTGAAAAAACTTTTTTTTCGTCTGGTAGTCTTTTATTACACCAGTCTACTAATTGTCCTACAATAAGTCCTATTATTCCCACTACTACATATGCTAGTATGTGTATATCATTTATATACATTGTTTAAATCCCTTTCCCTTCTTGTGTCGTAAACTTGTTAAAATTTTAAGTTTTAATTATTTTTAATTTTTTTGTTTACATTTTTTGTTTGCACTTCTTAATTATATTTTTTGCCTTATATTAAAATAGAAATTTTATTTTTTGATATTTTCCTCTTGTTTATATTTTTCATATTTTTGAATGATTTTATTTTCTAGCGGTCTTTTTAGTTTCGTAATCCATATATCTTTTTCATGTAGTGGTTTTACTAATATAGAAAACATATGGCACCTATTAGCACCAATTACATCTGTTAAAATTTGGTCTCCTACTACCCCAATTTGGTTACTTTCTAACTGCATTATTTTTTGTGCTTTATGAAATCCAAATTTTAATGGTTTAAAGGCAAAATAGATATAAGGAATTTCTAATTTTTGTGCTACTTTTTCTACTTTTTCTTTTTGGTTTGAATTAGATACAATACATAGCTTAATACCTTCTTGTTCCATTTGTTTAATCCATTTTTGCGCTCCTACTAAGATATTTTTATGATAGTCAATTAAAGTATTATCTACATCTAAAATAAGGCCTTTTAATTGATATTTTTTTAATATTTCTGGTGTTATTTCTTTTACATTATTGAGGTATAATTTTGGATACCAGTTCATGTCTTCCTCCACTTTTAGCAAGTTTTCCTTTTTATTCTTCTATAATATTATCAATATGCTATTTATTTGTCAAGGAGAACTTTTGGTTGTGATTTTTGAAAATTTTCAGATACCATTTATTTATTCTTTATATTTTAACTTTATATTTTTTATTTTTGTAGGACAATTACTGAAAATTGTGTTATAATACATTTGCATCGCATAAAATTTATGTTTTTGAAGGAGGAGCTTTATGCGGGACTATGTTTGTTACTATGAGGATCTTTTTACTGTAAGCATCCGTTATTCCAATGGAATCCTTATTGGAAAAATTGGAGTGTTTTTAGATGGTACTCCAAGAGAAAGAGATTTGGAGGCTATTTCTAAAGTTCTCCATGGTTACAGGGACATATCTCTAATGGAAAATCTAAAAAAGCAAATTGCTAAGGCATACACTCTTAGAATTTGCTACAATCCTCCCTCTTCTTCTAATTAGAAGAAGAGCAAAAGGACTGCTAGTTTTAGCAGTTCCTTTTATTTAATTTTAATCTTATATTTTTTGTTTTTATGATTTTATATTTTTTATAATTTTATACTTTTATACTTTTATAATTTTATATTTTTATAATTTTTTATTTTTATAATTTTTTATTTTTATAATTTTTTTATTTTTATAATTTTATATTTTTATAATTTTTTATTCTTATATTTTCTATTTAATGATATTTATTTTTTTGTTCCATCTATTTTATTTACAAAATCTATGATTTCCAATAGTAACTGTCATAGGTCTTGACCAAATCCATTTATTAGTTGCTGTACTTGGATTAAAGTAGTAAATTGCTCCATAAGTTGGATCCCAACCATTTAAAGCATCTTGTGCGGCCTTAATTGCTGTAGAGTTTGGTGTTAAATTAATTTGTCCATCTGAAACAACATCAAATGCTCCATTTTGATAGATTACCCCTGCAATTGTATTTGGGAAAGAACTACTCTTTACACGATTTAAAACTACGGCAGCTACTGCTACTTGGCCTGTGTAAGGTTCTCCTCTTGCTTCTCCATATACTAACCTTGCCAGCAAATTTAAGTCATTTGAGTTGCTTGAAGAACTAGAAGAAGAATTAGAGGAATTAAAAATTCCCATAGCAGCTAATGTATTTTTTCCTGCTATTCCATCTACAGTTAGTCCATTTTTCGATTGGAACCATCTTACTGCAGCTTGTGTTTGACTTCCATAAATTCCATCGACATTTCCGCTATAATATCCCCATCTTTTTAATTTTGTTTGTATTTGTCTTACTTCTTCTCCTCTAGAACCATATTTAGATAATGCTTCTGTTTCATTGTTTCTAAAAAATACTTGATAAGATAAAAATATACTAAATACTAAGGTTATTGCAATCATTGCGATAGCAGTTTTCTTTTTTTTATGAATGATATTCTTTAACATAAAAAATGCACCACTTTCCATTAAAATAATTTTATGATTATTTTAACCAAAATTGGTGCTTTTATTCATTTAAGAAATCTATTATTTCTAGTTTTCTGACGTTCCCTTTATTCTAATGTATTTTTGTTTTACTTTTATTTTTATTTTACTTTACTTTACTTTTATTAAAAAATTCCTACAATTTCATTATTTTCATCTAAATCGATATTTTCTGCTGCAGGTACTTTTGGAAGTCCCGGCATTGTCATAATTTTACCAGTAATGACTACTATAAATTCTGCTCCTGCTCTTAGAATAACATCTTGTACATGAATTTTAAAAGGTTCTTTACATTCTAAATTTTTAGGATCATCTGATAAGGAATATTGCGTTTTTGCAATACATACTGGTAATTTTCCATAGCCTAAGTTTGTAATTTCTTTTATTTTTTGAAGAGCATCTTCACTAAATTCTACTCCTTCTGCCCCATAAACTTTTGTGGCTATTTGCTCAATTTTTTCTTCTATGGTTTTGTCTAGTTCATAGGCAAATGTAAAGTTTGATGGTTTTTCTACCAATTCTACAATTTGTTTTGCTAAGTCTTGCGCTCCTTCTCCACCTTTTTCCCAAGATTCTACTAAACTTAAGCCAATGCCTTTTTCTTGTAATTTATTTTGTAAAAAGTCAATTTCTTTTTGTGTGTCATGAGTATATTTATTAATTGCTACTATTACATTTAATCCATATACCTTTTTTAAATTATCTATATGTTTTTCTAGGTTTGCAAATCCATTTGCTAAATATTCTATACTTTCTTGTTTAATATCTTCTTTTGGCATTCCACCATGATATTTTAATGCTTTTATGGTTGCTACACAAACTACAGCATCTGGTTTTAAATTAGCTACTCTACATTTAATATCTAAGAATTTTTCTGCTCCCAAATCTGCCCCAAATCCTGCTTCGGTAATAACATAGTCTCCTAATTTTAAAGCAAGTTTGGTAGCAATTACACTATTACAGCCATGTGCAATATTGGCAAATGGTCCTCCATGTACAATAGCTGGTGTTTTTTCTAATGTTTGTACTAAATTTGGATGAATAGCATCTTTTAATAGTACCGTCATTGCTCCATCTGCTTTTAAATCTTTTGCCGTAATTGGTTTGTTTTCTTTGGTATAACCTACAATAATGTTACCAATTCTTCTTTTTAAATCATGAATGTCTGTTGCTAGGCAAAAAATAGCCATAATTTCAGAAGCCACCGAAATATCAAAACCATCCATTCTTGGCACTATATTTTTTTCTTTGGATAAACCAGTGTTTACTGTTCTTAATTGTCTGTCATTTAAATCGACACATCTTTTCCAAACTACTCTGTCAAAACCTAATTCATTGCCAAAATAGATGTGGTTATCGATCATGGCAGAAAGTAGATTATTGGCAGAAGTAATTGCATGAATGTCCCCTGTAAAGTGTAAATTAATATCTTCCATTGGTGAAATTTGGCTATGTCCACCACCTGTTGCTCCACCTTTAATTCCAAAAACAGGTCCTAAAGATGGTTCTCTTAAAGCAAGTACAGCATTTTTTCCGCATTTTCTTAACCCATCTGCTAAGCCAATTGCCATAGTAGTTTTTCCTTCTCCTAAAGGTGTAGGATTAATAGCTGTTACTAAAATTAGTTTGCCATCTTTTTTATTTTTTCTTTTGGTATAGCTTTCAGAGGAAATTTTTGCTTTGTATTTTCCATATAGTTCTAATTCTTCTTCCTCTATTCCTATACTTTCTGCAATTTTTGTAATTTTTTCTAATTTGGTATTTCTTGCAATTTCAATATCTTCCATTTAAAATTCCCCCTTTAGAATAAAATTTCTAATTTTATTTCATTTTAATATTTTGCTTTAGTAGCAAAATCCATAAAATTAAAAAATCATGCCTACTAAAAATCCTATAAAAGCTCCTACAAATACTTGCACTGGTGTATGACCTAATACTTCTACTAATCTTTCTGAAACTTCTACTCCTGTTAGCCCAGGTGTTTCTACAATTTTGTTTAATAGTTTTGCTTGTTTGCCGGCTGCCCTTCTAACTCCAGCTGCATCATACATTACAATAAAAGAAAAAATTAAAGCTATGCCAAACAAAGGCGAAGTAATCCCTTCATTTTTTCCAATCATGGTAGTTAGTGAAACTACTACTGCTGAATGAGAACTTGGCATTCCACCTGCTTGTAATATTCTTTTAAAATTAAATTTTTTGGTTACTACTAAATCATAAATAAGTTTAAATAATTGTATTCCAAACCATACCATAAATGGTACAATTATGTATTGATACTCACATATAAATTGATAAATCCCCTTTAACATGTTTCTTTATTCCTCTTCCTGTATAAAATTTTCTTCTTTTATGTTATCTCCGTCTTTTAATAAAACGGTAATTCTTTTTTCTGCATTTTCTAAAAATTCATTGCATTGTTTGGATAATTTCATTCCTTCTTCGAATTTAGAAACAGAAGTATCTAGGTCTAAATCTCCTTTTTCTAATTCACTTGCAATATTTTCTAATTGTTTCATTGCTTCTTCAAAATTTAAATTTTGTTCCTTTTCTGCCATTTTTTTCTCCTATTTTTATTTTTCTAATTTTATTTATTTTCATTATTTTACTTTTTTAAAGTTTTATTTAGTATTTTCTTTTTTATTTCTTATCCCACTTTATCTTTTTTGTCTTGTTCTATCTTTCAGTTACAATACCAGTGTCCACATCTACAATATAGAATTGAATAGATTTGGTAGAACTAGTATCATAAACGGTTACACCATATTTTCCATCACTTTGAATACTTACATTAAAAGAAACGCCATTGGTGCTTCCCCAATCTTTTGTCCACTGTTCTTTTGCAAGTTCAATTGCCTTGGTTTCTCTAGGAGTAGCACGGTTGTCATCTTCTGTTAAATCAGTTTCATTTTCTTGATTACTGTTTTGTGCTTCATTATTTGAGGAATTGGTTGTACTTCCTGCTTGTTCTGTATTTGTTACATTTTTTGTATTTCCATCACCAGTTTCTTCATTAAAAATTTCATTAAACATGTTTTCCAATCCAGTATTGGCATCTTCTAATACATTAGCAGCTCCTAAAGTGTTTGCATTCATTGGCTCATCTTGAAAATATTGATATACTGCAAAAATAATTGCAAATAAAATTACAACAATTGCAATGATAATAATGGTATTTCTTACTGCTTTTGTCATTTTTTCCCCTCCTTATACTATTTTTGCTTTTGTTTTACCATCTTGCATACGAATTTCAATTTCTTCTTCTTTTTTTAGTTCTTTTGCGCTTTTTATTGCTTTGCCTTGTTTTAATACAATACTGTAACCTCTTGCTAATGTTTTTAAAGGACTTAAAGCATCTAGTTTTAAAATTAAATTTTGAGTATTTGCCTTTTCTTTTTGCAATTTTTGCATTACACTATATTCCATAGTTTTTATTCTATTATCTATTATCATATATTGTTCTTGAATTTTTTGAAGTGGCTGTGTAAACACTCTACTTTTCATGCATTTTTCATAACGCAATTTCATCAACTCTACTTTTTTTACTAATGCTTGGGCAAATCTATTTTGATATTGGTAAAGCTTTTTTTCTAGTTCATCTATATTACTTACTGCCAGTTCTGCTGCTGCAGAAGGTGTTGGTGCTCTTAAATCTGCTACAAAATCTGCAATGGTAAAATCGGTTTCATGTCCTACTGCAGAAATAACAGGAATTTCTGAAGCATAAATAGCCCTTGCCACTATTTCTTCATTAAATGGCCATAAGTCTTCTAGGGAACCTCCTCCTCTTGCTACAATTAAAACATCTGCTAAATGATGTTCATTCATAAACTTAATTCCTTCTGCTATTTTTGTCCCTGCTCCTTCTCCTTGCACAGGAACAGGATAAAGCTTAATATGTACTTTTGGATTTCTTCTGGTTGATACATTAATAATATCACGTATTACTGCACCTGTGTTAGAAGTTAATACTCCAATTGTTTGTGGCATCATAGGAATTGGCTTTTTATGGGAAGAATCAAATAGTCCTTCTTTTTCTAATTTTGCCTTTAATTCTTCGTAAGCTGCTCTTAAATCTCCTATTTTGCCTAGTTGCTTCATTGCTTTTGCATAGAGCTGATAAGTTCCATCTCTTTCAAATACAGAAACACTTCCTAGAATCATCACTTTCATTCCATCTTTTGGAACAAAGTCTAAATGGCCTGTATAAGTTTTAAACATAATACATTTAATAAGAGAAGTTTCATCTTTTAAAGTAAAGTACATATGGCCTGTATAATGATGTTTAAAATTAGAGATTTCGCCTTCTATTAAGACATTGGCAAAAAACTCGTCATTATCAAATTTTTCTTTAATATATCTATTTAATTCACTTACACTAATTGGATTATAAGTCATTTTTATTCCTCTTCTGAAATTCCGCTTTTCTTAATAATATTAGCTAGTATTCCATTAATAAAAGGAGCTGAATTATCATCACCATATTTTTTGGCTAGCTCAACTACTTCATTTACTACTACTTTATATGGTAGTTTGGTATATAAAATCTCGTAAATGGCAAGCTTTAATAAAGTAATATTAATTTTAGAAATCCTTGTTATTTCCCATTTTTCTTTTAAATTATCAGAAATATTTTTTAAAATTTCTTCTTCGTGCTCTTCTATTCCTTGGGTGGTTTCTAAAATATATTTTTTTACTTTTTCTTCTTCTATTCCTTGTTGTTCTATAAATAACTGTATTTGTTCTGTTTGCTCACTTTCTGCTACTTTTTGAATTTCTAGACTATATAATAATTCAAATGCTAGTTCTCTTGTTTGCGTTCTTGTCATGTTAGTTACTCCTTTTATAATTTATCAATGAAATTCTTTGTGGTTTCTTTTACATGATCTTTATTTTTTTGAATATAATTTCCAAAATAAACACAAGCAATCACTAATAAAATACCAGTAATTACTTTATAAAGATCTGTACAAAATAGGATAATAGCTAGTGCTAAACCTACTAAAAAACCAATAATTGCTCCCCCATATTTATTTCCGATCTCTTTTAAATCGTTCATGTTAGAACCTCCTTTATAGAGTTTTGTTTGATATTCCTTTCATGCTACAAAATTACACTATTTTTGATATATTCAAACATTTCCATTTTTTATTCTTGTACTATATTTTTTACAGGTTCAATGTCTTTTACTTTAATGTTTACCTCTTTTACTTCTAAATCAGATGTCTTTTTAATGGTAGTTTTTATTTTGGTTTGTAAATTGGTAGATAGTTCTTTAATAATCGCATTTTCTTTTACACTTAAATTGACAAATACTTTTACATTATTTTCTTTGTCAAGTTCTACTCTTGTAGTTACATTTTCTGCACTATCAAAGCCTTTTACAACATTATTTACCAAGTTTTCTAAGGTATCTTTGGTAATTAATAATTTACCATCAGAATTTTCTAATAAAATTCCATTTTTATAATCTGTTTCTTGTTTGCTACTAGATTCAAAAAAGATACATTTAATAGCAAGTAATATAAAGATAACACTAAGACCTAATAAAATGTTAGAACATATTTGGTCTTGAATAGCACGAGTTACAATTTCATGCACAAATTCTACATCAAGCCATCCAAAAATCATTAAACATAAAATAATGGATAAAATAAGTATTAATGTCGAAAAAAGAGCTAGTCCAATTCTATCTAAAATTTTCATAATACATTCCTCCGTTTTTTGTTGTTTTATTTTTTACTTTTATTTTAACATAAACAATTATATAAAAATATTCCTGTCTGCGATATTTTGTTTTACCAATAAATTAAAAGGCACAGCAACATTTTTCTTCCCGTGCCTATTTTTAATACTTTATTGATTATTGTTTTCTGTTTTATTAATTTCCATATTTTCTGTACTAACTCCCTGAATATGTACATTTACTTCTACTACTTTTAAACCAGTCATACTTTCCACTGCTTTTTTTACCCTATTTTGAATTTCAAAGGCAACATCTGGAATTCTGGTGCCATATTCTACTATAATGTTAACATCAATTTTTGTTTCTTTTTCTCCAGATTCTACTTTAATTCCTTTTGATAAATTCTTTTTGCCACTAAGTACTTCAGAAATTCCACCTGCAAAGCCTCCAGACATTTCTGCTACTCCTGGTACCTCTGATGCAGCGACTCCCGCAATTACAGCAATTACGTCATCTGCAATTTTTATATTAGCATTGCTTTCTAATGCAACTTCCCCCATATTTTCTTCCACTTGTTCTAATTCTTTATTTCCTTGTTCTTGTAATTCTTTATTTTCTTCCATAAAGAAACCTCCTTTTTTCTTACGAAATATATTTTTACATATACTAAGTATACCAATTCTCTTAAAAATTTACAACTATTTTTAGAAATTTCATTAAACTTTCTAGCGAATAGTTTTACTTAATTTTATATATCGTTCAAACCAAATCTTATTATCTAAGCCATTATTTAGAAACATTTTTAAGAATCCGAAAATATACTTCCTACAGATAGCTTATTTCCTCTTAAAAATTCTTCTGTTTTCATTTTTCTAGCATTTTCTGCTTGTAATTCTAACACTTGCAAAATACCGTCTTTTGCTTTTACAAAAAGCCCTTGTTTTTCATCGGAAAATAAAATGGTGCCTGGCATGATATCTGCTAATTTATAATCATATTCTCTCATGTCAGTAAATACTTCTAATAAATCTTGGTTGGTTAATTGTTTTACTTGCCAAAATTTTAATTTTTTATGGTTATAAAAAGTATAAGCTCCCATAATAGGATTAAGTCCTCTTACTAAATTATGAATTTGGCTTACAGTTTGGTTTTCCCAATCTATTTTGGCCATTTCTTTTTGTAACATAGGTGCCATGCTCATTTCTTTATCTTGTTGTTTTTCTCTTGGTGCTTTTCCTTGTTCTATAAGTTTTAAGGTTTTTACTAACAATTCTGCTCCTATAGTACTTAGCCTTTCCCATAGTTCTCCTGTAGTTTCATTTTCTTCTATTTCTGTTTCTTGTTTTAAAATCATGTCTCCTGTGTCCATTCCTGCATCCATGTACATAGTAGTAATACCTGTTGTTTTATCTCCATTTAAAACAGCCCATTGAATAGGTGCTGCTCCTCTATATTTTGGAAGCAAAGAACCATGTACGTTAATACAGCCTAGTTTTGGAATATCTAATAATTCTTGTGGTAGAATTTTGCCATAAGCCACTACGCAAATAACATCTGGTTTTAAATTTTGTATTTGCTTTAAAAATTCTTCATTTCCGTTTTACTTTTTGTGGTTGGTAAATAGGCTCTATTCCTTTTTCTAAGGCATATTGCTTTACAGGAGAAGCTACTAATTTCATGCCTCTACCTTTTGGTTTATCTGGATTAGTTACAACTGCCATAATATGATGTCCCGCTTCTACCAATGCCTGTAACGATTTTTGTGCAAAATCTGGAGTTCCCATAAATACAATATTTAGCATTTTTTCTTCTCCTTTACCTTATCATTTTATTTTTTATTTAAGGATTACCTAGAAATCTTTGTATCTTTTTCTTATTTTTTCTTTCTATTTTTCTCTGTTTTTTCATTTTCTTGGTTTTCCTCTGGACTTACATATTCTAAAGTGCCTGGAATAATTTTGTCTACAAATAAAATTCCGTCTAAATGGTCTAGTTCATGGGAAATTGCTTGTGCTAATAACCCTGTTCCTTTTAATTTTATTTTTTTTCCATTTTCGTTAAGTGCTTCTATGATTACTTCTTCTGGTCTAATAATTTTTGCAAATTGATTTGGAAAACTTAAGCAACCTTCTTCTACTTCTTGTTCTCCCTTTTGTTTTTTTATTACTGGATTTACAAGCTTAATAGGGCCTTTATCATCATATAAATCTATAACTACTAATCTTTTTAAAATTCCAATTTGAGGTCCTGCTAGTCCTACCCCATTATAGTGATGAAGGGTTTCTATCATATCATTTAATATTTCTCTAATTTTATCATCTACTACTTCTACTTCTTTTGCTTTTTTTCTTAAGATTTCATCTCCGTCTTCTCTTATAATTCTAATTGCCATTTTTTCTCCCTTCCTTCTAAACTTTTATACTATATTTGTCTTAATTTTCATCTATAAAAATCTGGCTTTATTCTTCATCTATCAATTTATTTTTATGAATTATTTTATAGATTTGCTTTTCCCTTTGTGCTTAAACCCAATTATTTGGATTTATATCAATACTAAGTTTTGTATTACCATTTTTGCCTTCTTTTGTTTTGCCATATTCTTGAATAACATCATTCATTAAATTTATAATATTATCGTCAAATTTACATTTAATAATAATACGAAAACGATATTGATTTTTGATTTTATCAATTGGTGCAGGCATTCCTTGGTATAATATAATACCCAAATTTTCCTGAATTACTCTATTTTTTAAATATCCATGTATTTGATTGGTAACTGCAAAAGCTTGCTTTTCATTGGTAGAAGAAATGCCTATTACTATTATATCGCAAAATGGTGGATATTTCAATTGTTTTCTTATTGTGATTTCTGTTTGATAAAATAATTTGTAATCTTGTTTTTTACTACATTCAATACTAAAATTGTCTGGATTATAAGTTTGAATAATTACCTTTCCTTTATCTTTTTCTCTTCCTGCTCTTCCTGCTACCTGTGTTAAAATTTGAAATGTTCTTTCATTTGCTCTAAAATCATCTATATTTAAGCTACTATCTGCCGCAATAACCCCTACTAAAGTAACATTTGGAAAATGGTGACCTTTTACTACCATTTGTGTTCCAATTAAAATATCAATATTTTCTTGTTTAAATTTGTTTAAAATTTCCTCATGAGAGTTTTTCTTGCTAACGGTATCCACATCCATACGAATGGTAGTTGCTTGTGGAAATAACAAATGAATTTGCTCTTCTAACTTTTGAGTACCTGCTCCAAAATAGCGAATATTCTGGCTATGGCATTGTGGGCATTGTTTTACCACAGGTTCTGTATAACCACAATAATGGCATTTTAATAGGTTTTGCTTGGCATGATAAGTTAGGGTAATATCACAATTTTTGCATTTAACCGTATAGCCACAATCACGGCACATTATAAAAGTAGAAAAGCCTCTGCGGTTTAAAAATAAAATAGTCTGTTTTTTATTTTTTAAATTTTCTTCAATGGCTTGGTGAAGCTTTCCACTTATCATGGATTTATTTCCTTGTTCTAATTCTTGCCTTAAATCTACTACTTCTATTTCTGGCAGACTTGCTTTATTGGCTCTTTTTGTTAGTTCTAATAGTGTAATTTCACCCTTTTGTGCCTGATAATAGCTTTCTAAATCTGGAGTAGCACTACCAAGTACAAAAGGAATATTAGCTTCTTTTGCTAAGTATCTAGCAATTTCTTTTGTATGGTATCTTGGTGTGGTTTCTGATTTATAGGAACTATCATGCTCTTCATCCATAATAATAAGACCTAAATTAGAAACAGGTGCAAAAATACTAGAGCGTGCCCCAATTACAATTTTTGCTTTTCCGCTTTTAATTTTATTCCATTGATCATATCTTTCCCCTACCGATAATTTACTATGAAGAACTGCTACTACTTCTTCTCCAAAACGGGAAATAAATCTATCTACTGTTTGTGGGGTTAAAGAAATCTCTGGTACTAGCATAATACTAGATTTTCCTTCTTTTAACGCTTTTTCTATTAATTGTAAATAAACTTCTGTTTTTCCGTGAGCCTGTTATTCCAAAAAGTAAAAATTCAGAATAGAAGCAATCATCCATTGCCTCGCAAATAGTATCAAAAGCTTTTTGTTGTTCTTCATTTAAGCTTAAATTTTCTGTTTTTTTCACATCTTTATGTAAAAATGGATTTCTTTCCACTTGTTTTTCTACAAATTCAAGATATCCCTTTTTTTCTAAGCTTTTTAATACAGCCCTAGAAACATCTGCAAAAATTTCTAAATCTGAAACTAAAGTGCCATCATTTTCCATTAAAAATTGCAATGCCCTTATTTGTTTCTCCGATTTAATTGTATGATTAGCAATTTCTGTTTCTAATTCTTCTGTTTCCTTGGTAAGATATACAAAAGAAGCATTTTTTTCTTTTACGCGATTTTGAATGATTTTTGCAGTAGTTCCTGGTGGTAACATGAGCTTAATGCAGTCTGAAACATTGCAAAAATATCTTTTTGCCATCCAATAAGCAAGATTAATTTCCTTTTCTCCAACAAAAAGATTATCTTCTACTTGCGCAATTGGTTTTAATTTGTAAGGAGAAGACTCTTTAACTGCTACTACATAGCCTTCATCTAATTCTTTTCTATTAGCAAAAGGCACAAAAACTCTACTTCCAATCATTACCTTGGAAGCCAAGTTATTTGGTATTTCATAATCAAATACTTTATTTAATTGTTTTGCATTACTATTTAAAATTACTTCTGCAATCATAAGATTTTAACTCATATCTCTTTTTAATTTTCTTAATGCTTTGCCTACATCTAATTTAGTATGTATTATTGCTAAGATTACAATATCTCTTCCTTTTATATGATAAAAAATTCTATGCTTTTTATAAATCATTTGTCTAATTTCATAGTTAGATATAAAAAAATTAGTTTTCTTTCCTATTTCAGGCATGGTTTCAAAGATATCTGTATAATCAATAAGCTTTCTTACATATGTCTTTACAGTTTCTTCTGTATCTTCTCTTGCTTCATCTATAAATTCTGTAATATGTGATATTGCATTATCAGTCCAAACTACCATTTATCAATAATCTCCTTCACTTCGTTGCTAGTTTTTGTGTTTCCAGATTCCATATCTTTGATTCCTTTTTGAATTTCAAGTTGTACGTAAAGTGTATATAATATTTCTTCATAACTTGTTTTATCATCTATATTTTGGACTGTATTTAATATTAATTGTTTATCACTCATTATTTTCTCCTCCAATCTAGATATATTTTAACATAAAAATGTATTTTTTACTACTTTTTTTACTCAATTTATCCAATAAAAAAACAGAGTCTAAAACTCTGCTTCTGTTAAGTTATATTCATTTTTGATAATTTCCATAATAATATTTACCGTTTTCTCTAAATTGTTGTTTTTAATTACATAATCATACATTCCTATTTTAGATTCTTCATACTCCAAACGGTTTAATCTTAGCTGAATATCTTTGATGCTTGGTTTATCAATTCTTTTTTCTAAGCGCTTTGCTAACACTTCTTTTGGTACTTTTAAGAAAATAGTAACAATTTTAATTTCATTGCCTAATATTTTAAGTAAATTTTCAACTCCATTTACTTCAATATCTTTTACAATAATTTTTCCATTTTTTATTTTTTCATTCATTAGTTTTTTAGAAGTACCATAATAATGTTCATGATGAACACTATATTCATAAAGTTCTCCATTTTTTATCATTTGCTCAAATTCTTCTGCAGTTACAAAATTGTAAGTTACTCCTGGCACATCATTTTCTCTTGGTGGTCTATCGGTATAAGATGGAAGTGATTCTACATTTTCCATTCTACTAATTAATTCTTTTTTGATTGTGTCTTTGCCTGCGCCAGATACACCAGATAATAATACTAGCATGCTTTCACCTTACCTTCTGCAATTTCATCTGCTGCTAAAGATACTGGAGATGGCTCTTCCTTTTTAGTAAGCTTTGCACTTCCAGCAGCTAATTGTCTTGCTCTTTTAGCAGTAACTGCTACTAATTGAAAACGATTGTCCACTTTTGTTAACAATTCTAATACAGTTGGTTTTACTAACATATTTTTCCCTTCTTTCTAACCTTCATCTATTTTTTATATTTTATTGTTTGAAACTATTTCATTTTTTGCTTTTTATTATTTCTTGTTTGTAATCTTTCTATTTACTTTTATATCTAAAAGCTATCTTGCTTTTTTATGATTTATTTTCTTCTTCTGTTTCTTCTTTCTTTGTTCCATCATCTTCTACTCTGCCTGCTATAGTTTCTGGTTGAATAGCAGATAAAATAATATGGTCTGAATCCATAATAAGTACTGCCCTTGTTCTTCTTCCACAGGTAGCATCTATTGCACTGCCTTGGTCTTTTGCTTCTTGGACCATTCTTTTGATTGGTGCTGACTCAGGACTAACAATTGCAATAATTCTATCAGAAGATACAATATTTCCAAATCCAATATTAATAAGTTGCATAAATTTTCATTCCTTTCTAATTTTTCTAAAATTATATAGTTATGAAATTGTTTTTTAAACTATCTTTTTACTCTATATTCTGAATTTGCTCCCTTATGTCTTCTAATTGTGTTTTTAAGTCAATTACTAAATTGGTAATTTCTAGTTTTCCAGATTTAGAACCAATGGTATTGGTTTCTCTGTTCATTTCTTGTACTAGAAAGTCTATTTTTTTACCACATGGTATTTCTTGATTTAATAAAGACATAAATTGTGCAATATGACTTTTTAATCTAGTAATTTCTTCTTCTATAGAACATTTATCAGAATAAATTACAATTTCTTGTGCAAGCCTTGTTTGGTCAACAACATCTGTTTTTAAAATTTCTTTGATTCTTTCTTCTAATTTTACTACATATTCTTCTACAAGTCCAGTAGAAAAAGCAGAAATTTCATCGACATTTTTTGCAACTTTTTGTAAACGTTCTGCTAAATCTTGTTTTATTTTATTACCTTCAATGCTTCTCATATCTATAAAATTATCTAATGCATTTTCTAAGCATTCTGAAAGTTCAGTCCAAATGGTTTCTAGACTGTCTTCTTCCATTTGTACATTTAAAACATCAGGCAATTTGGAAATTTCTGTAGCACGAAGCCCACTAGAAATATTAGTTTCTTCTGCTAGATCTGAAAGTTCTTTAATATAAAGTTTAGCTAATTCTTTATTTAAAATAACATTTTTTCCTACGACTCCATAATTTGTGTAAGTAATAAAAACTTCTATTTTACCTCTAGCAACTCTATTTAATACTGCTTTTCTAACTTTGTCCTCCAAATAAAAGAGATTTCTAGGCAGTTTGACTGTAATATCTGCATATTTGTGGTTTACTGAACGAATTTCTACTAAATATTCTCTTCCTTCTTTTTCTAATTTGGCTCTGCCAAAACCTGTCATACTTTTCATGGAATAAATCCTCTTTCTTATTTTTTAATAATTTCTTTTATATTCTCTAAAGAAAATTGCTTTTTCATTTTTTTATAAATAATAATTGTTTTAGCAACATAATAAATAGCAAACGCTAAGGCAACAATTACTACTACTGGTATGAACTTTTCTTGCCACATCATATTAAGATAAATAAATCCCATAGTAGCAATAGCTAATACTAAAGTTTCTATTCCATGAATTGCATGCCTTCCACTATCTTTTTTATAGGCATATTCTATTACTCCTATTGCAATAACAAGAATAGACATGCTAAATACTTTTAAGTCTACTACAAACACAGAATTTTCGATATTCCAAAAACCTAAAATAATAAAATTTAGATAAAGAATGATTATTACAGCAAGAAAAATGTTTTGGAAAACTCTAGTATGAATTTGGTTTTGTTGTTCTTCTGGTAACTTTCTATTGGATTTAATTTCTTTTTCTATTTCTTCTATTTTACTTATTTTATTGTTAGATGCTTTTACTAATTTTTCATTAGATTTCTTATTTTCTTCTTGCTTTTTGTTTTCTTCCTTATGTTCTTTTTTTTCTTGGCTTTCTTGATTTTTACTTTTGTTTTCTTTTTTAGGCATTTTTCTTCCTCCCTACATTTCATATTCGTAAATAATATTACTCATTACCATAATAGAAGCAGTTTCTGTTCTTAAAATACGTTTTCCTAATGTTATTTGTTTTGCCCCTTTCGCTACTAGCATGTCTACTTCTTTTTGCGTAATTCCACCCTCTGGGCCTATAATAACTCCTATTTTTAGTCCGATGTGAAAGTTTTAAATTTTTAAGTTCTTGCTTCAAAGTATTTTCTTTTTCATTTTCATAGGCTAATAACATAAGGTCAAATTGTTTTACTTTTTCGCTTAATTTTTGCATAGTAATTGGCATTTGTACTTTTGGAATATAATCCCTACCGCTTTGTTTTGCAGCCGATTCTGCTATTTTTTGCCAACGTTCTATTTTTTTATTTTTATTCTTTTCTTCTAATTTTACTATGCACCTTTCCATAGTAACTGGAATAATTTCTTTTACTCCTAATTCTACATTTTTTTGAATAATATATTCCATTTTATCTGCTTTTGGTAAACCTTGAAAAATAGTTACATCTATAGGTGGTTCCACAAAAGGTTTCATGCAGTCTATAATTTGGCATAAAATAGAGTCTGGTGTTATGGTTTCTATTTTAACTAAATAATTCAAACCATCTTCTTCATTACACACAGTTAATTCTTCTTGTGGTTTTACCCTTAATACCTGTGTAATGTGTTTTACATCTTCCCCTAAAATGGTAATTTTGTTTTCTTGTATTTGATTTTTCTTAATAAAAAATTTTGGCATTTTTTTCCTACCGTTCTTGCTTTTTAATATTTTTAATTATATCACAATTTTTCCATTTTGCAAGGCAAAATTTTAGAGTTCCTTACAGGAACTCTAAGTCATTAAAATATTTTAAATTTCTTCTATTATATCCTCTATATTTGTCACCAATTTTGCACCTTGCTTAATTAATTCATTGGTACCATAGGAATTATTACTATCAATATTTCCGTGGAATAATAAATACCTCTTTTCCTTGTTCTAAAGCATAATCAACCGTAATTAATGTTCCACTTTTTTCTTTTGCTTCCACTACTAGTACTCCATTAGATAAACCACTAATAATTCTATTTCTGGAAGGAAAATTGGTTGGTATTGGCTTTGTTTCTGGTGGATATTCTGTTATAATACTACCACCGTTTTTTAGTATTTCTGTACATAATCCCTTATGTTCCGCAGGGTAAATATGGTTAAACCCGCTTCCTAAAACAGCTATTGTTTTACCCCTTGCTTTTACTGCTCCTAAATGAGCATAAGAGTCAATTCCTCTTGCTAATCCACTAATAATTATGATGCCTTTTTTAGCTAATTGGTAGGCAAATTCATAGGCTACTTTTTTTCCATAAGAACTTGCCTTTCTGCAGCCTATAATTGCAATGGATGGTTCATTGAAAATACTTTCATTTCCTAACACATATAATTTTGCAGGTGGTGCATAAATATGTGTTAATTTTTCTGGATAAAATTTTTGGGCTTGATAAATAACTTTCATGTTTTTTCCTCCTTATTTATCTAGCCCCCAATTTGTTTTCCCCTATTTTTATTTTTTTGTATTTTCTTTATTTTTTCTTTATTTTTTCTTTATTTTTTCTTTATTTTTTATTATCTTTGCGCTTTTTATTAATGTCATATCACATTTAGTCATTCTTATATTTTATATTATACATTTTCTAAATTTTTAGCAGCCTTTACTACGTTAGTCATAAGCATTGCTATTGTCATTGGACCTACTCCACCTGGTACTGGTGTAATATAGGATGCCTTTGATTCTACATTTGCAAAATCCACATCTCCTACTAGCTTTCCTTCTTCATTTCTATTAATACCTACATCTATTACTACTGCTCCTGGTTTTACCATATCTGCTGTTACAAATTTAGGCTTTCCCAAAGCTGCTATTAAAATATCTGCTTGTTTCGTAATTTCTGCAATATTTTGTGTTTTAGAATGGCAAATGGTTACTGTTGCATTTTTATTTAATAAACATTGTGATAATGGTTTTCCTACAATATTGCTTCTTCCTATTACTACTGCTTGTTTTCCTTGCATTTCTATTCCATATTCTTCTAACATTTTCATAACTCCAGCTGGTGTACAAGAAATAAAACAATCTTCCCCAATGGCTAGTTTTCCTACATTAATAGGTTGAAATCCATCTACATCTTTTTCTGGCAAAATGCTATTAAAAGCCTCTCTAATATCTAAATGTTTTGGTATTGGACTTTGCAATAATATTCCATGAATATCTTTTCTGTTGTTTAATGTTTGAATAAGATTTAGTAACTCTTCTTCTTGAATGTTTTCTTCTAGCAAAAATTCTTCAAATTCTATGCCAATTTCATTACATGCTTTACTCTTATTTCTTACATATACTGCTGATGCAGGATCATTTCCTACCATGATTACGGATAGTTTTGGAACGATATTTTTTTGTTTTAATTGTTCTACTTCTTGTTTTAATTCTTGCCTTATTTTTTTTGCTAGTTCTTTTCCATCTATAATTGTTGCCATTTTTATTTTCACTCCTATTCTGTTATAAAGTAGAAATTTTTCTATTTTCTTACTTTGTTTGTTTTCCTTATTATATACTAGTTTGTTTCGTTTGTAAATTCAAATTTAAAAAATAGCACAATTGTGAACTGAACCCAAAAAGTGTTTATCTTTTTTGGGCTCAGTTCATTCTGTGCTACTTTTGTTTTTATAATTTGATTAGGAAGATTTATTACTATTTTTTAATAATTTTATTTCTTCTTCCGTTAAGCCTGTTATTTTTGAAATTAATTCTATATCTATTTTTTCTTCTAACATCTTTAGAGCTGTTTCTTTGATGCCATCTAACCTACCTTCTGTTCTTCCTTCTGCTTTGCCATCTCTTTTTGCTTCATATAACCTTTGTTCCTGATCCATTCTTTCTAATTCTGCTTTTAATGCCATTCTTCTTAATATATCATCTTGGCTTATTTTGTCTAGCTCCTCTTTTGCTTCTTTGATATCTTGGTTCTCTTCCATTATTTTTCTTACCTCCATATCCTCTGGATTATCCAGAAATTTCATCCATTGCAATACTGCATTGCTTTTGTCTTTTTCATATTCTTTAATTGCTTTTGGTAATTCAATTATACAAATCTGGAAGTAAGAAGTCAATATTTTATCTCTATATTCTTCTTCTCGTATTTGCCATTTGGTATATGCTTTTTCTATTTCTTTAAATTGCTTTATTTCATCATCTACTATAATAATACTTATGGTTTGCCTTAATTTACTATATTGTTCTCCTATTTTTATGTTTGATGTATACACTTTGGACCAATAATATAAAAATCTTTCTAAAACTTTTTCATGCGTGGATAGTTGAATTTCAATATCACATTCTATATTATCATTTAATACTGCTCTTAAGTCTAATCTTCCGTTTTTATCTTTTTTATTATCATTTAACAAATCTTTGCTTTTGTCTAAGTCTAGCTTATGTATTTTTATCTTTAGTATGTCCTCTAACAATGCTTTTGTAATTCTTTCTTTTCCTCGTGTAAATAATGCTTGAAATACTACATCATTTTTTGGTTGCAATATTTTTAGTTTTCCTTCGTTTTCTTCTTGATTTTCTTCCTTTGTAATAAATTTTTCTTGATTCATAGGCATTTCCTCCATAGATTTAAATTTTACATTACTAGACAAAAGACTAAACTACTCAATTGCTTGTTTAAATTCTTAATAAACTTTTATTTGTTGGAAATTAATTAAGATTATAAATATTTTGATTTTAATAAAATGTTTCATGATTTTTATAAGAAGATTTTAATAAATAGCATGATTATGAGTAATAAAACATTTGAGTGAATTTTGTTAGCCTTTCGGCTAGAAATATAATACACATATTATATACATATTTTTCCATATTTTGCAAGTAAAATCGTATGACAGAATTCGACATGTCTCGCTATTATTATATCAAGAAATAGAAAAAAACTTTCTGAACCCAAAAAGTTATATGCTTTTTGGGTTCAGTTCAGATTGAAAATTTCCTAGTTCATCAGTTCATCTATTAAAAAACTCTAAAACGCGCTAATGGCGCATGCTCCTGTAGGGAAAATTTTTTATTTGCTTTTTATATAATCTGTAAATTTATATTTACCTACTTGTTTTTTAGCTCTTAGACCTACACATATAAGCTGAGGCGGAAGGAAACGACGTAGATGGAATCGACTGCGGTGAGGGTGTCGTTGTTGCGATTAGCTGCGTAAACATGACTGCCGTAGTAGTAACCTCCCCTATGCACACAAGGGAAAGCAATACTGCTACCCGTGTAACTCGAATATTCCGTTGTCCACTCTAGGCAATTACCTAGCAAATCATAAATATTGCTATAACAATCTACTGGTGTTCCTCCTGTTTGTGTTTTATTACTTGTTCCTATATTTCCATAAGTATCATCTGTTGTTGTTGCTAATGTATATCCATGCTCACTATTTTGACAGATAAAATTTAATGCTGTATCCCATGCATAACTACTGATTAACTCACTTGTTACTCCATATTGCTCTTGATTTGTATACATTGCTTCTGCTTGAGCTTTTGCTGTATCTCTTGTAACCTCTACATAAGCATCTACTCCTGCCTTACATACATTTCCTTCTCCTTGCTCATATCTTCCTATATAAAATCCTCCATTACCACCTTCTGATGTAGGCTTTGCACTATTTAAAAAGTTATTTATGGTATTATGTGCTACGGAACGGGTATCTCCTTCTCCAAAATATACTTTTCCAGAAGATCCCTCTGCCATTTCATCTCCTATTATTGGTTCAGGAACTTGCTCAACATTTGCTGTTGTTCCCCACTGTCTTCTTGTTAACTCATTTGTTTTTGTTGTTCCACTTGCATCTACTTTATATGTTCCTGTTGGTATCCATACAAACTGGTTTCCTACTCCATCTTCTATTACAATTCCCTCTGGCACTGTTGTTGCATTATTGGTTGTTTCATCTACTACTACTTTAAATCCTTTTGGCACTACTACTGGATTTCCATATTCATCTTCTGCTTCTAAATTACTTTCTGTTTGTATTTCTGTTGCTGTTTCTACTAACGGCTTTCCATTTGGTCCTGTTGGTGGTTCTTCTGGGTCTTCTGGTGTTGTACCTCCACCACCTGTTCCACTTTCGTTATTCATTATATTGTTTAATTCATTTACTAAATTTTGGATTTCTTGTTGCTCGTTTACAACTGCACCTTCCCATGTGTTTTTGGCTTCTTGCGCTGTTCTTATTATTCCATCTTCTCCTAGTAACATATTAATTGTTACTCCTGACAGAATTAATAAAATTACAATGGTTACAACCAATGCGATGAGGGTAATACCTCGTTTCCTTCTTATTGGTTTAGAGTATGACTCTCTCTCTCTCTCTCTCTCTTACAATTTCAAGGTTTTTGCTACTTTTGTTCATTGTTTTTTCCTCCTCTTTCGATTTAATCTTATTTACTTATCAATAAAATATAGATACTTTGTACACTTTTATAATAGCATTAACTTTTTTCTTTTTCAATACTTTTTAAAATTTTTCAAGTTTTTGTCATAACTTTTGGATTGTCTAATATACATTAAATAAAGTTTAGTACAAACATTTCTTAGAGGGGGTTAATAAATTCATGGAAGAGAATTTAAAGTTATATCAAGATATAGCAGAACGTACAGATGGTGATATTTATGTTGGTGTGGTAGGTCCTGTACGTACCGGTAAATCTACTTTTATTAAGAATTTTATGGATTTACTTGTTATACCAAATATTGATAATGAGTACAAAAAAGAAAGAGCAAGAGATGAACTTCCACAAAGTGCTGGTGGAAGAACCATTATGACAACAGAGCCAAAGTTTATTCCAAATGAGGCTGTAGAAATTACCATTGGAGATAATTTAAAGTTTAAAACAAGACTTGTAGATTGTGTAGGTTATTTAGTAAATAATGCTATTGGTTATTTAGAAGATGATATGCCTCGTATGGTAAAAACACCTTGGTTTGAAGAAGAAATACCTTTTGAAGAAGCTGCCGAAATTGGTACACGTAAGGTTATTGCAGAACATTCTACCATTGGTATTTTAGTCACTACAGATGGGAGTGTTACAGACATTCCGAGAGAAGACTATATTGATGCAGAAGAAAGAGTCGTAAAAGAACTAAAAGAATTAAATAAGCCATTTGTGATTGTTTTAAATAGTGATGATCCATTTTCTGAATACACCAAAGCTTTAGCTAAAAAATTGGAAGATAAATATGGTGTTGCTGTTTTACCAACAGATTGTGCACACCTAGATTTAGAAGATATTGATGATATCTTTAGCAAAATTTTATATGAATTTCCAATTGAAACCATCAATATTGATTTTTCTAGATGGATTGATGGCTTACCTGATGACCATTGGTTAAAGCAAGAACTTTATTCTGAAATTCAAACAGCTTTTACCGATATTCATATTTTAAAACAAGTAGATACTAGAATTAGTCAATTACAAAATACAAAAATTATTACAAAAACTACTTTAGAGGAAATTCGTTTAGGAGAAGGCAGCGTTCATGTTACTATTCAACTATTAGATGAGCTTTTCTACCAAGTATTAACAGAAATTTCTGGTGTAACCATTGATAATGAAGGCACTTTGTTTAGCACGATGACAGAATTTGCTAAAACCAAGAAAGAATATGATAGAATTGCTTATGCTTTAGAAGAGGTGAAAGCAACAGGCTATGGTATTGTTACTCCTTCTATTGATGAACTTATTTTAGAAGAACCAGAAATGGTAAAACAAGGTTCTAGATTTGGTGTTAAATTAAAGGCGAAAGCCCCAAGTATACACATGATTCGTGCAGATATCGAAACAGAAGTATCTCCAATTGTTGGTAGTGAAAAACAATCCGAAGATTTAGTAAATTATTTACTTTCTGAATTTGAGTCTGATCCTAAAAAGATTTGGGAATCTAACATTTTTGGCAAAAACTTGCATGAATTAGTAAATGAAGGATTACAAAATAAACTATCCAAAATGCCAGAAGAAGCACAAGCAAAATTACAAGAAACACTAGAAAGAATTGTAAATGAAGGTAGTGGCGGATTGATTTGTATTATTTTATAAAATAACTTTTTTGAAATCCTAAAAGATTCATGATAAGAGCATTTCAGTAAAATAAATTTATTGAAATGCTCTTACTTTTTATTTTGTAACATTTTGTTAATTATTATGTCGATTTTCCCCTTTAGTCAATTGTTTATTACGAATTTTTTCCGCTTATGTAACTTTTTCGTAATTATTATATGTGTTTTTCTTTGTTAATATACATTTTTTAGTATTTTGATGTATGAATTTGAATATTTTTTTCTTTTTAGCAAACAATATTATTAACATTTTAGGATAACATTTGCAAGAAAGGAATTTTTTTAATGGAAACAGAAAAAAATCCAAATTCATGGAAAGAAAAACTAAATGAAAAATTACAGTCTATTTTTGGTGAGTCTAATAATTCTGAATATCATTTTTCCCTTTCTAGTCCCTATGAAACAGCAGAAACGAAGCAGTCTTCTTATCCAACTACTGAACAATTACAGGAAAATCAAAAAATAACAGAGGTAAAAGAAATTTACCCTAGTTTAGAAGTTTCTCTTGAGTATATTAAAGTGAAATATAATACTTTAATTAATAGTGATATTGTTCTTCGAGAATTTACGCTAAGTGCTAGAAACAGGCAATATAAAGCATTACTCTTTTTTATTGATGGAATGGTAGATTCCCAGTTAATTAATAATAATGTGTTAGAAGCTTTAATGTTAAGAAATAGAGCCAATATTTTTGATGGAGACCAAAATCAAATTGTAACAGAAGCCAAAACCAATAATATTACTGTAAAAAAATTGAAGAAATTTAATTTAGAAAATTATGTATTCGATTGTTTACTTCCTCAAAATAATGTAAAAAAGGTAACTACCTTTTCACAGGCTTTTACTGGAGTAAATATGGGAGATTGTCTGCTTTTTATAGATACCCTCCCTATTGCTTTTGATATTGACGTAAAGGGTTTTAAACAAAGAGAAGTAAGTACTCCTAATAACGAAATTATTATAAAAGGTCCTCAGCAAGCCTTTGTAGAAAATATTAGGACAAATACCGCCCTTCTTAGAAGAATTGTCAATAATGAAAATTTAATTATTGAAAATATAGAAGTTGGTAAAATAAGTAAAACAATTTGTAGTGTTTGCTATTTAAAAAATATTACTAACAATGATTTAGTGGCAGAAGTAAAATATAGAATGAATAATTTAGAAATAGACTCTCTCCTTTCTTCTGGCGAACTTGAACAATTAATTGGAGAGAACCAAAAATATAGTGTACCAGAAATTTTATCTACGGAAAGACCTGATAAAGCTACTAAGTATTTATATGGTGGCAGAGTTGTGGTTTTAATTAATGGAAATCCTTATGCTTTAATTATGCCTGCTACTTTGATTGATTTTATATCTTCTCCTGAAGATAGTAATTTAAAATTTCAATTTGGCAATTTTTTAAAATTTTTACGTTTGCTTGCTATAGGTATTACTCTACTGCTTCCTGGTATTTATGTTGCTATTGCGGACTTTCATCAGGAACTGTTACCAACAGAATTACTTTTTTCTTTGCTTGCTTCTAGAGAAAATGTTCCATTTCCTATTATTTTTGAAATTTTAGTCATGGAAATTTCTTTTGAGTTAATTCGTGAAGCTGGGCTTAGGGTTCCTTCTCCTATTGGTCCTACCATAGGCATTGTAGGAGCTTTGGTTTTAGGACAAGCAGCAGTTAGTGCCAGTATTGTAAGCCCAATTTTAATTATTATTGTAGCTATTACTGCTATTGCTTCTTTTGCTATACCAGACTTTTCGTTTGGTTTTCATTTAAGATTAATGCGATTTATATTTATCATTTTAGGCTATGTAGCAGGATTTTTTGGAATTGGTATAGGATTATTTATTTATGTGTGTATTTTAACAAGTTTAAAATCTTTTGGTGTTCCTTTTATGGCTCCTTATACTCCTGTTACAAACATAGAACAAAATGGTTATTTTCTAGATCCTGTTTGGAAAAGAGAAAAAAGAGCAGATTACTTAGATACGAAAAAGGTAGATTCACAAGAGCATATTAGTATGAAATGGAAATACAAATAAGAAAAATTGCACCAAAATGAAGATACGGTTGAGAAAACAAATCATAATTTTAAGATAAAAAGGAGGATTATAATGCCAGATAGAAAAATAGGAAATATAGAAGCTATTTGCTTGGTTTTAACTATTATGATTAATCACATCATTTTGAATTTACCCAAAAACTTAATTGCTACCACTTCTTCTAGTAGTATTATTAATATTATTTTTATTAGTACTATTGCCTTAGGAATTGTTTTTCTTATCTGCCAACTATTAAAAAGATTCCCTAGTTTTGATATTTTAGATGTTTCAAAATTTTTAGGTGGTAAATGGTTAAAAATCATAATAGGAATTTTATTCATAGCTTATTTAATTTTTACTATGAGTATTTTGCTTAGAAGTTTTTCAGAAGGGTTAAAAATTATTTTCTTTCCTAAAACTTCTGTGCCTATTATTATGCTTTTATTTATTCTTGCTATTATTGTAGCTAATAAATTAGGATTTTCTTCTATTGTACGCTCTAATTTATTCTTTGTGCCTATTGTTTTACTTAGCATTTTGTTTATTTTTATAGCCAACTTAGATAATTTCACAATAGAAAGAATGTTTCCTTTGCTTGGCAATGGATGGATTCCTACTTTTTTTAGTGGGCTTAGCAATTTATTTGCTTTTAGTGGTATTAGTTATTTATATCTTCTTCCACCACATTTAAAAGACCAAAAAGGATATTCCAAAGTTGCTTTTGCTTCTATTGGTATTTCTGCTTTTTATTTACTAATTAGTGTGGCCACCCTTTTATTTATGTTTCCTTTTTTTACTACTACAGAAGAAATTTTTCCACTTTATTTAGCTTCTAGATTTATTGAGTTCGGTAGATTTTTTCAAAGGTTAGATGCTGTATTTTTACTTATTTGGATTTTATCTGTTGTGTCGTACTTATGTATTGCATTTTATTTTATGACTAATATTTTTCAAAAGATAACGAATATGCAATACACAAAATGGTATGTTTCTTTATTTGCAACCTTAATTTTTGGAATTAGCTTACTTCCGGAAAACATGCAACAAGTTAACTTTTTAGAAAACACTGTTTACAAATATATTATTATCATACTTATTTTTATGGTTGGACTTAGCATTTTGTTATTGGCAAACTTAAAGTATCACTGGATACAGAAAAAGAAAGGAGTGGTAGATATTGAAAAAACAATGGGTTAACTATTTAGTAGTTTTAATCATTGGTATCATCTTTTCTATTGGTTTTACAGGAACACACAATGTCCAAAGTGTAGATGATTTAGCATATGCTGTTGCCCTTGGAATTGATAAAGGAGATAATTATCATTTAAGAGTAACTTTTCAATTTACTACTCTTAGTGCTGCTAGCGAAAGTGGAGCCGGAGAAGCTACTCCTTCTGTTGTAGATAGTGTAGAAGCAAATTCTATTGATACAGCTCTTAACTTAATGAACACAGTTATTAGTAAAGAAATTAGTTTATCTCATTGCAAAATTATTGTTTTCTCGGAGGAACTTGCTTCTCAAGGAATTGGTGAAGAAATTTACAGTTTAATGAACAAAGTCCAATTAAGGCCTGATACTAATGTCATTATTTCTATTTCACAGGCTGAAGAATATATTAAAAGTGTCAAGCCTAGCTTAGAAAATTTAGTAGCTAAATTTTATGAAACACTTCCTCGCTCTAGTGAATATACAGGGTATACGGCAAATATTCAATTAGGAGACTTTTTTAGAACATTAACCTGCACTACTTGTGAACCTGTTGCTATTTTGCGGAGATACTATTTCATCTTCTAGCAGTAGCGATAATTCTGAAGAGTCTGCTAGTTCTAGTGGCAGTTCTTCTGGCGACTCTGGTTCTTCTAGTTCTTCCTCATCTTCTTCAGAAGAAGAAGTTTTAAAAGCAACCAGTGGTATTAAGAATATAGGTCTTGCTGTTTTTAAAGAAGATGAATTAGTAGGAGAATTATCTGCTATAGAAACCATGTGCCACTTAATTGTTACTAATAATTTAAAAAGTTGTAATATCTCTGTTCCTAATCCTAATAATGAAATGAAAACTGTGGATTTATATTTAACTTTATATGCTAAACCTGAAATTAAAGTATCTATTTTAAACGGATCTCCATATGTTATAATACATGTAAGAACTAATGCAAGAATTTCCTCTGTTGATGAAATTTCAAGTGAAATGACAGAAGAACAAATTACAACCTTAGAAAATTCGGCTTCTACTTATTTAGAAAAACAGATTTCCAATTATCTATATAAAACAGCAAAAGAATTTCATTCAGATATTGCAGGCATTGGGAAATATGCTTTAAGCCAATTTCGAACCAGTACGGATTTTATGAATTATCACTGGTTAGAACGTTACCAAGACTCTTTCTTTCAGGTAAATGTTAATACAGAAATAGAATCTAGCTTTTTATTAAGTGGTGCATAGGATAATAAGATAAGAAATGAAAAGCTAAAATTAAAAATTAAAAATTACATTAAGATTAAAATTAAAATTAGAATTTAGCTTAGAATTTAGCTTAGAATTTTGATTAGAATTTAGATTAGAATTTAGCTTAGAAAGGATATTACGAAAGGAAAAATGGTTACTCTTATATTAGTTATTTTATTAACAGCCTTTGCTTTTGTAGAAAGTGCAGCTTACAGTATTTATGAAATAAGAATAAATAAAAATAAGGCAGGAGGAATTACTCTCCTTTTGCTTTCTATAGTAGGTTTCGTCTTTCCTGTTTTTGCATTTTTAACAAGTTAGGTTTAATTTAACCAACGGAGACAGTCCTTTTGGGCTGAAAATCAGCTACTTGGGACGGTCCTTACAATTTAAAGTAATAGGAGTGTCCCTTTTGGTTGAAAATTAACCAAAAAGGAACGTCCCTAATGGTCGAAAATCAGCCAAAAAGGAACGTCCCCGTTGGTCGAAAGTCAATTTCTCTTGTGTTTTTGTCTGCTCGAATTACTTGAATGTGAATAGGCATTCCTATTTGATATTTTGTTTTTGTTTTTTCGCCTACTGCAGTTTTGGTTTTTTCGTCGAAAATAAAGTATTCATCACCTAAGTCTTCCCATCTGATTAAGCCTTCTACCGTGTTTTCTAATTCTACGAAAATTCCAAAAGAAGTAACGCTAGAAATAATACCATCAAATTCTTCTCCGATTTTATCTTGCATAAATTCTGCTTTTTTCATATCTTCTGCTTCACGTTCTACTTTTTGTGCTATTTTTTCTGTTTCAGATGAACTTTGTGCATATTTTATTGCTTGCTCGTTATATTTTTCTATTTCTTCAGGTTGTAATTGATAGTTGTTTTCTAAATATTTAGAAATGATTCTATGGATAAACAAGTCTGGGTATCTACGAATTGGAGATGTAAAATGACAATAATATTTACTTGCAATTCCGAAATGTCCTTTGTTTTCTGCTTCATATTTTGCTACTTTTAAAGTGTGTAAAATTAAATTAGAAACTATTCTTTCTTCTTTTTTTCCTTGCACTTTTTCTAATACCTGTGCAAATGCTTTTGGATATATTTGTTCTTGTACAGGTTTAATTTTATAACCCAAACTCCATAAAAATTGATTTAATTCTTTTACTTTATCTAAATCTGGCTCTTCATGTACACGATAAATAAATGGTGCCTCTAGCCAATAAAATTTTTCAGCAATGGTCTCATTTGCTGTTAGCATAAATTGTTCTATGATTTCGTTAGAAAAATAATGTTCATATTTTTGTACATCTACTGCAATTCCATTTTCATTTAGAATAATTTTACTTTCTGGAATATCTAAATTTAAACTTCCTGCCATTTGTCTTCTTTGCTTTAAAATTCTTGCCAATTCTGCCATATTTAAAAAATGTGTTACATAATTTTGACATTCTTTCAATAATTTTTCTTTTTGTTTTTTAGGTAAAATTTCTGTTGCATTTGTTTTTGGTTCATATTGATTTTCTGACAAACTACCATTTTTTAATTTTTCAGGGCAATTTTTAGGTTCTATTGTATTTAAAATAGCCTGTACTTCTTTGTAGCTCATTCTTCTAGTAACATGAATCATACTCTTTTTCACATCAGAAGATATCACTTTTCCGTGTGTGTCAATTTCCATAAGAACAGTAATCGCAAAACGGTCCTCTCCCTGATTTAGACTACAAATACCATTTGATAGTTCCTTTGGTAGCATAGGAATGACTCTGTCTAACATATAGATGCTAGTTCCTCTTATAATAGCTTCTCTATCTAACAAAGAATTTTCCTTTACATAATAGCTAACATCTGCAATAGAAACATTTAATAAATAATTTCCGTTTTCTAATTTTTCTACTGCTACTGCATCATCCAAATCTTTAGCATCTTCGCCATCAATTGTAAAAATTTCTTTTTCTCTTAAATCTAAACGGTTTGGTATATCCTTTTTAGCAATTTCTTGCTTTAAAGATTTTGCTTCCTCTATTACTTTTTCTGGAAATTCATAAGATAAATTATATTCTTTGATAAGTGATAGCATGTCCACACCTGCTTGATTGATATGTCCAATAATTTCTATAATTTTTCCTTCTGCTGACTTATTACCTTGTGGATACTTTGTAATTTGTACTACTACTTTCTGATTATTTTTTGCCTTTTTACTATTTTTTTTAGAAACATAAATATCTGTATTCATTTTCTTATCATTTGGCACAACAAAACCAAAGTTTTTACTTTTCTGAAAAGTTCCTACTATCGTGTCTCTACTATGAGATACTACTTTTACTATCTTTCCTTCTGGATTTTTATCTTCTCTACTTTGATTTTCTAGTAATTTTACAATTACTTCATCACCATCTATTGCATCTTTGGTATCCCCTCTAGATACATAGATTTCATTTTCCATATTTTCTATTTTAACAAAACCAAAACCTTTTTGATTTCCTCTAAAAATTCCTTTTAACTCTTTTTTCTTTTTCATTCTCTCCTCTTTTCCTTTTCAGCCATTAGGGACGGTCCTTTTTGGTCAAAAATCAACCACTTGGGACAGTCCCGTTGGTCGTTAGCTGAAGTGTCCCAAGTGGCCCCTGTAGGGGCCACTGAGAACCGTCCCCAAAAAAGAAAAGTGGCAATTTGCCACTTTCTTCTATTTTATTTTATACTAAATATAGGATACCTAAGGCAACTGCTAATAATACAAACAAAATTCCTAAAATAATTGTCCATTTTTTTAGCTTACCTTCTTTGGTTCTTCCCTTATTTTGCTCATAAAAATTATTGGTAGAAGAACCTGTAATTGTTCCCGAAGCTCCTGATTTTTCTTTGTTTTGTATGGTTGCTAATATAATTAAGGCAATACATACAATGACATATATAACTAATACAATATATTTTGCTATTTCCATATTTACTAATATTCCTTTCATCAAGGCACATGTTAAAGTTCTATTTTATGTTTTAAATATACTAATTGCCTTTATAGTAAGTTATTTTTATATTAGAGCAAATAAAATTAAACTAGTTTTAGAATAACAACTTCTGCATTGTCCCCTCTTCTTGGTCCAACTTTAAGAATACTTGTATATCCTCCAACTCTTCCTTCATATTTAGGAGCAATTTCATTAAATAATTTTGTTGTTAAATCTATATTGTTACCTTCGCTGTCTTTTACTTTATTTACCATCTTCATCATTTTTCTTCTAGCATTTAATCTAGATGGCATATCTTTTTGTCTTTTTTCTGTAGTTGTTTCTTTTACTACTTTTAAATATTCTTTACCATTTTTGCTTTTTGCAAGTTCGGTTACTTTATTTCCCTTGCTATCTAGTTTTGCTTTAGAAACTTTTACATCTACCATAGTATAATTATCTTTTTCTTTTACTGCTAAAGAAATTAAACTATCTACAATTGCTTTTACTTCTTTTGCTCGGCTTTCAGTTGTTTCGATTTTTTCATGTAAAATAAGGTCAGTTGTTAAAGTTTTAAGCATTGCTAATCTAATATCGGTTGGTCTACCTAATTTTCTATCTGTTGCCACAGCTTATTTTCCCTCCTTAATCTTTCTAATCTTATTCTTCTTCTTTGGCAAAGTCTAAACCTAGAGAATGTAATTTATTTGTTACTTCATCTAAAGATTTTTTACCAAGATTTCTTACTTTCATCATGTCTGCTTCTGTTTTATTGGTTAAGTCTTCTACTGTTGAAATTCCTGCTCTTTTTAAGCAATTGAATGATCTTACAGATAACTCCAAATCTTCTATTGACATTTCAAGTACTTTTTCTTTCTTAGATTCTTCTTTTTCTACCATTACTTGTGTGTTTTTAGTAGCTTCTGATAAATCTATAAATAATTCTAAATGTCCTGTCATTACTTTTGCAGCTAAGCTTAGTGCTTCGTCTGGAGTTAAACCTCCATTGGTCCAAACTTCGATTGTTAGTTTGTCATAATCTACCATTTGTCCTACTCTAGTATTTTCTACTGCATAGTTTACTTTTTTAACAGGTGTATAAATAGAATCAATTGGTAGTACTCCTAAAGCTTGTTCAGGCTTTTTATTTTTTTCTGCAGTATTATAACCTCTACCCATATTGCTAGTTAATTCCATTACTAAATGTCCACCTTCTGCTACTGTTGCAATATGTAAATCTGGGTTTAAAATTTCTACAGTTCCGTCTGTAACAATATCTCCAGCTTTTAATTCTCCTGGACCTTTAAAGTCTACCCTTAAGATTTTTTCTTCATTTTTGTCTTGTTTTAAGCTAACACTTTTTAAATTAATAATAATTTCTGGAACATCTTCTACTACATTTTGAATGGTAGAAAATTCATGTAATACTCCATCAATTTTTACGCTAGTAATTGCACTTCCTGGAAGAGAAGATAATAAAATTCTTCTTAGAGAATTTCCAATGGTTACTCCATATCCTCTTTCCAATGGTTCACATACAAATTTAGCATAATGTTTATCTGCATCCATTTCTAAGCATTTAATATTTGGCTTTTCAAATTCTATCATTATTTACCTCCTAATTTTTAGAAGTTAGAGACTGGTAGTTAAATATGATTTTACTCTTTTTAACTTTCACCCTACTTCATCTTTATTTCATGTTAAAATTTATGTTTTTTTATAAATAAATTTATTACATTCTATATTCTAACTTCTAGTTATTATTTAGAGTAAAGCTCTACTATTAAATGTTCTTCAACTGGAAGATCAACGTCTTCTCTAACTGGTAATCTTACAATTTTTCCAGTTAAGCTTTTAGCATCTTTTTCTAGCCATTCTGGCACTGGTCTTGCTGCATTTTCTTCAACATTTAATTTGATAACGCCATTGTCTTTTCTAGTTTCTCTAACAGTAATAATATCCCCTGCTTTTATTAAATAAGATGGTATATCTACTTTTTTACCATTTACTGCAAATGCTCCATGGGTAACTAACATTCTTGCTTGTGCTCTGGAAGTTCCATAGCCTAAACGATAAATAACATTATCTAATCTTGACTCTAGAATTTGTAATAATACATCACCTGTTTTTCCTTTTGTAGCAGATGCCATATCAAAATATTTTCTAAATTGTTTTTCACTTACGCCATAAAAAGCTTTTGTTTTTTGTTTTTCTCTTAACTGAGTACCATACTCAGAAAGTTTCTTTCTTTTTTGACCATTTTGTCCTGGGGCATAATTTCTTCTAGAAATACTGCATTTATCTGTATAACATCTTGATCCTTTTAAGAACAATTTTTGTCCTTCTCTACGACAAATACGACATTGTTCGTCTTTATATCTTGCCATTTTTCTTTTTCACCTTTCTTTCTATTCTATACTCTTCTTCTTTTTGGTGGTCTACAACCATTATGTGGTATTGGAGTAACATCTTTAATAGAGCTAATTTCCAAACCGGCTGATTGTAATGACCTAATTGCTGCTTCACGACCAGAACCTGGTCCTTTTACAAAAACTTCTACTGTTTTTAGTCCATGTTCCATTGCTGCTTTTGCTGCAGTTTCTGCTGCTTCTCCAGCTGCAAATGGTGTACTTTTTCTAGAACCTTTAAATCCAAGTTCTCCTGCACTTGCCCAAGAAAGTGTATTTCCTTGAACATCTGTGATTGTAACAATTGTATTATTAAAACTAGAATGAATATGAGCCATTCCTTTTTCAATATTTTTTCTATCTCTTCTTCTAGTAACTGTTTTTTTCGTTACATTTTTTGTTGCCATTTTTTCTTATTCCCTCCTCATTCTTTCTGGCTTTACTATTTTATAGAATTAATCAAAAGCAAGTAGTGCTAAGAAAGCTAGCTAAAATTTTTGAGATGATACGAGTTGTATATCGAAAAAATTTTATGCGACGCTTGACAACGCAATACGCAGCTTTTCATTAATTCGGTTAGGCTTTTTTGCTCTTACTAACTAACTTCCTAGGACCCTTTCTTGTACGAGCATTGGTTTTTGTTCTTTGTCCTCTAACTGGAAGACCTCTTCTATGTCTCATACCTCTATAGCATCCAATTTCGGTTAGTCTTTTAATATTTAGAGCAACTTCTCTACGTAAGTCACCTTCTACTGTATAACCTTCCATTGCATTTCTAATTGCTTGTACTTGGTCATCAGTTAAGTCTTTTACTCTAATGTCTGGGTTAACATTTGCCTTTGCTAATATTTTTTGAGAGCTTGTTAATCCAATACCATAGATATAAGTTAAACCAATTTCTATTCTTTTTTCTCTAGGTAAATCAACTCCTGCTATACGAGCCATTTTTCTTTGCACCTCCATAGTTTTTATTTTGCTATTTATTTTGTTTTTAAGTTAATGTTATCTACTACCATTATTGGTGAAATGCATTGGTTTATCATAACCAATCAATAATATTCATAGACATATATATAAACACAAATCTTAAAAATGTTTAAGAAAACAAACCGTTTTCTTACAGCCGCTATTTTCAATGACTTGTGTTATATGCTTGTTTTAAATTACCCTTGTCTTTGTTTGTGTTTTGGGTTTTCGCAAATTACTCTAATAACCCCTTTTCTTTTAATAACTTTGCATTTTTCGCACATAGGCTTTACTGATGGTCTTACTTTCATTTTTTTCACCTCTTCTTTTAGCATACTATTTTTTATTATTTTGCTCTCCATGTGATACGACCTTTGGTTAAATCATATGGTGATAATTCTACTTTTACTTTATCTCCTGGAAGAATTTTAATATAATTCATTCTCAATTTTCCAGAAATATGAGCTAAAATTTGATGTCCATTTTCTAATTCTACTTTAAAATTGGTATTTGGTAATGCTTCTACAACAGTACCTTCTACTTCTATAACATCCTCTTTTGACATAATTTCCTCCATAAAACTTTTGAATTTTTCTTTATTTCATTTAATATCTAATATTTTGATTTGCTTTTTTAGTTTTTCTGTAATTTTATTTTGCTTTTAAAATTTAGAAAAATTCAATTGTGCTACTTAGGCACAATATCTAATATAGTATACCTTATTTTTACAATAATGTCAATATTTTTGGCTCTTTTTCTGTAATTAAAATTGTATTTTCATAATGAGCTGCTAAAGAACCATCTTCTGTTACTATGGTCCATCCATCATCTAAAACACAAATATTAGGTTTTCCTGCCATAACCATAGGCTCTACTGCTAGAGTCATGCCAGGTTCTAGTCGTATTCCTTTTCCTGCTTTTCCATAGTTTGGAATTCCAGGATCTTCATGCATTTCTTCACCAATACCATGTCCTTGAAACTCTCTTACTACATTATATCCATTTTTTTCTACAAATTCTCCAATAGCATGAGAAATGTCACCAATACGATTTCCTTTTATTGCATATTGAATTCCTTCAAAAAAAGCTTGTTTTGTAATATCTACTAATCTTTGCTTTTCTTTGCTTGCTTCTCCTACAATAAAAGTTCTTGCAGCATCTCCATGAAATCCATTTTTATATACTACTAAGTCAATGCTTACCACATCTCCATCACGGATAACCACTTTGTTAGATGGAATTCCATGAATAACTTCATCATTAATAGAAACACACAAAGTTCCTGGGAAAGCAGGTACTCCCTTTTCTCCACTTGGATATCCTTTTTGTGCTGGTATTGCATCATATTGTCTAATAATTTTTTCTGCAAAATGGTCTAAATCCATTGTAGTAAGGCCTGGTCTTATATATTTTTCAAGTTCTTGATAAACAATGGCAGTAATTTTGCATGCCTCTTCCATTTTTTCTATTTCTTTTTGTGATTTAATTGTTACCAATTTTCTTACTTCCTTTTTTATTTTCCTATTTTGTAATTTATATTTTTAATTTATAATGTCATATATTTCTTTTTAAGTACTTCTAAAGGTTGGGACCGACAAGCTACAAACTGTTAAACGAAGTTTTTACAGTTTGTTCATAGTTTTTGGATGTAATAAAAAGAAATACATAACATTTATTTTAATGAATTATAATAATTAATCCCTCATAAGTTCCAAAATCTTATTTACTACTTGTTCAGAAGCATTTTCTGCAGTTGGATCTTCTGGCTCAATGGAAACAAGTACTCCTTTTTCTTGATAATAAGAAATAAGGTCTTTTGAATTGTTTCTATATACCTCTAATCTGTTTTGAATTGTCTCTCTATTGTCATCTGTTCTGGTAACTAATGCAGAACCACAAATATCACAAATTCCTTCTACCTTTGGTGGTTTAAATTTTGTATTATAAATTGCTCCACATTCTTTATTAGAACAAGTTGCTCTATGTAAAATTCTATCAATAATAACATCATCTGATATAATTAATTCTGGTACAATATCTACTTTTTTTGCTTGCTTTTCTAATATTTCGTCTAATGCTTTAGCTTGTTCCAAAGTTCTTGGAAAGCCATCTAAAATAACACCATTTTGGGCATCTTCCCAAGTTAGCCTATCTTCTACAATATGAATAGTTACTTCATCTGGAACAAGTTGTCCTTTGGAAATATAGCTGTTTGCCAATTTTCCAAGCTCTGTATCTTTTTTTATTTGTTCACGAAACATATCTCCTGTTGAAATATGTGGTAAATTTGTTTTTTTTGCTAATATCTTAGCGGTAGTTCCTTTCCCGCTTCCTGGAGCCCCTAACATAACAATATACATTTTTAGTTCTCCCTTCCATAGCATTTTGGACGAACTAGTAAATTTACTGTCCGTCCGAATTTGCTTATTTTTTTTATTTAATCTAAAAATCCTTTATAATGTCTCATAACAAGTAAAGATTCTAATTGTTGTACCATCTCAAGTGCTACACCTACAACAATTAAGATAGATGTTCCACCAAATGCTAGGTCTACATTTGGTATAAATCTTACAAGCATTGGTAAAATAGCAATTAATGCTAAGAATAGTCCACCAAACCACAATAATTTTGACATAACAGATGATAAATATTGTGCAGTTGGTTTTCCAGCTCTAATTCCTGGAATAAATCCTCCATTTTTCTTAATATTATTTGCTACTTCTGCTGGATTAAATGTTGCATAAGTATAGAAGAATGTAAATCCTAGAATTAGTAATAAATATACAATTGCATTTGCAATAGTGTATCCTACTGGCACAGCTGAGGATGATGTTGCAATTGAAAAATTATAAATTACTGCCCAGAATCCACTTTGACTTGCTATATCTGGTATAAACATTTGGATAATCATAGCAGGAAATGTCATAAAAGAAGATGCAAAAATGATTGGCATAACTCCTGCCATTGCTAGTTTTAATGGAATATGTGTATTTTGTGCACCTACCATTTTTCTTCCTACTACTTTTTTAGCATATTGTACTGGAATTCTTCTCTCTGCTTGTTGAACAAATACAACTCCTGCAATTAGGACAATTGCACCAACAATAATTCCTAAAGCAGTTAATAAACCTGTTGTACTAAATGCTCCTGTTCCAAAGATTAAATTCCAAATCATTGTAACAGCACTTGGTAGACCTGAAATAATACCTACAAAGATAATCATGGAAATACCATTTCCAATTCCTTTATTAGTAATTTGTTCTCCTAGCCACATTAAAAGTGCTGTACCTGTCATTAGAGAAAGTACTACTGTGAAACCAGTTAAGAAACCATCTCCAACGAAAATTCCAGAAGATTTGTAAGATAGATATAATCCAATTCCTTCTATTAAGGCAAGAACTATTGTTAATAGTTTGGTATATCTATTCATTTTATTTCTACCTTCTTCTCCACCTTCTTTCATAAGTCTTTCTAAAGAAGGTATTACCATTCCTAACAATTGAATTACAATAGATGCTGTAATATATGGTGTAATTGACATTGCAAAAATGGAAAATCTTGAAAAAGCTCCACCTGAAATTAAGTCAATTAATCCTACCATTCCATTAGTAGAACTGGACATTGCTTCATTTAAAGCAACGGTATCTACACCCGGGATGGTAATAAAACAACCAAATCTAAAAATAACAATTAATAGTAAGGTATATAAAATTCTTTTTCTAACATCTGGTGTTTTAAATGCATTTACTATTGTTTTAAACAATTAAATCACCTCAGCCTTTCCTCCTAAAGCTTCAATTTTTTCTTTTGCGGCTTTAGTAAATTTTACGGCTTTTACATTTACTTTTTTGTCTAAATTACCTGTAGCAAGAATTACAATACCATCATTTGCTTTACGTATAATTCCATCTTCGATTAAACTTTCAGCAGTAATATCTTCTTTGCTTGATTTATTAAGCATGGTAAGTGTTACTTCTGTATAATTTTTTGCATGAATATTAGTAAATCCTCTTTTTGGTAATCTTCTATATAGTGGAGTTTGACCACCTTCAAATCCACGTCTTACTCCTCCACCACTTCTTGCTTTTTGTCCTTTATGTCCTCTTCCAGAGGTTTTTCCAAGACCTGAACCTACACCGCGACCAACTCTTGTTCTTGTTTTTGTTTTTTGTGCTGGTTTTAATTCGTCTAATTTCATTTTGTAATCCACACCTCCTATTTTAATTTTTCTTTTCTATAAAATTTCTGCTACTGTTTTACCTCTTTTTTTAGCAACTTGTTCTGCAGTTTTCATACTTTTTAGTCCTTGTAGAGTTGCATAAACAACGTTTCTAGGATTATTGGTTCCTATTACTTTTGTTCTAATATCTTTATAACCTGCAAGCTCTAATACTGGTCTTACGCTACCTCCAGCAATAACTCCAGTACCTTCTGATGCTGGTTTTAAAATAACACTAGCACTTCCAAATTTTCCTACATATTCATGTGGAATGGTTGTTCCTACTACTGGAACTTCTACTAAATTTTTCTTTGCTTCTTCAATTGCTTTTTTAATAGCGTCTGGAACTTCAGCAGCTTTTCCATTTCCTACACCAATATGACCATTTTCGTCACCTACAACTACAACAGCACTAAATCTAAAGGTTCTACCACCTTTTACAACTTTAGCAACTCTATTAATTGCAACTACTTTTTCTTTTAATTCTGATGTATTTTCTGATTGCACTTTATTTTCCCTCCTTATCTACTTTTTAGAATACAAGACCTGCTTCTCTTGCAGCTTCTGCTAATTCTTTTACAACACCATGATAAATGTATCCACCTCTATCAAAAACAACTTCTTTAATATTTTTTTCTAAAGCTCTTTTTGCAATTAAGGCTCCCACTTCTTTTGCAGCTTGTTTGTTAGCATGTTTTTCTTTTACTTCTTTATCTAAAGTAGAAGCTGATACTAAAGTATTTGCTGCAACATCATCAATTACTTGAACATAAAGATTGTTATTACTTCTAAAGATACATAATCTTGGACGTTCTGGGGTTCCAGAAATTTTATTACGTACTCTTGTATGTCTTCTTTGTCTTTCTTCTTTTCTATTGATTTTCTTAATCATCCTTTTCTCCTTTCTACTAGTTTTTAATTCTAGCAATTTTCACTTCTACTGTTTTATTATTTTATGCTTTATCGTTTCAGCTTTTATTTAATTAGGAATTCTACTATTTTATAGTTTTTTAGAATCTATTTCTGAAATTTAAGTCAAAAACGAGTATTGCTAGGCGAACGAATAAAAATTTTTGAGATTATACATATAGTATATCGAAAAAATTTTTATGAAGTTCAAGAACGCAAGACGAAGTTTTTCACTTAAATTTTTATTTTTTACCAGACTTACCTTCCTTACGTCTAATATGCTCTTCAGCATATTTAATACCTTTTCCTCTATATACTTCTGGTGGTCTTTTGGTTCTGATAACAGCAGTAGTTTGACCTACTAATTCTTTATCAATTCCTCTTACAGTAATATGGTTTGCATCTGTTAAATCAAAACTGATTCCTTCTGGTGGATCAATTTCTACAGGATGAGAATATCCTAAGCTCATTACTAATTGATTTCCTTTTTTCTGTGCTCTATATCCAACACCATTAATTTCTAATTCTCTTTTAAATTCATGAACAACTCCTTCAATCATGTTATTAATTAAAGTTCTTGTTAATCCATGTAAGCTTCTATTTTCAGGTTCATCATTTGGTCTTACTACTGTAATAGTATTTCCATCTAATGTCACTTTCATATTTTTATGAAGTTCTTTTTGTAAAGTTCCTTTTGGTCCTTTTACAGTAATATGATTTTCGTTTAATGTAACTTCTACACCATCTGGTACTGTAATAGGTTTATTTCCTATTCTTGACATGGTTTCATTTTCCCTCCTTCTTTTTGCTATTTGTTCTCTCTATTTTCAAAATTACCAAACATAAGCTAATACTTCTCCACCTAGTCCTTCTTTTCTTGCTTCTCTATCTGTTTTAATTCCTTTTGATGTAGAAATTAAAGCAATTCCTAAACCATTTAGAACTTGTGGTAATTCATCTTTTTGAGCATATACTCTTAATCCTGGTTTACTAATTCTTTTTAAACCATCAATTACTCTATTTCCTTTTTCATCATATTTTAAGGTAATACGAATGACACCTTGACTGTTTTCATTAATCTCTTCATAAGCTGCAATATATCCTTCTTGAAATAAGATACTAGCAATAGCCTTTTTCATGTTAGATGCTGGAATATCTACTGTTTTATGTTTTTGACTATTTGCATTTCTAATTCTTGTTAACATATCTGCAATTGGATCGATTGTATTCAAATTAATTCCCTCCTTCTTAGTTTATTTTTATTATTAGAATTAAGTTTTATCGTTATTTTAGATTTTTCTTTCTAATTTGCTTCAAAATTAGTAGGATACTAGGCGAACAAATAAAAATTTCTGAAATTATACTTTTGTATATTGAAGAAATTTTTATGTAGTTCTGGCGACGTAGACTGCTGATTTTGGAGCAAATTTTACCAGCTTGCTTTCTTAACTCCCGGAATTTCTCCCTTATGTGCTAATTCTCTAAAACAAACACGGCAAATTCCAAACTTTCTAATATAAGCATGTGGTCTTCCACAAATTTTACAACGGTTATATTCTCTAGTTTTATATTTTTGCTCTTTTTGTTGTTTTACTTTTAAAGACTTTTTAGCCATGAATTTCTCCTTTCTATTCTACCCTACTACTTTTTAGTTTTGGAATGGCATTCCTAATAAAGAAAGTAATTCTTTTGCTTCTTCATCTGTTTTAGCAGTAGTAACGAATATAATATCCATACCTCTAATTTTATCAATTTTATCATATTCAATTTCAGGGAAAATTAATTGTTCTTTAATTCCCATAGAGTAATTTCCTCTTCCATCAAAAGAATGGTTAGAAACTCCTCTGAAATCTCTTACTCTTGGTAATGCTACATTAAATAGTTTGTATGCGAAATCATACATTTTTCCACTTCTTAATGTAACTTTGCATCCAATATTAACACCTTCTCTTATTTTGAAAGCTGCAATTGCCTTCTTTGCCTTTGTTACAATTGGTCTTTGACCTGTAATAATTGTTAAATCATTCATTGTATTATCTAGTGCTTTTGGATTTTCTTTCATATCTCCTAAACCAACATTGATTACTATTTTTTCTAATTTTGGAACTTCCATAATAGAACTATAGTTAAATTTTTTCATTAATGCTGGTACAACTTCTTTTTGATATTGTTCTTTTAATATTTCCATAAGTCTTATATGGCCTCCTTTCTACTTTAATTTATTTCCACATTTTTTGCAAACACGTACTTTAGTATCGCCTTCCATAACATAACCAACTCTAGCTGGTTTTCCACATTTAGGGCATACTACATTTACTTTACTGCTATGTATGCTACATTCTACTGGAATAATTCCGCCTTCTTCTCCTTGTTTTCTAGGTTTAACATGTTTTTTACGAACATTTACACCTTTTACAATGATTTTTTGAGTTTTAGGAATTACTTCTAAAACTTCACCTTTTTTTCCTTTATCATTTCCAGATAAAACTTGAACAGTATCACCTTTTTTGATTTTCATTTTCTATTTTCACCTCTTCTTCTAGGATTTCAAATTTAGTAATTGTTTAAAATAAATTAAAAACGAGTATTGCTAGGAAAGCTAAGAAAAAATCATGAGATTATACATTTTGTATATCGAAGGATTTTTTCTGACGCTTGACAACGCAAGACGAAGTTTTTTATTTATTTTTTATAAAACTTCTGGAGCTAAAGACAAAATCTTCATATAATCTCCATCTCTTAATTCTCTAGCTACTGGTCCAAAGATACGAGTTCCTCTTGGTGTTTTATCATCTCTTATAATAACAGCTGCATTTTCGTCAAATCTTAAATAAGAACCATCTGCTCTTCTAACAGGCTTTTTTGTTCTTACTACAACTGCTTTTACAACATCACCTTTTTTAACAACGCCACCAGGTGTAGCTGTTTTAACAGAAGCAACAATAATGTCACCAATTCCCGCATATTTTCTATAGGAACCACCTAAACATCTGATACACATAATTTCTTTTGCACCTGTATTATCAGCAACTTTTAAAATACTTTGTTGTTGTACCATGGTTTATTTTCCTCCTTTTTCCTACTTTATTTAAGTTTTCTACTATTTAATAACTGCTTTTTCTACAATTTCCACAACTCTAAATCTTTTATCTTTAGAAAGTGGTCTTGTTTCCATTACTTTAACTTTATCACCTGTTTGGCATTCGTTGTTTTCATCATGAGCTTTTAGTTTATAAGTTCTTTTTTGAATTTTTCCATACATTTTGTTCATAACTTTATCTTCAACAGCTACAACTACTGTTTTATCCATTTTATCAGAAACAACTGTACCAACCATTACTTTACGAAGGTTTCTTTCTCCCATTAGTTTTTACCCTCCTTTAATTCTCTTTGTCTTAAAACAGTTTTAATTCTTGCAATGTCTTTTCTCACTTCTCTAATTTTCATAGGATTATCTAATCCATTTGTTGCTAAGCTAAATCTTAGTTTAAACAACTCATTTTTTAGTTCTCCTAATTCTTTTTCTAGTTCTGGTGAAGACATTTCATTTATTTTATTAATCTTCATCATTATCACCACCTACGTTTTCAGTTTCTCTTTTGACAAACTTACATTTAACAGATAGCTTATTTCCTGCTAGTCTTAATGCTTCTTTTGCTAGTTCTTCTGGTACACCAGCAATTTCAAACATTACTCTACCTGGTTTTACAGCAGCTACCCAATATTCTACTGCACCTTTACCTTTACCCATACGAGTACCAATTGGCTTAGATGTCATTGGTTTGTCTGGGAAGATTTTAATCCAAACCTTTCCACCTCTTTTAATATAACGAGTCATTGCAACACGGGCTGCTTCAATTTGGTTAGAAGTAATTAGTCCAATTTCCATAGCTTGTAATCCAAATTCTCCGTCTGTTACTTTGTTACCTCTTGTTGCTTTTCCTCTTACTCTACCTTTTTGTTGTTTTCTATATTTTGTTCTTTTTGGCATTAATGGCATTATGCTTCTCCTCCTTCCTTTTGCTTCTTTTTAGCTGGAAGAATTTCTCCTTTATAAATCCAAACTTTAACACCGATTTTTCCATATGTGGTATCTGCTTCTGCAAATCCATAATCAATATCTGCTCTTAAAGTTTGAAGTGGAATAGTTCCTTCTTTATAAAATTCTGTTCTAGCCATATCTGCTCCACCAAGTCTTCCAGATACAGAAGTTTTAATACCTAAAGCACCTGCTTTCATTGTTTTTTGCATACATTGTTTCATTGCTCTTCTGAAAGAAATATCTTCTTTCTGAGTTGTCCTGGCAATATTTTCTGCAACTAACTTAGTGCATCTAAATCAATGTTTTTTACTTCAACAATATTTAAATTTACTGTTTTAACCAATCATTTTTTCAAGTTCTGCTTTTAGTACTTCGGCAAGATTTCCACCTTTTCCAATTACTAAACCTTGGTTTTGCGGTATAAACATTTACTCTTACAAATTTGGCAGTTCTTTCAATTTCAATTTTTGAAATACCTGCAACATATATTTTTTCTTAACATATTCACGGATTTTATGATCTTCTACAAGGTAATCACTAAAATTCTTTTTATCTGCATACCATTTAGAATTCCAGTCTTTTATAATACCAATTCTTAATCCGTTAGGATCCATTTTTTGTCCCATTGTGTTAAGTCCTCCTTTCTTAATCTCTTTCCTTTAATACGATTGTAATATGACTTGTTCTTTTTCTAATTCTTACTGCACTACCTTTTGCAGCTGGTCTAATTCTTTTTAGAGTTGGACCTTGATTTGCATAAATTTCTGCAACATATAATTTTTCATGTGACATGTGATGGTTATTTTCAGCATTTGCGATAGCTGATTTTAATAATTTTTCTAAAATTTCACTAGATGCTTTTGGTGCAAATTTTGCAATTGCTAAAGCTTCGTCAATATCTTTTCCTCTCATTAAATCTGCTACAATTTTTACTTTTCTTGCAGAAATTCTAGCATATTTTAGAGTTGCTTCAGCTGTTTGAACCATAACTTCTTGTTTTTCTTCCACTTTCTTTTCCTCCTATTCTCTTAATTTATTAGAAATTTTTGTGAAATGTTTTCGTATCTATTTTAAAAACTTCTATAAAACAAAATTCTATTTTGTTGTGGTTGTTTTATCTCCAGAATGACCTTTGAATGTTCTAGTTGGTGCAAATTCACCTAATTTATGTCCAATCATTTCTTCTGTAATATATACAGGTACATGTTTTCTACCGTCATGTACAGCTATTGTATGTCCAACCATTTGTGGATAAATTGTAGAAGCTCTTGACCATGTCTTAATAACTTCTTTGTTTCCACTTGCATTCATTGCTTCTACTCTTTTTAATAATTCAGGAGCAATAAATGGAACTTTTTTACTTGATCTTGACATTTACTTTTTCCTCCTTATTTCTTCTCTTTGTAATAAACTTATTACTCATTTTATTTTTCTTTCTTGTCTTATATCCAATAGCTGGTTTGCCCCAAGGAGTCATTGGTCCTGCGTGTCCTACAGGTGCTTTACCTTCACCACCACCATGTGGGTGATCTACTGGGTTCATAACAGATCCTCTAACAGTTGGTCTAATTCCCATATGTCTTGTTCTACCAGCTTTACCAATTTTAACATTTTCATGGTCGGTATTTCCTACAGTTCCTATTGTAGCTTTACATACTGCCATTATTAGTCTCATTTCTCCAGATGGTAATCTAACATGAGCATATTTTCCTTCTTTAGCCATTAATTGAGCTTCTTGACCTGCAGCTCTAACTAATTTTCCACCTTGACCTGGATTTAATTCAATATTATGAATCATGGTACCTACTGGAATATTTTCAATTTTCATGCAGTTTCCTGGTTTGATATCTGCTTTGTCACCAGAAATTACTTTGTCTCCATCTTTTAATCCTACTGGAGCTAAAATATAAGCTTTTTCTCCATCTTCATATTGAATTAAAGCAATATTTGCACTTCTGTTTGGATCATATTCGATTCCAATTACAGTTGCTTCCATGTTTTCTTTGTTTCTTTTAAAATCAATAATTCTATATTTTTGTCTGTTTCCTCCACCTTGGTGTCTTACTGTAATTCTACCATATGAGTTTCTACCAGCATTTTTCTTCTTAGTAGCTAATAATGACTTTTCTGGTTCTTTTTTAGTAATTTCTTCAAATGTAGATACAGTCATATTTCTTCTTGATGGAGTATATGGTTTAAAGTGTTTCATTCCCATTTTTGTTACGAAATTTTGAAAAACTTCGTCTTACGTCGTTAAACTCAAAATATTTCTTCGACATACAATATGTATAGTCTCATCAATATTTTTTCGTTTGCCTAGTAATACTCGTTTTTGAAAATTTCTCCCTCGCTTTCTTTATATATTTTTACGGATTTTTTCCTGCTCCGTATGGCAGATAAAGTTTATTTTCTGAGTTATCTCTCAATATCTTTTCCTGTTTTTAAAATAGGCTCTTCTTCTGGCATACCTATTAAGATTCTAGTTCCAATATCATTATCTTTTCCATTTTTAAATATTGGTTCTGTTTCAGGCAAGTCTACTTTTATACTATTTCTAAATATACTTTCATTTTAATTCATATTAAGCCCCCATGAAGTGTTCAATACTATCTTTATACTTCTTAGAAACTTTTACTTCTTTTCCGCCTTTTCCAATGTATTTTAAATCTCCTGGGTTAGTGTCAATTGTAACAATTGCTTTTTTCCAATCTGGAGTTTTTCCAGATGTTCTTCCCATTCTCTTTTCTTTTCCTTTAACACTCATTGTGTTAACATCTAAAACTTTTACTTCAAAAAGTTTTTCTACTGCGTTTCTAATATCAATTTTAGTAGCTTTTTTGTTTACTCTAAAGGTATACTTTCCAGCTTGCAATTCATCATTACTTTTTTCTGTAATAACTGGAGCTATAATAATATCTTCTGGTTTCATTAAGCGTACACCTCCTCTAATTTTTTAACAGTGTCTTCTGTTACTACTAGGTTTTTATGTTTTAATAAATCATATACATTAATAGTATCTACTCTAAGTGTTTTTACACCTTCTATGTTTCTTGCTGATTTTTGTACATTTTCATTACCTTCTGGTAATAGAATTACTGTTTTTCCTTCTAATTTTAAATTATTTAAAATTTTAGCCATTTCTTTTGTTTTGATTTCTTTAATTCTAAATGATCAACAACAGTTAATGCATTTTCTAATACTTTTGAACTTAATAATGATTTAATAGCAAGTCTTTTTTCTTTTTTATTTACAGTATAATTGTAAGAACGTGGTTTTGGTCCTAATGCGATTCCTCCACCTACCCAATGCGGTGCACGAATACTTCCTTGTCTTGCTCTACCTGTACCTTTTTGTCTCCATGGTTTTCTACCACCACCAGAAACTTCTGCTCTTGTTTTGGTACTTTGTGTACCTTGTCTTTGATTAGCAAGGTAATTTACTAACACGCTATGTACCACTGCTTCATTTGGTGTTAAACCAAATACTTCTTCTTTAAGATCTAAAGTTTTTACTTTTTTACCTTCTACATCATATACGTCTACTTTAGGCATTTGTCTTTCCCTCCTTATTTACTTTTTACACTTGTTTTTAATTTTAAGATAGCACCTTTTGCTCCTGGTACACTACCTTTTACTAAAATAACATTTTTATCTAAATCTACTTTTATAACTTCTAAGTTTTGGATAGTAATGGTTTGGTTACCCATATGTCCTGGTAGTTTTTTACCTTTGAAAACTCTACCTGGAGTAGAAGTTGGTCCCATTGAACCTGGTCTTCTATGATACATAGAACCATGTCCCATTGGTCCTCTAGATTGTCCATGACGTTTAATAACACCTTGGAATCCTTTTCCTTTTGAAGTTCCTTGAATATCTAACTTTTCTCCTGCAACAAAAATATCTGCTTTTAATTCGTCTCCTACTTTTACATTTTCTAAAGAATCTACTCTAAATTCTCTTAAATGTTTTTTTGGAGTTAAGTTTACTTTTGTATAATGACCTTTTACTGGTTTGCTAACTTTATAACACGCGATCTAGTG